>CAZKJP010000012.1:0-40142 GCA_964553075.1 uncultured Sangeribacter sp. | reverse complement strand
CTCTGGAATTGAGAAATGAGATACTCTTCTTTGTGATATTTACATTATCCTCGATAGATGGGGTTACTTGAGGATGCCGGAGGAGGCGGAGCCGGAGACGGAGGGCTCGTTGTCGCGGCGTACTTTCTTGCCGAAGCCGAAGGTGTAGGTCGCTACCAATTGAATATAGGCGCGGTCTGTGTCACCTAATTTCACCTCATCCGTATCATAATACTTGCTCTGCATATCATACCGGGTACTGCGGTAATTCCAGCGGGTGAAGTTCACCATGTGGGCGTTGATTTTCCAATGTGAATTGCCCCAGCCTACGGTCATATACCAGAAGCTCCTCTCGTGAACCCATATACCGTTCATACACCCGTCGGGAGCCCCTTGCGGGGAAGTATATGCGAAGCTGAAATACCAGTTCCCTAAGTAATAAATGCCGGAAACATACCAGTTTATAGAGGAGCGGTTAAGGTTATAGGGTTGCCCATTGTGGTTGAAACGTTGGCCGAAGTTTCCGGTGAAAACCAAGGAGCGGTCTAAGAAGCGAGCGGTTGCCCGGATGCCGTATGATCCTTGCGCGTACTTGCCTAAGGGTTGCTTTATGGTTCGTAGCACACCCTCCGAGGAGGCTTCGTAGTCATAAACATAACGGTCTCCTACATACCAGGCAGAAGCATAAGCAGTCAGGTTATAATTATTGTTTGGAATCCAAGTGTAGGAAATATCCATATCAAGACTCTTCATCGGCGCGATATTCGGGTTGCCTGTATAACTTACGAAAGGATTGGAATAGATCACCCGCTCGCTCTTAAAGCTCGGTTCAGGGAGCCACGAAAAGAAGGTACTTGACATACTAAGGGAATTGTGTTTATTGGGAGCATATTGGAGAGACAGCGAGGCTTTCGGGGTCGAAGGCCGGTCGATCATATCCCCGAATTGCAATCGGTCCCAGTCCCAGGCGAAAGAAGCTGTCCCGTAGACTTTACCGACCTGTACATTGTAATCTATCCCAGCCTCGATACGTGAGGATCTTGCTCGGTCAAGGGTGGTGTACGAGCCGGTGTACAGTGTCTTATTATATTCGTAATTTCCGTTGACTCCGAGGGTAAGGTTGCCGGCCTTCCCGAAATTATGGGTATATTTCAGATTGCCCGAGAGTTTGTTGGTATGGTCGGAGGCTCCGTTAATTATATCGTCAAACCCTGTCTCACGGTAGCGGGAATCCTGTTCTGTATGGGAATAATTGTAAGAGGGCGTGAAGACGATGGAATTGGTTGGAGAAAGACGGAAAAAATAATATCCATCGTAAGCCACATACTGGGAACGCTCAGACCGGAAGGTCGTATATGCACTTTTCGGGAAGTCCGGCAGGGTATAGGAGACGCTGCCGTCGGTTTGCGTATCGGGCTCGCGGTCAAATCTTGCCCGGACTTGGGAGGAAGCCTGGATATCGTCAGAGTTATATGTAGCTTTCGCGGTAGCGAAATACCAATTCCGTTTCAGTTTGGACGAGGAGGTAGAGGAGTAGCGTTGAAAATCAGCAGTCTCACCATTTTCCTGAGGCAGCCGGAATGTCTCGGTCAAATCCGCACCTTCATGCTTACGTTCATAGAATAGAGCAGACCCTAATACATCATAGGTCATATTCTTATGCTGCAGACGAACGTTAGCCACCGCCTCCCCTACAGGATTGCTTATTAGATTAGTATGCCCCAAGGCCTTCACATAGCCGCCATATTCATATTTCTGCATGATGAAGTTGATTGCATAACGGTTACCTTGAAGTCTCGGATCAGAGGGGTATTCAAAAAATTCTACCCTCTTCACATCCTCGGTACGCATTGCCTGCAGGTCGCTTTGACTGGCCGGTAAATAATCGATAAACAGGGCTACAGGTTGATTTGAATTAGTGACGACACTTCCATTCTTGATCAATCCCAATTGGGGAATGGACATGTGGACCAAAAGGTCTGTTCCTGTCTGGGAAGCGTTCTTCTGGCGTGAAGTCGGAATATATATAGAGCGGTCAGGCTGAAGATCCGAGTTGTCTGCCTCTACATTGACACTATTCAGTGCCACCGCTTTCTCCTGCATGACAATAGTACCTACATTGAACGAATCGCAACGGCGGTAGGTGGTCTTATAGCCGGTGGAAGATAATTTTGCAATGACTTTCTTCATGTCGCAAGGAATGGAGAACCTTCCGGCATCATCGGTTATGCCGTAAGTGAGGACAGTAGAATCGCGAGGGGAGAGGAGCATGACCGTAGCGGCCACCACCGGCGTGCGGTCCGGCCCCACGCTTTTGCCACGGTAGATATACTTTCCACGCTGTAAAGCCTCCAGATAGAATGATTTGTTGTATTTTACTATCGTTACCGGATTTAAACCTACAGCCTGATGCAGGGCTTCATAAGCATCATTGGCATTGACCGTACCACTGGTTTTGTAATTCTCCAATTCATTATAGATGAAATTGATCTCCAGTCCCGGATGATCCTCCATTATTTGACGGATAGCCTGGGGTAGAGGTGTTGAATTGAACCGATATGAGAATGAATCGGCATTGGCCATGAGGAATGTCATCATGGCGCAGATAAGGGTTAAGATCTTTGTCATGATGTCAGTCAGCAATTATGGTATTATCCTTGAGTATTATATGGATCTGCTCGAAGTTGTTGAGAGCCTTAGCCACTTCCTCCGGAGACTGCGATTGATCCCAACGGAAATAGAGACGCAGATCGCTCACTTCCGGAGCATTGAACTGGACGTTGTAACCGTAATATTCTCCGATCCGGTTTAAGATGTCTCCCAAACTCTCATTATCAAAGAGTATTGTTTCTGGTTGCGAATCCATAGGGGTCTCCATTTCTAAAGATAGGGTAGAATCAGACGCCGTTCCCTTAGTGTCGTCAGTAACTGTTAAAGAGGGCACGGTCTCTGTGGATACGATATTGCGTTTTAGACTCACTCCGACTACAGTAGCAATCGCAGCCAATGATGCAATCCCGATTGCGATCGCAGCGGCGGTATTACGGTACAAAAGCTTGCGTAAGATTGGCAGTCCCTCCCGGTGGGAGCGACTGAATTGTTTCCACTCCGAATCCACGTCAGGCACCTGAATAGGGGATAGGGATGATTTAGTTTTAGCGAGCAAGCCATAGGTCTCCCTGACTTCCGGGTCAGCAAGTATCTCCTCTATTTCCTGATCGGAATAGCGTTCGGGATTCTCGAGAAGGTCGAGGAGTCTGTCAATCTTGTCCATGATCGTTGAGTTTTTTGCGTATGACATCAATCGCATGACGGAGATGTTTATAGACTGCCACTTCACTTATATTAAGAGCAGCAGCTATCTCCTTATATTTCATTCCATCGGTGAACCTCATTGTCACCACCCTACGGCAGGCCTCGGTAAGGTCATTGGAGACAGATGAATGTAGGATGGCTAAAGTCTCCTCATCGGGCCATTCCTCATCTTCTATTTCTGTCTCTTCAAGGGCGTACAGTTGCTTGATACGTTCCCGCGTAGATAGGGACCGGAGATGATTAAAGCAATGGTTTCTGACAGCTTTGAGCAAATACGCCTCCGCTACATCCCTCTTACCGGCTCTCAGAAGAGTCTCAAAAACGTCATGTATGGTATCGCGCGCCAGATCCTCATCCTGGAGAATCAGCATCGCAAGCCGGAACATGGCCGCGTAGTGGGTTTTAAAAAGCTGTTCGATATCAGTTGCCGTCATTCGGTAATGTCTCTACTTATTGTCTTTCCCTAATAAGACACCTCAACTTTAAAAAACCTAACCTTCGGTATATGAAAAATCCCGGCCTTAGTATAATTTCCGGGAAGGTTGGGGAGGAGAATCAGTAAGTCAGAGAAGAGGGCCCACGATATGGAAAGCACCGCGAAGCCCACCGGTTGTGTATCGGTAAGCTAACTTTAGGGCCTGTTTTTGGGTGAAGGATAGGTGAGAAGAGGAAATCGCCTTCTTCAGGAGTTCTTCGGCTAAGACGGGTTGTCCTTCGCGTTTGTAGTGGGCCGCTAATATAGCCCGGCGGTATGCTACGAGACGGGCTATGTGCTCGCGTTTGGGATGATCGGAAGCGAGGGCCTCGTTTTCTACCATATCCATGATGCGTTCCCATTCCCCTGCTTTAGATGAGAAGTCCTTGCCAGTAATAGATTCCTCCTGACTCCAGACATCTGCCTGAATCTTATCCAAGACTTTTATATCCGGTTTGCGCAGCAGCAAGCGTACCCCCAACTCCCAATCATTCCAGACCGGGATACCGGCTACCCATCCTCCGGCAGCCGTAAGGGTCTCTTTTCTGACGGCATATCCTTGGGTGCGTAATACGGCATTAATCATGTGATAATCCAGACTCTGACTGGGTCGCCAAGCGTGGGAATCCCTGACGGTTCCGTTTAGTGTATGGAACTGGACTCTCCAACCTACGATTTCTGTCTCCGGATACCGGTCGAAGACCTCCATAGCATCCTTAACGAGATCCGGACGCATCGTGTCGTCTGAATCGAAGAAGAAGAGAATATCCCCGGTTGCCATACTTTCCCCGAATCCTCGGGCCGCGGAAGCTCCTTGGACCGTACATACACCTGTCTTATATGTCACCTCCTTCTCCGGATGATTCTCCATCCAAGTTGCTACCGTGGAGAGTGAGCCATCTTTGGAATTGTTATCCACAACAATTATTTCCAACGGACGGTACTTCTGGAGAAGGACCGAATCCAAACATCTTTCGATGAGATGAGCACGGTTATAAACCGGTATTATGACGCTTGCAAGAGGATATTCCATAAAGTTATCTATATTGAGAAGAGAAAGGTAATATTAGGGGAGAAGAGTGGAGAGAATGCCATGAAAACGTGTTGTAGAACCAATAATACTGCTTGGTTAACATAACTTAACTAAAATGATTTGTACTCCTTACATATTATGTCTACTTTTGTGAACTATACTATGAAAGCAAGATTATAAGACATGTAAGAATTTATTTAGTTAAGCCAAGAGTCTGAGTTGATTGTGAAATCAGCTCTCTCTTTTTTTATAGGCCTACCTGTTTTTTACAGTTCTTTTCTAATGACCTTCCATGAACCATCAAGCTGTTCGGACAAGATGGTTGCCATCCCTATATTCATTTAAGGATTATAGAGGTCTTTATTATAAAAATCCAGTATCTGGTTTGCGCTTGCCAATAACGTCTTGGCTTGCGAATCCGGATTGAGGCGGATGGCGGATAGGTAATCCGTTATGGCTTTACTGCGTTTACTCATGCTCCAATACCTCATACCACGGAGAATGTATGCCTCCTCGGCGTGAGGATGCTCGGTAATGTAGGCATCTAACATTTCCAAAGCCTTGCCGTCCGGGTCACCGGCTTCTATTGTCTTCTTTATTTCGTCAAGTGTCATAATGAATATTGAATCAAGTCGTTGAAACGACAACAGATGAATTTACAGCGGATTTGCTGCAAGTTTTCAAATTTACGAAAAATTTAAATAGTAGCCTAAAAAAGCGTGTTAAACTTGCTTAGACCTCCGGACTCACTGCCTTGTCCTGTAAATCCATATTGCCTTCTTTAGATCCCTTACTACCGAAGAAACGGTTAAGTATGACCGCCAAGGCCCCGTCTCCGGTAACGTTGCAGGCCGTCCCGAAACTATCCATAGCTATATAGAGGGCGATCATCAAGGCTAACATCTGCTGGTCGAATCCTAAAATGGTACCCAAAGGTCCCAACGCCGCCATAATCGCCCCCCCCGGAATCCCGGGTGCCGCTACCATGGTTATGCCTAACATTGCAATAAAATGGATAAAGAGTCCAAGATCGTGAGGTTGGCCATGCATAATAGTAAGAGCCAAGGCGCAGGCGGTTATTTTCAAGGCTGACCCGGACATGTGGATCGTAGCACATAGCGGCACTACGAACCCTGCTACATCCTCATCCACCCCCATAGAGATGGTCTGACGAAGTGTAACGGGAATGGTGGCGGCTGAACTTTGGGTGCCTAACGCGGTGAAATATGCCGGCATCATCTTTTTGAACATCCCAAACGGGTTCTGACGGTTGAAGCAAGCAGCAATACAATACTGGATTATCAGTATGCCAATGTGGAGAATGAAAATTACGATAATGATCTTAGCGAAAGTGCGGAGTATCATCATAACCTGACCCTCGACTGTCATATTGAGGAAAATGCCGAATATATAAATCGGCAATAAGGGAATGATAGCCTTGTCGATGGCCATTTTAATTATCTCTCTCAGTTCATTGAACCCTTTGCGGAGAATATCTCCTTTTAGGAATGCGATTCCGAGTCCCAAGAGGAAAGAGAGGACCAGGGCTGTCATTACAGGTAGTGGGGTTGGTATGTCTACGGTGAAATAGGGTTCTATAGGTTTGGCCGATTCAATCTGAGCCAGGCCTTCTTCACCTCCGATCATTCCGGGGAAGGTGAGGGTGCCGCAGAAGTAGGAGAGGAGTCCGGCGAAACAGGTAGCGAAATAGGCAAGGCAAGCCGTGGCGACCAATAGCTTGCCGGCTCGCGAACCGACTTCAGCTATAGCCGGTGTCACGAATCCGACAATAATAAGAGGAATCATAAATCCCAAGAATTGGGAAAAGATGCCATTGAATGTATTGAAGACAGCCGCGAGCCAGTTCGGGGCGAACCATCCTACGAGTATCCCCAACCCGATAGCGACAAGAATCCTGATCAGTAGTTTCATAAGTATTAGCTGGAATTTAATTAAGCGAGTGCTTTTGAATTGGGAGCAAAGATAATGCATATTTCCCCTAAGGGAGGAAAGAATTTTAGGAAATCTTCCTCTCTTAGGGGAAATATTTTGGTTTAACCTTCCTCTTTTAGGGGAAGGAAGAGGGATTATCTGATGATGGATTTTTCGGTCTTGGAACCCTGTTTGCGGATATAAACACCGGCAGGAAGCTCTCCTTTTATTCTGATACCTTGCAGGTTGTAGTATTCTGTTTCCTTGAATTTATCATCTTCACGAGTAGAATCAATACCTACTACAGGAATATTTTCAAGAATAGCAGCTTCTGAGAACGGTGAGCGTGCTAAATAATAGTAGTATCCTTCATCGTCGGCCAGATAGCGTAGAGCTTGGGAAACCACACGAATCATATTGGCGTCTGCCGGATAGTTAAGATTGAAAGCACCCGTTGTAACGTTTGATTGAGTGAAATCAAGATATCCCACAATGAAGGGCATATAGAATAACTCTCCAGCAGCCAAGTCGCAAGTTACTTTCAGATCCTTGATGTAATTTGTATCTTGACCACCGGTAGTCAATCCAAACATTACGTTCTCCTTATGCTGTGGATCCAGTTCGAAATTATAAGTGACGTATTCATTGGTCAAGCTGGCGTACTGAGAATCAAACATCTCAAAACTCCGTGTCATGTCATTAAATGATAGCAAGCGTGCGGACATATTGCAGAATCCATCTGTCTTAGCTGTTACTGAAACCTTTAGTTTTCCTTCATGGTTAGTGAAGTCGTAAGCGCAGTTCCCACTGATGCTCATATAATCGCAAGCCCCCCATGATGCTGAGTAATTATTGCAAACATAAGCACCGTCCTGGATACTGACATAAGGATAAGCTGTCCAGCCTATAGCCTGATCTTGGAGGGACATTTCATAATCAAGTTCCGTGTCCTCCGGAGTATTGGGATATTTAGAGAAGGAGATATCAGCTATACAGAATTCGGGGATAGCCGCCTCCTCAACTGTTGCTGACTGACCGATAACATTCAGAAGATGAGTATCTGTATATACGTCATAGTTTACGATTGCCTTTCCGTCAGTATTACCTTTAGCGATTGACAGTTCAGGAGTATCAACCTGGAAGACACGGAAGGTGGGACTGGTAGGAGAACGTAACTCTCCTTTAACCACAAACATGTTAACATAAAGGGGATATCCGTCTTTTGTCTCAACATCGAAATGGCACTCCGGATCAGTTACCCGTTTAGTTTCCAAGGATTCTAAATTGTCCCCGAAATAATCCCCCGTATAAAGAGTTACCATATAATAATCTGCATCCTCTATAGCATCCCATGCGATTGTAAAGCCTTCCGGTGTATATTCAGTAGTTTCCCAAGCATTTACTGGAGGTACGATTGGTATCAATTCCGAAATTTTATAGGAGCGGATAGCCGCTTTACTGTTGAAATCCATGCAGATACGACCGGAAAGGGTATTACAGGGGTATACTCCCATCGGAACCATTGCATGAGGATCATCGAAACTGCTGTCAATCAGTGAAGCCTCACCTCCAAAAAGAACCTCCTTATCGATAGTAGTCCATTCCCCGTCTCTATTCAAATCGACAGTGAATGAACCTTCATTACCGGCCCAGGTCCATGCGCCGGGACAGTCCGTAGAGCCTTTCATTCCGTTGAAGCCCAGTGATTCCCAGTTATTGAATTCAGCGGCGGTTGAACTGAACTCTACCACTCGGGCTTCGATTGAAACTTTACCGCGGTAATAACCTTCTGCATTGGGGTGAGTGAAAGTTACAGCCGGAGGTGCCAATTGAGTCCAGTTATATACGGAGTATGAAGGATCTAAAAGTATGGCGCCACCAATACCATAGACATCAAGTCCTCTCCAACCCGGTAAGGCCGGGATATAATGTCCTGGCTCGCTATCGGCAACAATCGGATTTTCCAGGGATCCGCCTACAGCGCTGAAATCTTGGTCCAAAAGGACGATTTCCTCATAAGCGATAGCTTCTTCACCGGGAATAGGAGTGGCTCCGGGTGAAGAAACGCAGATATTGTCGACCATCATACGGTTCATATCCGCATCACTAATTCCATGGAACATTATATACCAATCACCTCCCTCTTCAGGGGTAAAATAAAAACCGTAAGAAGTAAGGCTACCATCGTTTAGTCCGGGAAGAATAGTGGGCCCCATCAATTCATAAGAGGCGCTTTGAATGTCGTTGCTTCTACCCATGAATACTTCAAGACGTTCCGGATAAGAGTCAGACTGGCTTGCGGCATCAAAGCTTATAATATACCTTTCTCCGGCGATAAGTTGGATTGCCGGTGTAATCATCCAGTCATCCATCGGCTCATTTGAGTTCCAGTATATCTCTGCCATTCCACTATCGTAGACTCTCCAAGTCTCTTCATCTTGATTGGCATCTATGATTGTGAAACCGGTCAGCGCATCCGGGGTGCTGAAATCACAATAATAGGTGTCATGGTCGGGAGCTACCACTGCCCGAAGAGGACTCCGGTGCGTTTGGACATTCTGACGATGGGAGACCGTAGGGGTCTTCTTGGAGATGGTCTTGCCGTTGGGAGCCACTTCAACTTTAACCTCCGTTTTTTGATGCTTCATCGGTAGGAGTACGTTCCCCGCTGCAATGGCAGTAAGTCCGCAGAGGGCTACCGAGGATAAGAAGAGTAGTTTAGTTTCCTTCATGCGTAGGATTTTAAAGGGTTATTAAAAAAGGTCTGTCGACCAAAATTCTATAAGGCAAAAGTAAGGTAATTAGGACAGTTGTGGAAATTGAAACAGTCCTGAGATTGCAAATTTGAAATCTCAGGACTGTTTTGAAGAGTCGGTAGCGTTTTTTTTAAATTGAGTCGGGGACATTCCTACTTGATTTCGGAAAGCTGCGTAAAAAGCAGACATGGATTTAAATCCGACATCAGCGGCGATCTGTTTGAGAGGTCTATCTTCTGTAGGGTCGGAAAGGAGTTCGGTCGCGCGTCTTACCCTGTATTGAGTAACCACCTCTGAGAAGGATAGGCCGGTCGTTTGCTTGATCGCTTTAGAAAGATAAGTGCGGTTGGTGCCCAGGGCCTCTGCGACAGTATTGACATTGACTTCCGGATTTTCATAAGGGCGCTCCTTAATCATTAAGATAGCGAATCGGTCTGCCAACTCCGTCAACCCTTTATCAGAGCCGGTACCCTCCCGAGGAGTATTTGATTTGATGTGTGGCTCCTCTTCATTGGAAGAAGAGACTTCAATCTGCTCACGAATAAGGCGGTCCCGTTCCATAGTCTGACGGTTTTGCTCAATAATAGATTTGAACAACCTGTTCTTGCGCCTGTAATAATAGATAAGGAGACCGGATGTCACGGCAAGCAATAGACAGATAGATATAACGACAATAAGGTTCCGTTCTTTTGAAAGTAGTTGTGCGCGTTGGCGCTCCATCATCAACTGATTCAGCTGCAGGTCATTTTTAACACTAAACTCCATGTAGCTTAAATCTTCGTCCCTGGCATGCATACGGTTTACCAGATCCTTATGTTTCTCCATAAGTTGGAAGGCTTTGGCATTATCGCCAATCTGATGATACGCCTCCGCGAGTCGCTCGATTAAAGAAATAGAATCTGACCCAATCTTATTTCTCCCTGCTTCAACAAGTCCTCTTTCAAAGATACTGATACTTTCTTTTGCGCGGTTATGCTCTAACAGGAATAATCCGTACATGTTAAACAAATTGGGCCTCATTGATACCGTAAGGTCATCAACATTCTCAATGCAATGTCTATATATCTTGTCGGCCTTTTCCAAGTCACCGGAGAGGACAGCTGAACGTGCTTCAAATAATTCCAGGTATGCTTCACGGCCTTCAGTACCGGCACTCTCCATTATTTTCTTGGCGGTTGCCAACCATTTCTCGGCCTCCTTGGGATCTTTTTGAATGAGACTGAATCCGATCATTATGGAGCAAGCATGGAAGGCGAACTCATTATCCTTTAAATCCTCTGCTTTACGGAAAGCTTCGCGGGCATACCTTATTCCCTCTGTATTCCCTTTTATGAGCCAGAGATTACCCAAATTATAGAGAGCAATGGCCTGCTTGAGCTGATTATGAGCGGAATCCGCATGTTCGAGGGCCTTATTGTAATAAATAATGCCTTGCTCCGGATTAGCACGCCCATGTGTATAATAAATACCTAACCCGATATATGCCGAGGCTAAGACATCGTGATTTTTTAGTTGCTCGGCAATGGACTTCCCTTTTTCAAGATGATCAAGCGCCTCTCTCATCATGGAATAATTAAAATAGGCATCTCCGAGAAGAATGTGGGCCTGTGCTTGCAGCTCAAGACTATCTTTTCTATTACGGCTGAGTTTCAAAAGACGGTCTGCATACAATATCACCTCCTCGTATTTACCTAAATTAAGCGATAGTTGCCCCGCTGTCTTAAGCAGGTCCGAATTGGAGGGATCTGACTTCAATTGCTTCTTTGTCAGATCCAGTTTTTCTTCCCGGCTTAATTCAGCTATGCAAGGAATAGAAAAACTGAGGAATAGCAGTAACAGTAATGATAGTTTCTTCATAAGTTATAATGAAACTGCAGAGGCATAAATTGACGTTCACCTCCGCAGTTTTCATTAATTGAGTTTTGAGTCATTACATGATGTAGGAGAAGGAGCCCATGGCGAAGTAACCGGGGGTGTTCATGCCCCATTCACTGTTGTCGGAGCTGGAGAGGGTGAAGTAGAGACTCTGGACTTTGCCTAAGGGTGTCAGGTCTACTTTGGTCCACTTGGTTACTATCTCCGCTTCCGGGTGATTGGAGGAGGTGCAATTGGCCAGCATGAAGTCGACTGTCTTCTCCTCGCCGTTTGGCTGAACACCGTGGATGGTCAGTTTGAACCAGTCGCCAGCCTCGAATTTCTTTGAGAAGGCATTTCCATCACGCAGTGTATAATACACGTATGTTGTATTGTTTACAGTAATGGACTGCGGAGCAAACGGCATGAAATTATTGTTCGTAATCCTCAAAGAAGGGTTCGATGGATTCTCATTGGTAGCGTAAGTGGCCACTAAGTATGGAGTGCCGACCCCATTAACGCCGCCGCCTCCCATAACTGTGTATGGATGCTCATACATAGGGTCGAACTCCCGAGTATCCTGATTCTTGGAAACAATGAACCCCTCTACGGTATCATAAACGGTCAGATAATGGTTGAACCGGAATCCGTAAAGATGCAGGTTCTCGTTACGCCTGTAATCGGCCCAGTACCCGTCAGCATTGAATTTGAGTTCGGGCGAATTGAAATACATGGTCGTAATCTCTGTGAACGGATTATCCGGGGTCGGGTCCGGAAGCAGATCGTCATCATCCTTGTCGCAGGATACCAGCGCAAGTGCTAAAAAAGCGAATGTGTAAAAGATTTTTTTCATGAAATTGTTTATGGGATTTGAATATTATGGGATTTGAATTATGTTATGGGGCGAGGGAGACGTATACCTTCGGAGGAGACCGGATGCCCTAAGAACATGGAAGCCAAATGGTCGAATACCGCCGGGTTTTCAGTGGTAAGAAACTCAACTGTGCCATCTTTGGTACACATCCTCTCCATCTCCGGATGGCGTTTCAGGTAATCTTCCAAAGATTCGGCTACAATATCTCCTTGACCCAAGATCCTTATACCTGAAGGGACATACTGGTTAATCTTGGTTTTAAGGATGGGGTAGTGGGTACAACCTAAGATGATAGTATCAATCTCCGGATCCTGGGCTAAAAGAAGGTCGAGGTCTTTCTTGACGAAATAATCAGCGCCCGGATTCATGGCCTCATTGTTCTCCACCAGATGCACCCACATAGGGCAGGCATGACCTATAACCTTAATATCGGGGTATAGTTTCGCTGTCTCCATCTCGTATGACCGGGAATCGATGGTGCCTTTGGTAGCTAATACGCCGATATGCCGCGAGCGCGTTATCTTGCCGATATGTTCCGCGGTCGGGCGGATAATACCTAATACACGACGCTCCGGATCCAAATTTGGCAGATCCCTTTGCTGGATAGAGCGCAAGGCCTTGGCGGAGGCTGTATTGCAAGCCAATATCACCAGGTTGCATCCTCGGAGGAATAGTTCCTCTACGGCCTGGAGGGTAAACCGATAGACAACATCGAAAGACCTGTTACCGTATGGTGCGCGGGCGTTGTCTCCCAAATAGAGATAATCATATTGCGGCAGATGACGGCGCAGAGCCGACAATATTGTCAGCCCTCCGTATCCGGAATCAAAAATCCCTATCTTTCCCGGTTTCTCCATTATTCTCTCAACGAAATTTCGGCAATTTAATTAATCTCAGCTGAAGATTTATTTCCCAGATTAAATGGAGAGCGGGTCGCTGAAATCAGAGGCCCGCTCTTATTGAAAATTTCTGAGTCTGATAAGTCTGGTTTATTGGATACCTAATTTAGCCTTTACGGCTGCTGTGATATCTTCTACCGGATCTGCGTAGTAGAGGATCAGCTGAGGCTCTTTGACCTCGATAAGAGAATAGTTACCCTCTTTTGCCACTGATTCCACAGCCTGCTGGATCTTAGCGATGATCGGGTTCATCTTCTCAGCCTGCTGACGCTGCAGATCCTGCATAGCGGACTGCTCGAAGCTCTGCAGTTTCTGCTGGTAATCGGAAATATCGCGGCTCTTGCGCTCGCGGATAGCCGGAAGCTCATCCTCCTTCATGTTCTGGTACTCATCGATAAGACGCTTCATCTCCTCGCCGAGCTTAGCGTAAGCCTCGTCATACTTCTTGGAAGCTTCAGAGAGTTCCTGCTGAGCCTTGGCAGTGTCGGGGTGAGAGCCGAGGATACCGTTGAAGTCAACGATTCCTACTTTCAAAGTCTGGGCCGAAAGGAGCATCGGAAAGATCAGAGCTACGGCCAAAAGTACTTTCTTAATCATTTTTGTATTTAGAATTTGTTTTTGTCTTGTTTACATTGGAATTTGTAGGGACATCGCTTTGCGATGTAGTACTGTCATCCGTAAGCGGGTTAACATGCCAAAGGCATGTCCCTACAATATTAACGTATGGGAATTACTTAGAGTATCCCAGTTTAGCCAATACTTCGTTGGATACATCGATACGCGGGGATGCGAACACTATATTCTGTGAAGATGCACGGTCGAATATGGTCTGATACCCCTTTTCTTCCGCAACAGCCTTGACGGCATTGTAGACATCCTCCTGTATAGGTTTCATCAGCGACTGACGCTTCTTGTAAAGCTCACCTTCAGGACCGAAGTACTTATAACGGGTATCGGTAACCTGCTTTTCCTTGGCTACGATCTCTTCCTCACGTTTCTTTTTCTGGTCGTCAGTAAGGAATACCATATCAGCCTGGTAATTCTTATACATTGTCTGAGCCTCTTTTGAAAGCTCGTTGACCTCCTTTTCCCAACGCAGGGAAACCTGATTGAGCTGCTCGTTAGCCATCTCGTAGGCCGGGACATTCTTAAGTATATATTCCATATCGACGAGCGCGAATTTCTGAGCGGCCGCCGGGAGTATGGCTGCGAAAGCCAATGCGAGTGCGAATAAAATCTTTTTCATTTCGATATGTGGTTTTGTCTGACTATGGTTGCCGGCCGGTTTTGAACCGGCAATCATAGATTAGACCTGCTTACCCTTAAATTGGTTTATTCTGCCTTTGGGACATGAAGTCCTGAGATGGTAGAAAGACTTGGTTTAGAACTCCTGTCCGAGTACGAAGTGAAGCTGGCTGCCACCACGTCGTCCCCAAACTTTGTCGAACCCATAGCCCCAGTCGATACCTAAGATACCTAACATGGAGAGATAGATACGGACACCAACACCGGCTGAGCGTTTCAGGTTGAACGGTGAGAAATCACCCACACGGGTCCAGGCATTACCGGCCTCTGCGAAGGCAAGAGCATAGATGGTAGTAGCGGGTTGCAACATGAACGGGAAGTGCAGCTCGAAGGTGAACTTACCGTAAGCGTAACCTTCATAACCCCAAGGAGTAAACTGACCATTCTCGTAACCGCGCATCGCTATAGTCTCGGTAGCGTATGTGTAGGAACCGCTCATACCGTCACCACCGAAGTAGAAGGTCTCGAACGGAGATTTGAAGTGCTTGTTGTAGGATCCCAACAGACCGAAATCAGCGCGGCTCATCAGAACGAGCGTCCAGCTACCATCCGGATCTGTCAGCGGAGTGTAGGTCTTGCTCTTGAACTTGACTTTCCAATATTCGATCCATTTGTAGAGCTCAGTCTGGGCTTTGTCTTCCTTAAGTACATCTGCCTGGTATGCCAACTGTTTCCAGTCTATACCGCGGCGGAAGAGGGATGCCGGAGGCGTGAAGGTGCCCTCGATTGAGAAGGAGGATCCGCGGCGCGTATAAATCGGGTTGTCGATACTGGTACGCTCCAAAAGAAGAGTCAGGGAGAGTGAATTGGAAGTACCGTTGTGCATATAATAGAGGTAATCCCAGTTCTTGAGGTAATACCAGCGGTATCCTAACATCGCCTGGAAACGGAAGTAATCATCCGGCCAGGTCAGACGCGTACCGAACCCTAACGAAACACCGGCCATCTGGAGCACCTTGTTCGGGTCGTAGGCATTCTGATAGGCGTAGGTGTTGTAATTCTGACCGTAAGAACCCATATTGTAAATTGAGTTCATATAGGCGTTGTACCAGTTGTTGTTATAGAAAGAGGAGTTGATACCGGTAGAACGGCTGTAGTCTACTGAGACAGAGAGGGAGTTCGGGCGTTTACCGCCGAACCATGGATCGAAGAAAGATATGTTGTAGCTCTGGTAATACTTGGCGTTGGTCTGGGCCGAGATAGAGAATGTCTGGCCGTCACCACGCGGTATTATACCCTTGTAAGCCGAAGGATTGAAGAGATTGCGCATCGAGAAGTTGGTGAAAGAGAGTGCAACCTGACCGGTTACGCCTGTCTGACCCCAACCGAATGAGATCTGCACCTTATCATTAGCCTTGGATTCCAGACCGAACACAATGTCTACCGTACCGTCGCTCTCGTTCGGCTCGGGACGGATATCCATATTCTCGGGGTTGAAATGACCGGTGGCAGCAATCTCACGCGCCGAGCGCATCAAGTCGCTCTTGGAGAACAGCTCACCCGGGCGCACACGCAGGTCGCGGCGGATAACTTTCTCATACAGCTGATCATTACCATTGATGATTACCCTATTGATACGGGCCTGTGGACCTTCGAACACTCTCATCTGCAATGCGATACTGTCACCCTTTACATTTTCCTCGATCGGTACCAGCTGGAAGAACAGGTAACCGTTATCAAGGTAAAGATTCGCTACAGCATCATCATCCTCTAAAGTACGTTTATTAAGACGTTTCTGATTGTAAACGTCTCCCGGGAAGATGCCGAGCATATTATTCAGGACATCAGTTGAATAGACAGTGTTGCCTACCCAGGAGATATCCGAGATATAATACTTCTTGCCTTCATCTACAGTCAGGAAAACATCTACGCTCTTATCGTCATAACGGGCTACAGAATCGTGTGTGATCTGGGCATCGCGGTATCCGAGCTCATTGTATTTCTGGATGATCCGTGCACGGTCATCCTTGAAATCGGACTCCACAAACTTCTTCTGCTTGAAGAGGTTGAGGATATTGCCGTTTTCGTTGGTCTTTTTCATCGCGCCCTTTACCTTCCGGTCTGAGAGCACTTCGTTGCCATCGATATAGATCTTATGTACCTTTACTTTGTTATGACGGTCCACGTCTATGGTCAAAATAACCTGGTTCTCCTTGCTTAAATCCGGATCCTCCTTGATTACAACCTGAGCGTTCTTGAATCCCTTGTCGGCATAATATTTCTGGACAATCTGGCGGGTGCGGGCGATGATATTAGGAGTCAGCTGATATCCCGGTACGAGATTCAGCTTCTCTGTCAAGTCCTTCTGCTCACCCTTCTTGACACCCTCGAAACGGAGTTCAGACATACGCGGTTGCTGAGTAAGGTTGATAACCAGCCATATCTTATCGCCGTAGATTTTCTCAGCACTGATTGAGATATCGGCATAGAGACCCTGGCGCCAGAACCTCTTGACGGCATTGGTAATAGCATCGCCCGGAACTTCAATGCGTTCTCCGACTGCCAGCCCGGAGAATCCAATGATGATATAGTCTTCCGAGTTTTTTACGCCCTCTACCTTAATACCCGCTATCTCGTAAGTTTTCGGAATAGGGGTATAGATAATATCCGGATTATAGATCGTATCTCCCGGCAGGGTGTAATCTTGCGCGTAGGCGAATATGGGGGCCGTCAGCGCAGTTAGCGTCAGGAGAGCCTGGCGGAGAAGTTTCCATACCGGACTATAAGACCTGTCATCGCGTATAGTTGTCATTGTCATTGTCGTTCAATCGTTGTTCTGTACCTGTTCGCTTGTCTTGCCGAAACGGCGTTCCCGTTTCTGATAATCCAATAAAGCCAGGGCGTATTCTTTTTTCCCGAAATCAGGCCATAGGACCGGTGTGAAGTAAAGCTCACTGTAGGCGATCTGCCAGAGCAGATAATTGGAGATGCGGTATTCCCCTCCGGTACGTATCAGCAGATCCGGATCCGGGATGCCGGCTGTAGGGAGTGCATCTGCGAAAGCCTTCTCATCTATATCGTCCGGATTCAATTCACCGGCAGCTGCTTTAGCCGCGAGTCTGCGGGCTGCTTCAGCTATCTCCCAGCGCGAGGAGTAGCTGAGACACATGTTAAGCTGCAGACCGGTACAATGGGAGGTGGCCTCCCGGCAGTCAAGAAGTTTCTTGCGCGGCCCTTCCGGTATGCGGTCAATATCGCCGATCAGATGGATCCGTACATTGTTAGCCAAAAGTTCGGGTAACTCCCTTTCTATGGCCCACCCTATCAGATACATCAGGGTCTCGACCTCCTTTTGGGGACGGTTCCAGTTCTCAGTAGAGAAAGCATACAGAGTTAAGTATTTTATACCTAAATCCGAAGAGAATTCCGTAACATTATGAACGCTTGTTATCCCTTCTGTGTGGCCTTCCGAACGATCCCGTTGGCGTTGTTTTGCCCAACGTCCGTTACCGTCCATGATCATAGCGACATGAACCGGTATACGTTCGGGATCCAATTGACTCAATATTTGCTGAAGCTCGTCCATAGATGGTCAGTCTTTATAGTTGCACACCGCGCAACGTTTTGAGAATTCATACGTTAGAGTTACCGAAAGGGTAGAATACCAGTCGGTGTTCTTCAAAAAGGAGCTTTTGATACCGTGGGGATCCGCCAATACCGGTGAATCCACCTTGTCGCTGAAGGTCTTGCTCATTATGAACTCGACGCCCAAATTCAGGCGCTCCTTAAGTTTTATCTTTGCCCCTAACCCAAACGGGATAGTGAACGCTAATCCCGTGTATCCGCTACCGGTATAGACGCTCAGTCCCAACCCCCCGGCTATATAGGGTGAGAAACGTTTAAGTTTCCTATAGCTTTCTCCCATCCCGAAATTCAGGAAATTGAATTCGAACATCTCGGCTGCCTGAAAGAAAGTAGTCGAGAATTTATAATCCTGCGCCTCCGGCGAGGGGAGCAGATCGGTCATTTTCGAGGTGTTGCCTCTCAGGGAGCCCGCGAAGACCTGAGTCTTGAAGGCAATCCGGGGTGAACGGAGATAGCGGAATACGACCTCGGCATCAAAGCCAGGGTTAGAATACATGTTGGCTGTATTGGAATCCCCGAGGTAGCCCGTCATTCCGAGACCTCCACCGATCTCAAACCTGTAGTCTTCCTGACAACGGGCCGGCAGGGCGCAGTAAATCAATACCCCCAACAGAGGTATTAACCTGAGCATCCTTGAAAGTGTCTTATTCATTTAAAACCCGTTTTTAAGAAGTATTATGGTTACCTGTAATAACAGGGTTAGATAAATTGCGTATTATTTTCCTATCAATCAGATGATAGGAGTGAAGGTGTATCTTGCCAGGGCGGCGCGCCAAATGGTATTGGCTGTTTGACCTTGATCGTCGACCCCTCCGAAAATGAAGATGAGAGGACATTCCCATAGGATTGTAGTACCCTCTACACTAACATTCAGGCGGCGCATACCCTCCTTGAAATCCACTGCCGATGCAGATCGCTTCTTAAGAGAAACAATACCGTCAGCTGATATGAATCCCGGCATCTCCTCCGGCTGGGTCATATTGGCGCCCCCGGATTTCCAGTTGACCCCGTTATCAAGTGAATACCATACCTCGCGGTTGGGTGTGCCATCCTCTTTGCGGCCTCCTATGATGAGCCAGGCATCTCTGTCGTCTGTAACCCACATTGTGGAAGTCGAACGGCTGATCCAATAGGGAATAAGTATGGCGTCTTCTACGGCCGGTCCTTCTGAACTTGACATGCGTGTCCAGCTCTCTCCATCAAATCCCCAGGAGTGTCCGGATAAAGAGCCATCCTTATGGCGTCCTCCGTAGACGAATATGGTAGGCCAGGGAGACCATGGTGATATCACGGTAGCGGCCGAGGTGAATCCGGAAATCGGGAAATCATCTTCCACTTCCGATTCCGGTATATCACCCGCACCCCAAGAGGTGTGAATAAGTTTCCCACTCTCTTCCCGTATTCCTGTAACTCCGTCCAGATAGGGCCCGGTAATGACCTTCCATTGGGAGGCACCGCAAGCATTCCAATCTGCGCCATCAGCAGAGGAGAAAAGCTCACCGGTTTGAGATAACATGAATAGAGAATTCTGGCCTGCGCATATTGAGCGAAGGTCCGGTGTAAATGGAAGCTGTATTGCTGCTGAGGTCCAGGAGTCATCTGGTTCCATAGCACGGTTCAGATTCAATCTCCCATCCTCTCCGAGTATGAAGCAGAGCACCTCTTCCTTGAATTTCAAGGTCTTTTGGGTTGCCGGAGAATCGACAGTACCCGGCAGTTGGGAGACGGCCTGCTGACTCCAAAGCAATTGCGCCGGATTCTGCTGGTGTACGTTCACTTTGACAGTGTACGAGCGGCTGGCACTCCCATCAGCAGCGGTCAGGGTCAGCGTTACCGGATTGGTAAAGTCTATCTCTGAACTTGGGGTCTCTATGTAATTCACAGTCTTGTCTCCAGCCTTGATCTCCACTGCACCTACCGTTGAAGGATAGCTGATTACGGGCACTAATGATTTAACATTAGCACCGACCGGAAGAGAATCGGCGTTGAAGATTATACGCGCATTGAGATCTATAGCGAAAAATACCGAGTCAAGTTTGGGCGCGACATCGGAGTTGGCCTTTAGCGAGAATGCCGTTACCGCTACGTTCCCTGAGGGAGTGTATACCTCCTCTACTTCCTCTTTCTTGGAGTTGCAAGCCCCGAGCAAGAGGAGTGTCAATAGCCCCCAGACCGGTATGTATAAGCGTAATTTTTGAATGCTCATGAGTCAGTTTTGTATCAGCACATACAGTTTCAATTTGCAAATTTAACATTATTGCGCGGAATTTCCCCTTGAATATCCTTCAAAAATCAGCTCAGACCCGGTTTTCATTCTTTTTAACATGACCCTCCTATTTTTGTAATCAAATCTTAAGTTAAGGGTGATGCATTGGAAAATAAACAGTTACCTCCGGAATTGTTGAGATTCCGGAGGTAACTGAGGATTAAAGGGTTTATTCTTTTATGCCGGTCTCAGCCTTTCTTTGGCTGGAATCGGCTCGAGCCGTCGAAGCAGTGAGTGCAGATCTTGCACTTTGGAAGACCGATGCTCTTCACCAAAGTCTCCAACGGATTGAATTTCAACGATGAGAGACCGAACCGTTCGCGTATGCACTCTACCATCCGGTTGTATTCCGGTGAGTTGGTAGTAGCATATTTGTCGAGGTTCTTATCCGGATCCCCTTCGAGTTTGCCGATAATGCGTCGGGTAAGCAATTCCATATCGCTCTTTGATGAAGTGAACCCGATATAGCGGCATCCGTAGATCAGTGGTGGACAGGCGATGCGCATGTGAACCTCTTTGGCGCCTCTCTCGTAAAGTCCTGCTACGTTGTCATTAAGCTGAGTACCGCGTACTATCGAGTCATCGCAGAATACAACTCTCTTGCCGGCAAGCATCTCCCGGTTGGGGATGAGTTTCATCTTGGCTACAAGGTTGCGTTCAGATTGCTGGGCCGGCGTGAAGCTGCGTGGCCAGGTCGGAGTGTATTTGGAGATACAGCGACGGTAGGGCACTCCATGCCCGGCGGCATATCCTAATGCCATGCCCACGCCTGAGTCTGGGATGCCGCAGGCGCAATCTACCTCCGTCTTATCGTTGACTCCCATTTCAAAACCGGAGTCAAAACGTGCCTCCTCTACGTTCTTGCCCTCGTATGTTGAGGTAGGGAACCCGTAATATACCCATAGGAATGAGCAGATCTGCATGTCGTCGCCACATGGGGCGATCGTAGTCTCTCCCTCCGGGGTTATCTCCACGATCTCACCGGGACCTAAATCGCGGATAGGCTCGTATCCTAAGTTTGGGAAGACGGTGGATTCGGATGCTAAGGTATAGGCTCCCTCCTTATGCCCTAATACCAACGGTGTTCTTCCAAGGCGGTCGCGCGCACCGATGATTCCTTTCTCAGTCAGTATTAGAAGGGTGCAAGATCCTTCAATCTTATCGAAAGCATGATTGATACCCTCGGCGAAAGTCTTTCCTTGGTTGATCAGCAGGGCTATCAACTCGGTCTGGTTTGTCTTGCCCGAGGATAGTTCCCCAAAATGTATTCCCGCGTCCAACAGTTCCTTCTCCAAAGCCTCGATATTGCAGATATGCGCAACCGAGACGATAGCGTATTTCCCTAAATGGGAATTGATCACTATCGGTTGAGGATCTGTATCGGAGATGACGCCGATGCCGAGGTTGCCTTTGAACTTCGGTAGCTCATCTTCGAATTTTGTACGGAAATATGAATGTTCAAGGCTATGGATAGACCGGCAGAACATCTTATCTTCCGGATCGTAAGTAGCCATACCCGCGCGGCGGGTTCCTAAATGTGAATGATAATCGGTGCCGTAAAACAGGTCAGTGCGGCAATTGTCGCGCGAGGCGACACCCATGATACCTCCCATAGAAACAATTAATTACTTATTCCCTCCTCCCTTGATTGTAGTTTGCGGAGGTGCCGACGAAGAGGCAATCTCCATTTCGGGGGACAAAATTACAATAATTTTTTGTCTTTATTGCAAATTGAGGCCTATGTTAACATGATGGGATGTAATTTTCAGGGATTATTGGGGCTCGGACTCCTCCTTTCGAGCCTAGAGTAACGGGGGAGGTCTCGATTCGAATCTCATCTGCTAATCCTTCGCGTAAAAAGGATTCAAATGTAGCCGCACCCCCCTCGACCATGAGGGATGTAATGCCGTAATCCTTATATAAGGTGTACATCTGAGGTAAAAGAGGAGAATTCGGCTCAAGATATATTGTCTCAGGATCCCTGGCGATTGTGGAGTCCTGCGGTAGTCGTTCTGAGCGGAATGTTACTTTGCGCGGGTTATCTCCCGACCAATACCGGCAATCCAAGGATGGATTATCAGAAATGATAGTGTTGGTGCCTACTAAAATTGCATCTGCGAGGGCGCGCTGACGGTGCATGGCTATCTTGGACAGGGGGGTTGAGAATTTAACCGGTTGGGGGCGCCCCTCGGCATCCTGCGCTCCTAAGAATCCATCTGCGGATTGTGCCCATTTCAGCTGTATCCAGGGTCGTTTCAGGCGATGGGCCGTCATAAACCGGCGGTTTATCTCTTCGCACTCCTCTTTCAGGATCCCGGTCTCAACTTCTATCCCGGCCTCGCGGATCATGTTTATTCCGCGTCCGGATACTTTTGGATTAGGATCTGTCGCGCCCACTACGACCCTCTTTAGACCCGTGTCGACTATTAGTTTGGCACACGGTGGAGTCTTACCGTAGTGGGAGCAAGGTTCGAGAGTGACGTAGATCGTTGATTCCGGCAGGAGTGCCCGATCTTCCGGTCTGACGGAGGCAAGGGCGTTTACCTCGGCATGGCCCTGGCCATATTTACGGTGATAACCTTCCCCTATTATATTACCCTCCGGACTTACTACCACAGCGCCCACCATCGGGTTAGGGGAGACGCGTCCTTCTCCGAGCCGTGCCAATTGGAGCGCGCGGCGCATGAATATCTCATCCTTTCTCTCTAATCTTTCCATCTTTTATCTTTGGAGTGCCCGAGGTCTGCTGAACGGTCTACCTCAATGTGTCTCCCAAGGCGCGAGCATCCGCTGGCGGGTCTTTGCTTGACGGCGCGCGGCGATCACCGAAGGGTTGCGCTGGGGAGCGTAGAACATCACCGGCTTCTCATCCGCCCACCCTTGGGAGTGGTTGCGCATCCAGACTTTGGTCAGTCCGCAGAACCCATGAAGTTTGCTGCGCACCTCCCCGATAAGCTCCGTATATCCGTCTACCCGTTCGGTAAACATTTCCAGGATGGTACGCCCATCCATCGTTACCCTTACGAACATCCGGTCACCGAAGCTGATGCTTTTGCGCGCGGAGGCATACTCATTAGTAAACAGAGGGCGGCGGACAGTGTTATACCCTCCTCGGGCGTATGTGTTGTATCTTGTTTCCATAGTTTTGCAGTGTTATTTCAGGATTACACTGCAAAACTACGGATAAAGACTGCCAAAACTTTACACTGAATTTTGAATAAATTTAAAATTTAGCCTAACCTCCTGAGTTATGGCCTGAAAGCTTATTTCACCAGGCGCACCGTTAGTTTTTCGTAGGCGCGGTCGGCTTTGGCCCGGGCTTCTTCTACGGTGTCGGCGGTGGCTAAGATCACACCCATGCGACGGTGTCCGTGGACTTCCGGTTTGCCAAAGATGCGGAAATCAACGCCGGGTTCTTCGAGAACCTTATCGAGGTTCTCGAACATCACTTCCTCGGCATCACCTTCTACTACGACAGCACGTGAAGCCGACGGCCCGAAGAAACGGATTTCCTTGACCGGAAGGCCTAAAAGGGCGCGGGCGTGAAGCCCGAATTCGCTCTGGTCCTGGGAGATCATGGTTACCATTCCGGTGTCATGGGGGCGCGGGGAGACTTCGCTGAAGATGACTTTGTCATCCTTTACGAATAGTTCGACGCCAAAAATACCGTATCCGCCTAAAGCCTCCGTAATTGCCGCCGCGATACGTTGGGCCTCCGCTAAAGCTTTTTCTGACATGGCTTGCGGTTGCCATGAATAGCGGTAATCGCCGTTGATCTGGATATGGCCGACGGGCTGACAGAAAACGGTGCCTGAGACGGTACGCAATGTTAGGAGGGTGATCTCGTAATCGAAATCTATGAACCCTTCAACGATTACGCGGCCCGCACCGGCCCGTCCGCCCTCCTGAGCCTCTTTCCAGGCCTTATCAATATCTTGCTCGGAGCGGATTACACTCTGACCGTGCCCCGAACTGGACATCACGGGCTTTACTACGCATGGCATGCCTATCTCCCGGACTGCTTTTTCGAATTCCTCGCGGTCAGAGGCGAAACGGTATGGGGAGGTCGGGAGTCCTAATTCCTCGGCAGCTAACCGTCGGATACCTTCCCGGTTCATGGTGAGCCACGCGGCATTGGCGGTAGGAGTGACGTTGTAGCCTTGTTTCTCCAACTCTACTAACACCGGGGTAGCGATTGCCTCAATCTCGGGAATGATATGGTCCGGTTGCTCCACTTCGATTACGCGGCGGAGTTCTTCCGGATCGAGCATATTGAAAACGTGGCTACGATGGGCCACTTGCATTGCCGGTGCGCCGGCATAACGGTCGCAGGCGATTACCTCGACTCCGAGGCGCATTAGTTCGAGGGCGACCTCCTTGCCGAGTTCGCCGCTCCCCAAGAGCAGGGCTTTGCGGGAGGAGGGAGTGAATACGGAACCTATATTAGTCATAGAAGGGTGTTTTATTCGGTTTTTAGACATTATTTTAGGGTTTACGGCAGTTGCCGTAGTGCAAAGTTAAGAATAGTTCGGCATATTTTCCCGGAATATTGCGTAATATCCGGATATTTTTTGTAATTTTGCAATCCCGAAGGATACGTGCTCGTGAGAGCATCGGATTCCGGAAGGACACGGGCGGAAATGGTGGAATGGTAGACACGAAGGACTTAAACTCCTTTGGCCATCAAACGGCCGTGTGGGTTCGACTCCCATTTTCCGCACTGTAAGCCCTATTTCAGGGTCAGAAGCCCAGCCCCGCAGGCCGGGCTTTTGATTTCTCTATATATCGTTTCTACGCGTAAGTAAATCTACAGGTAACTATAACCAACTAAACATCATGAAAGAGAAAATCGCGTCATTGGGCAGTGCATGGCTGACCCTGCCGGATTTCCGGCCCGCGCTGGTAGGCGCGTTGAGAAATTACAGTTTTGCCAAATTCAAGGCGGATCTGGTAGCCGGTATCGTAGTGGGTATCGTAGCCCTGCCATTGGCCATAGCATTCGGTATCGCGAGTGGTGTGACTCCGGCATTGGGTCTGATCACTGCTATTATCGGTGGGTTTATAGTCTCGGCTCTGGGGGGTAACTCGGTGCAGATAGGTGGGCCGACCGGTGCTTTCATTGTTATTGTCTATAATATTATAGCCCTTTATGGGTTGTCCGGTTTGGCGATCGCTACCTTTATGGCGGGTGTGATATTGGTGTTGATGGGATTGTTCCGGCTCGGAACCGTCATAAAATTTATCCCATATCCGATTGTGGTTGGCTTCACGGCCGGTATCGCGCTCACTATCTTCTCTACTCAGATGCCGGATTTCTTCGGCCTTACAATTCCGGAGAAAGTACCGGGAGATTTTATTGACAAGTGGGCTTTGTATTTCAAGTATTTCGGTACTATCAGCTTGCCGACGACTGTCGTTGGATTGGTGTCGTTGGGGGTGATTATCATCTCGCCTAAAATTTCTAAGAAGCTGCCGGGAGCCTTGGTTGCGATAGTCGTAATAACCTTGGTTGTATGGCTGCTGAAGAAGTTCTGTGGGCTGGAAGGTATCGAGACGATCGGTGACCGTTTCGGTAATTTCGAGACGAGCCTCCCACATGCCAACAATATCGGACTTAACATGAAGTCCATCAATATACTTCTTCCCTCGGCTTTCACCATAGCGATGTTAGGTGCTATCGAGTCTTTGCTGAGTGCGACTGTGGCGGATGGTGTTACCGGTGGCCGGACCAACAATAACACTGAGCTGATAGGGCAGGGAGCTGCCAATATCATTGTTCCGTTCTTCGGCGGAATACCGGTTACGGGTGCTATTGCGCGTACTATGACCAATATTTCCAATGGTGGACGTACTCCGGTTGCGGGAATTATCCATTCTGTGATCCTGCTGCTGATTTTCCTTTTCGCCATGCCGTTGATCAATTTGGTCCCGATGGCTTGCTTGGGTGCGGTGTTGATTATGGTCAGCTATAACATGAGTGGGTGGCGCACTATTGCCGGGATGGTCAACAATCCTCGTGGCGATGTCTGGGTATTGGTGCTTACTTTCCTGTTGACGGTTATCTTCGACCTTACCATCGCTATTGAGATGGGTATGTTGTTGGCGGTGGTGCTGTTCTTGAAGCGGGTTACGGAGAACACTACCATCCGGTCGTACGGCGATAAATTGGATGCCGCGGACGGCACCGATATGACCACTCACGAGGTGCTCGATCTCGCGCCCGGTGTGTCCGTATATGAGATAGAAGGGCCGTTCTTTTTCGGGGTGGCTACGAAGTTTGATGAGGTGGTGCGCAGCTCCATTGCCATGCGTGAAACACCGAAAGTACGTATAATAAGGATGCGCAAGGTGCCCTTTATTGACTCGACCGGCATCCACAACTTAGAGATACTGATTGAGTCCTCCCATAAGGAAGGGATAAAGATAGTACTCTCCGGAGTCAGCGACCATGTAAGGGAAGCCTTGGAGAAAGCGCACATCGACCGCTTGGTACCCGAGTGCAACATCTGCAGCCACATCTCCCAAGCCGTAGAAGCCGCCAACGCCCTGGCCCGCACCAACTCCTAACAGAAGTATTTTGCTAACAGTAATATTTTAGACCCCGTCTATTAAATTATGTGAGACGGGGTCTTTGTAGAGGCAACTAAGCGTAGAAAAGAATAATGAGCTTAGTTGCCCTTATTATAATTGTCTGATCTCATCTTCGGAGAGTCCGGTTAGGAATACGATAGATGCGAGATCCATGTTTGCCGCTCGCATTTTTCGGGCTATATCTTGGGCTTTCTGAAGTTCTCCTTCCTCGCGACCTTTCTGGAGACCTTCTTCGCGTCCTTTCTGGAGACCCTCCTCGCGACCTTTTTCCAGTCCTAGGGCTATTCCTTCTTCTCTGCCTTCAACAAAACCTTCTGCCCGGCCTTCTATCTTGGCGGATTGGATGGTCTCCTCCTCGTTGCGGACGTTGTCGAGGTAGCGGTAATAGGCCCTTCGCTCCTCCTCGGACATGCACATCACGTCAAGCCGCTCGCGCGCTTCCTTCAGACCGGGTACAGTCGTATCCGGTTTTACAGTCCCTTCTTTCAAATATTCAATCCATTCCTCCAACGGTGTCACGGCGACCTTATTGAACTCGTTGACCCTAATCAGGTAATACTCCGGGAAGACCTCCTCGGGCGCCCGCATCCCCAACTGACGCCGCTCCCGCTCGTTGAGCGTGAACTCATCCCCGGTATGAATCCCCTTGAAGACGGTCTGCCCTCGGTAGACATAATCGGAGCCGGTGCCGAAATCGAAATAGAGGATACTTATGGAATATACCTTCTTGACATTGCTGTAATCCTGGCCCTTGGAAATATGGTCAGAGATGGCCTTACCGACCCCGAAAAGGATGCGTTCCAGATAATGCACCTGACGCGATAGCTGGATCTCGATTATGATCAGCTCTCCCTTGTGGTTCTTAGCCATAATGTCGACCCGGTTGAACTTCGAGTCCACCTGGTCGGCGTTCCCCTCGCTTTCGAGTATCTCCTGAATCTTGACATTCTCGTTAAGAAGGACCGAGATCAGTCCCTCGAGCACGACAAAATTGGCCTTGTCCCTAAGCAGCCTCTTAGCCGCCCAGTCAAACCGTATGCAACGTCTGCCGTTATCCATAATCACCTTAATATTTAGTTTTAGGCTATGCCGGTCTTATTGTTCTCTCAATTGTTGTATCTCTTCCTCAGTAAGGCCGGTCACAGACGCTATTGAGGTGAAATCCATATCAGTCGCAAGGAGTTTCCGGGCTATAGCTTGGGCCTTCTTCTGTTCCCCTTCTAAAAGTCCTTCCTCACGACCTTTCTGGAGACCCTCCTCGCGTCCTTTCTGGAGACCTTCTTCGCGTCCTTTCTGGAGACCCTCCTCGCGACCTTTTTCCAGTCCTAGGGCTATTCCTTCTTCTCTGCCTTCAACAAAACCTTCTGCCCGGCCTTCTATCTTGGCGGATTGGATGGTCTCCTCCTCGTTGCGGACGTTGTCGAGGTAGCGGTAATAGGCCCTTCGCTCCTCCTCGGACATGCACATCACGTCAAGCCGCTCGCGCGCTTCCTTCAGACCGGGTACAGTCGTATCCGGTTTTACAGTCCCTTCTTTCAAATATTCAATCCATTCCTCCAACGGTGTCACGGCGACCTTATTGAACTCGTTGACCCTAATCAGGTAATACTCCGGGAAGACCTCCTCGGGCGCCCGCATCCCCAACTGACGCCGCTCCCGCTCGTTGAGCGTGAACTCATCCCCGGTATGAATCCCCTTGAAGACGGTCTGCCCTCGGTAGACATAATCGGAGCCGGTGCCGAAATCGAAATAGAGGATACTTATGGAATATACCTTCTTGACATTGCTGTAATCCTGGCCCTTGGAAATATGGTCAGAGATGGCCTTACCGACCCCGAAAAGGATGCGTTCCAGATAATGCACCTGACGCGATAGCTGGATCTCGATTATGATTAGCTCTCCCTTGTGGTTCTTAGCCATAATGTTGACCCGGTTAAACTTCGAGTCCACCTGGTCAGCGTTCCCCTCGCTCTCGAGTATCTCCTGAATCTTGACATTCTCATTAAGAAGGACCGAGATCAGTCCCTCGAGCACGACAAAATTGGCCTTGTCCCTGAGCAGCCTCTTAGCCGCCCAGTCAAACCGAATGCAACGTCTGTCGTTATCCATAGCCTTAACTACTTAATAAAAAGGTTTCAATCACAAAGATAGATAAAAATACCTTTACATGCAATTTAGAGCATTATAAATAAATGATAAAAAAAGAGGCAAGACCCGGTTGGATCTTGCCTCGTATTGTTTTTATAATCTTAATTTCTTGTCTTATCCGTTATTATTTGGTAACGGTAGTTGAAACTGGAGTGTTGTTGTCAAGTGTGCAGATTGCAACACGGTTCCAAGACTCTTCCTCGAACATGTGGCCGATACCTTCGCCTTCAGCTTTGATGCGGTCGGCAGAGATGCCATACTTGTTGATGAGGAGGTTCTTAACGGATTCAGCACGCTGGTTGGCGAGACGCTGGTTAACTTCCAGAGGACCATCCTGAGATGCATAACCCTTGATAACTACGGTAGACTTCGGCTGGTTCTTCATGTAAGAAGCAACTGCGGCTACATTCGGCATCTGGTCAGCAGTAACATTGTACTTACCGAGGTTGAAGTTTACATAACGTACTGAGTTCAAGAAGTCCTTGGTAACAACCTCTACAGAAGGCTTCTGATTCTTCAGAGCAGCGTTTTCGAGCATGAGAGCCTTGTTGGCTGCGTCAGCCTTGCCAAGCATTGCGGCTGCGTTGCTGAGTTCTGAACGGAGACCATTAACCTGATCGTTAAGGGCTGCGATTTCATCGAGGTTGTAGTTAGGAACTACATATTCGAAACCATTTCCGAGGGCTACGCTAACGCTGGCGAGGAGGTTGAAAGTAGCTGTACGAGAGTCGTAGGAAGCTGTGCTCTGCTTAGCGTGGTTGTCAGTCATATCCCAAAGTATTGAAGGTTTCAGTGAGATAGTAACTCTTTCAGAGGGATGGAAGTTGAAGTTCAAACCGGCCTTTGTAGCGAAGAAGTTGCGATCTTCGGGATTCTTGTAATCACCAACGTGCTCGCTTGCGCTCTGATAGAGGTGTCCCCAACCTGCACCGGCCTGAGCCTCGATATCGAACTTGCGGTTTGTCAGCGAGTAACTCGGAGCGAAGAGCTCAAACAGGTTAACTGCGCCGTAAGCACCAACATACTGTGAATCGAAAGCAGTTGAGCTATGAGTCATTCCGCGCCAGTTTGAGGTATTGATTCCCCAGAGGCCTTCAGCACCAACTCCAAATGCCGGAGTGATCTGTTTCTGGATGTGAGCGCCTACTACTCCACGCATATTGCCGAAGAATGCGCCATTGTTAAGCGGGGTTGTAACACCACCGTCAAGACCTATCTGCCAGTTGTCACCGAATTTCGGTTTTACAAGAGCGACCTGAGCGCTCATCGCAGCTGTACCACCAAGGATAGCAGCCATAAGAAGCATTTTTTTCATAATATTCAAGATATAGCGTTTATATTTTTTTATTTTCTGAGTTAGCTTCAAGTCAGGCCTCTTCTCAATGACATGCGAGCCTTTGAAGTAATGGAAGCGGCTGCTGACTTTTTGAAGTGAAACCGTGTCTCTCAGCGTTTGATTTTATAACACTACTTGTTGAAAATTTGTTTACCGCAAGGGTCGGGAATTTTCATACTTTCTAACGTTTTTGATTCTAATTGATTGATTCTCAATGTTAACAAATTGTTATCTTTTCCCTACTTTTCTGTTATTCCAAATGGCTTTTTACCTGTCCTCCTCAATCTCTCCCCAATATTACAGATAAAGAAAAGACCCCTTTCTTGAAATGAAAGGAGTCTCTTCTATATGAATCAAGATGCTCGGGATAACTCAAGTGCCTCAAGTTTATTCGAGCTTCCTGTTAATTGAATTCAGCTCAGTCTAATCCGCGGAGCTTCAGCAGGGCCTTCACATCCGGATTGTGCCCACGGAATTTCTTAAAGAGTACCATCGGATCTTCGGTATCGCCGCTTTCCATAATGGTCTTCTTGAAGCTTTGAGCAGTCTTTTTGTCGAAGATACCTTTCTCCTCAAAAAGTTCCCATGCGTCGGCCTCCAATACTTGCGCCCAAAGGTAAGTATAGTAGCCGGAAGCATATCCGTCATCACCGAAGATGTGCTTAAAGTAGGGTGAACGGTAACGGAAGGTGATCTCCTCCGGCATTCCGATCTTTGCCGCGTACTCAGCCTCGAATTCCGGAACATTCACATTTGAACCGTCGTTATGACCCCATGCGAGGTCCAGAAGGGCTGCCCCGGCTAACTCAGTAGCAGTAAATCCCTGATTGAACTTACCCGTAGCCTCGATCTTGGCAATCAGATCCTCCGGCATCGGTTCTCCGGTCTTGTAATGGCGGGCATATTCGCGCAGTACTTCAGGAGCGGTAGCCCAATGCTCGTTGATCTGGGAACACATCTCTACATAGTCGCGGTCAACGTTCGTGCCGGCCAATGAACGATACGGAGCCTGCGAAAGGATAGCCTGCAGGGCATGTCCGAATTCATGGTAAGTGGTCTCGAGTTCATCGAGGGTCAACAGAGCGGGAGTATCACCGGCAGGACGGGTGAAATTACCTACATTATATACGATAGGACGTTTGGTCTGGCCATTCTCGAAAAGTCCACAGGATTGGAGCTGTTCCATCCATGCACCCTGACGTTTCGAAGCACGCGGGAAATAGTCGGTCATAAATACAGCGACATGCTCACCGGTCTTGGCGTCCTGTACATCATATACGGTCACCTCATCCATATATTTGGGTGCATCCGGGAGTTCAACCATCTTGATGCCGTATAACTTCTCGGCGCAAGCAAACATGCCCTTCAGTACATTGTTAAGCTCCAGATAAGGACGGATCTCGCTCTCCTCCAAGTTGTACTTATCTTTCTTAACCTTTTCGGCATAGTAATAATAATCCCAGGGAGCGAGCTTGAAGTTGCCACCCTCGGCATCTATAAGAGCCTGCATATCCTTGACCTCTTCCTTAGAGCGGGCTACTGCCGGCTCGAACACTTGAAGAAGGAGATTCTCGGCAGCCTCAGGAGTCTTGGCCATTACACGTGAGGTCATCATCGCTGCGAAATCCTTGAAGCCCATAACCTGAGCCTTCTCATTACGCAGCTTCACGATCTTTTCGATTACAGGATAGTTTGAATTGTCCCCATAGGAAGCCAAGGTAGTATATCCTTTATATATAGCTTCGCGCAATCCGCGGTTCTGAGCATATTGCAAAACCGGAAGACGGCTGGGCGCATGGAGCGTAAATACCCAAAGGCCATCAAGACCACGAGCTTTTGCATCTTCAGCTGCCTGGGCTACTGAAGACTCGGGGAGACCGGCGAGGTCTGCCGGGTCATAGACAGTTACGAAGAAATTGTTGGTAGCATTAAGCAGATTCTTGTTGAACTGGATAAACAGCTTCGACAACTCATCGTTGATGCGGATCAGCTCTTTCTTCTTATCCTCAGGCAAAGCAGCGCCCTGCTCGGCAAACTGACGGTAGTACTTCTCGACCAGACGCTTCTGGACAACGTTCAGTCCCATCTTGTTGCGGTTCTCGTAAACCTGCTGGATACGCTGGAAGAGATTGGAGTCGAGGTTGATCATATTGGAAGCCTCGTTCAGCAATGGAATTGCTTCATCTGCCATAGTGGCGAACTCCTCAGTGTTCATCGCCCCATCGTAGTGATAGAATACCCCGGCTACGCGATCCAGGATTGGAGAAAGGTTCTCCAAGGGAAGGATAGTGTTGTCGAAATCGGGTACTGCGCGGTTACGGGTGATGTTGAGCAGGTTGGTGCGCTGCTCTTCGATACCGGCCTTGATAGCCGGTATGAAATCAGCTGTTGTAATCTGCTCGAAAGGCGGAATTTCATAGACCGTCTGATAAGGCTGCAGGAATGGGTTTTCTGCCATAACATTCGGTGCGGCAGCCATCAGCAATGCCGAGGCGGCCAGTGTTAAGATTGGTTTCTTCATTAATTATTGTTCCTTAATGTTGGTTATTAGATGAGCTGAAGGAATATGAGGAGTGAGGAATGAGGAGTGAGGGGGAGTTATAGGAGTGCGAACTGGGCCATCAAAGGATAATGGTCCGAGGTCTTTATCTTTTCTTTCTTCACCCAGAGGGCCTCTATCGGACCGCGGTAGAAAATCTGGTCCAGATGGAACAGGAACAGATGCTGGTTATAGGTGAAAGTCGGCCAGAAATTGGTCTCCGAATAGGCATCCTTGAAACCGGCCTGAGTCAGTTTCCGGTATGCCCAGGAAGAGGGTACGTCGTTGAAGTCTCCGCAAATTATAAGAGGACCGTTCATATTGGCCGTAACCTCCACCATTGCCTCAGCTTTATCCGAGCGGGTCCGGAAGGATTGCTTTAGCTTCTGAAAGATGGTGCCTTTGAATTCCTTAAGGCTATTCTTGGCTGAATTAGCCCCATGAACGTCTGTCAGGACCTGACGCTCTTTGTCTGATAGAGAGTAGGAGGTGAGATGCATGTTAATCAGACCTACTCGGCGACCGGCTATATCTATGCGGAAATAGGCGAAACGGTTGTTTTCATACTGACTCAGGTCCGCGATTCCTGGTACTTGGGTGATGGGAAACTTGGAAAGTACCTTCACATCGCTGCGCCATTTGTTTTCTCCAGCCTGAAAAGGATAGAGGGCAAACAGGGAATCTCGCAATGCAGTCGGTAGATTCTTGAACTCCGTCTTATCGTTCCAGTCCTCAAGTTCCTGAAGACAGATGATATCGGCTCCGCTGTTGATCAGGAATTCCACGGCCCGGTTGCCCTGCGCATCCGGCTTTTCAATATCATCCATGTGGAGGCAATTGAAAGTCAGAAGGGTGAACTTAGGTGCATTATCGGGAGCGGAGTTGGGAAAAGAAAGGGGTACCGCAGCTCCGATAGAACTCCAGCCTATAAGCAAGGTTATGATCCCCAACGCTCCGGTTATGAACCGTTTTGCGCATAGCCAGCAGACCGCTACAATAAAAGTAGCTATCGCGAAATACTGCATCCCTAAGGTAAGTATAGAAGGGATGGTGACATAATCAGGGTTGATATGGCCCCCGAAAGCTGAAATCAACGTAATCGCGTACAATACGAATGAGGCTATCCGTAGAACCGTTCTTATAAGTGGACTAATGATTATCATCAGCAAAGGAAATTTAATGTGCTTGACTCCATCCCCTTATTTTATACGTTGGGAGAGTAATCTCAGTTCATCGCGCTCAGCATGAGTGAGGGATTCGTAACCGGAAAGGCGGATCTTATCCAGTAGCTCATTTAGGCGCCTGCGTTCCTCTAATTTGCGGGTGTCAATGCTTCCGAGGTCGAACTCCCGGTCATCAGAGGGCCGGCGCCACTTCTGGGAAGTGGGTTGCCCGAAAGATTGCCGGAAATTTCTTTTCAAGGTACCGGAGTATCTCCACCATAGAATTAATCCCAATCCAAATATGAGCCCCCCGAGGTGGGCAAAATGGGCGACCGTCGATTGAGCACCGGCAATACCCAGAAAGAATTCGAGCACTCCATAGCCCACAACCATATATTTGGCCTTGATCGGAACCGGTATGAAGAAAAGATAGAGCGGCATATCGGGGAAAGTGAACGCGAATCCTAAAAGAAGCCCGAAGATAGCTCCCGAGGCCCCTACGGTTACAAGCATTGACTTGTAGGCGGCTGAGGCTTCCAGGAAAGCTGCGTCTCCATCAGCGATCGCTCCCCGTATAACTTCCTGCATGTGGGGGATGGTCAGTCCGTTCTGTCCTGCTATGGCGGAGGCATAGTCATGCATCCATGTCAATTGCCAGACTACCTCTTGGGTTATCCCGGCGCCGATACCGCATACGAAATAGAATATTAGGAAGCGGCGGGTGCCCCAGGTCTGTTCCAATATGCGTCCGAACATCCATAAGGTAAACATGTTGAAAAGAATGTGCCAGATGGAGTGGGGGTCATGCATGAACATGTAGGTTATCGGTTGAACCGGATTGAACATGCTACTACCCCAAAAATGGAGCGAACAGTAGTCCATCAGCGGTCTTGCGACTGCCGGAATAAGGATTTCCACCAGCCACACACAGAAGTTGATCACTATAAGGTACTTGGTGGCGGGAGGGATCGAAGTCCACCAATTTCGGTTATCAAAGGGTGTCATACTGTGCGAATTTACAAAAAAATCACCATTCAGAAACAAAAATCGGGCTGGAAGTTGGTGTATTGACATTTTTTATGCTATATTTGCCCCCAAGACTGTAGCCGGCGGGAACAAACGCGGTTTCGTTTGTTATAAATTTAAGTATAGGGCATGATTTCACCCTGATAGATTGCGCCCTGAACCGAAAGGCTCTAAATATCGAAATATAACCAAACAAATTAAATAAGTATTATGAACAAGACTGATTTGATCAACGAAATCGCTGCAAAGGCAGGTCTGAACAAGGTTGCAGCTAAGGCTGCTTTGGATGCCACTCTCGAATCAATCGAGCAGGCTCTGGCTAATGATGACAAGGTGCAGCTCATCGGCTTCGGTACTTTCTCTGTACAGCAGAAAGAAGCCCGCGAAGGCATCAACCCCCGTACCAAGGAGAAAATCCAGATCGCAGCCAAGAAGGTTGTGAAGTTCAAACCCGCTAATGAACTTGGAAAATAAAATCTCCGGCATAGGTCTCAATTGAGAACCGGCCTGAGACTTCATAATGAAATACGGTCTTCTCCTTATAATATAATAAAGGGGAAGGCCGTTTTAAAATAATCGGGATGGGCATTCCAGTTGGTTTTTCGCCTCCTCCCGGTTTTATGGCTTTTCCCGGTCAATGATACCGGTCTGTAACATAATACGAATCGCATTAGACTGATGAACATAGACAATATCGTCTCACAAGGAGTGGCGGATGCCGTTAAGGCTCTTTATGGCCTTGAAGTCGCTCCTGAAAAGATCTCTCCTTCCGCAACGAAAAAAGAATTTGAGGGCAACCTCACTGTTATGGTGTTCCCGTTTGTAAAGGCCGCCCGCAAGAGTCCGGAAGAGACCGGTAAGGAGATAGGGGAATGGCTGGTTGCTAATGTAGAGGCCATATCGGGTTTCAATGTCATAAAAGGGTTCCTTAATATCAGTATCGATCCGTTGTTCTGGGTACATGTCCTGGAGGCAGCGGCTGAGGATAAGGAATTCGGCTTCAAGAAGAGCGATGAGAACTCACCTTTGGTAATGGTGGAATACTCGTCTCCGAACACCAATAAGCCCCTGCATTTAGGACATGTAAGAAACAATCTTCTCGGTTATTCTTTGGCTCAGATACTGAAGGCCAATGGCAATAAGGTAGTCAAGACCAATATCGTCAACGACCGTGGCATCCATATCTGCAAGTCCATGTTGGCATGGCAGAAATGGGGCGAAGGCGCGACCCCCGAAAGTTCCGGTAAGAAAGGGGACCACCTGATCGGGGATATGTATGTGGCCTTTGACAAGCATTATCGCGCTGAGGTGGCTGAGATAATGGAGCGCGAGGGTATCTCAAAGGAAGAGGCAGAGGCAAAGTCAACATTGATGGCCGAGGCTCACGAGATGCTGCGTAAATGGGAAGCCGGTGATCCGGAGGTCCGCAAACTTTGGGAGACCATGAATTCATGGGTCTACGCCGGTTTCGATGAGACATACCGCCGTCTGGGTGTAGACTTCGACAAGATATATTACGAGTCTGAGACTTATCTTGAAGGTAAGGACCTGGTGTTGAAGGGACTTGAAGAGGGTAAGATGTACCGTAAGGAAGATGGCTCAGTGTGGGCTGACCTTACTGGAGATGGACTGGATCATAAGCTTCTGCTCCGTTCCGACGGTACTTCGGTGTATATGACCCAAGATATAGGGACAGCCAAACTCCGTTACAAGGATTATCCGATAGACAAGATGATCTATGTAGTGGGCAATGAGCAGAACTACCATTTCCAGGTATTGGCCCTGCTTTTAGACCACCTTGGTTTCAAATGGGGTAAGGAACTGACTCATTTCTCTTATGGTATGGTCGAACTCCCCAATGGAAAGATGAAGTCCAGGGAAGGAACGGTAGTGGATGCGGATGACCTGATAGCCGGAATGATAGCATCGGCGGCGGAGACTTCGGCTGAACGTTTCAATGATATGGATAAGGCTGAAGCCGATGAGGTTGCAAGGATGGTAGGACTGGGAGCCTTGAAGTACTTCTTGCTAAAAGTCGACCCCCGCAAGAATATGCTCTTCAATCCCGAAGAGTCGATTGATTTCAACGGAAACACAGGCCCCTTCCTTCAGTACACCTACGCAAGAATACGCTCAGTACTGCGTAGAGCTGATATAGAGGATCCGTTCGCACTTCGTCCCGAGGCCATCCCCAATGAGAAGGAGGTAGCCTTGATTCAGAAGATCGCTGATTTCCCGAGTGTGGTGGCGGACGCCGGACGCCGCTATTCTCCGGCTCTGATCGCTAATTACGCATACGATCTGGCAAAGGAGTATAACCAGTTCTATCATGACTATTCAATCCTTAAGGAAGAGAATAAAGAGATCAAGGAACTACGACTCTTGATTTCAGCCGTAACCGCGCGTACGCTCCGTCAGGCCGTATCGTTGCTCGGTATGGAAATGCCGGAACGTATGTAAGGATTAACCAGATATAGTTCTGCGCAGATAATAATAGATAAAAACGAAATAACATGGATAATTACAATTTGAATTATAATCAGACCCCGCCTCCTTATAATGGCGGGACGGCGCTGACTACCCAGGTCAATGCTATCATGAAGCGTGTTTACGTGCGGATGTTCATAGGTATGCTGATTACAGCATTCGTATCATTAGGAATCGCCTCCAGCCCGGCTGCTTCCCGGTTTATCATCGGAAATAACATTGTTTTCTGGGTGATACTTATAGGAGTGTTGGCTATGGCCTGGATACTTCCTGCTCGTATGATGAAGATGAGCTCCGGTGCTGTTTTGGGATGCTTCGCTCTTTTCTCAGCACTCATGGGAGCCTGGATCGCGCCAATTTTCTATGTCTATAAACTTGGTACCATCGCCTATACTTTCTTTATTACCGCCGGTACATTCGGGGCTATGTCAGTATATGGATACTTCACCAAGACAGACCTCTCCAAAATGGGTTCTTATCTGTATATGGCCCTTTGGGGACTCTTTATCGCAATTATAGTCAATATATTCCTGAAGAGTTCTACACTCGAATGGATTGTCTCTATCGTTGGAGTATTACTGTTCACAGGTTTGACCGCGTGGGATACCCAGCAAACAAAACGCATAGCCGCCGCCAACCTGGATCCCTCGTTGGCTGATAAACTGGCGACTATGAGCGCGATGAACCTTTACCTTGACTTCATCAACCTCTTCCTCTTCCTGCTCCGCATATTCGGCGGCGGAGGACGCGATTGATATAGGTTCCCAAAACCCCGGTGTCTCTGATTTTCTGAGCCGGGGTTTATATATAATTTAAGATTCCAGCATCATTGATGTCTAAAATACTCTTTTTCGATACCCAGAGCGCCCACGACAACCTACTGCCGCTCTCATTCACTCGCCCAATTTCTCATTTCCGCGTTGGCATTACGATGCTCGCTGAAAAATGGGAATCCCAGATGCCTGGTAGTTACGACAACTGGCCGGTTGATTATATGCGTCCCCGATTCTGCTCCTGTTCTGAGCAGGAGTTGGAGGATCCGGATACCCTTTGGATTGCCGGTGGTCTGATTGCCGACAAAGAGAACCTTTCCAAAGCCCGCGGACTAAAGAGGGGAGAGGCATATATAGCCGAAGATGGTGAACTGCTCCTTTTCCGAGGCCCTTTATCTGACTTCAATACCGGTAAATGGGATGAGAAAGATGGCCGGGATATGAAACGCATCAAATATGTATTTGATATTTTCCTGCAGAATCCGGGTCAGCTAACAGAGGACTATTTCCGACTGACCGCCGGCAGACAGTCCCAACCTCTTCCGGAGAGCAACCGTGTGCTTGGCAACTTGGAAGACGCGGAGGGACGACCACTGATATTCTTAGAGGAGGGAGCGAGCGTTGAATATTCAGTGCTCTCTACCAAGGAAGGCCCGATTTATATCGGAAAGGAAGCAGTAGTGATGGAAGGGTGCCTGGTGCGCGGCCCGATAGCGTTCTGTGAACATTCCCAAGGACGGATGGGAGCGAAGCTCTACTCCGGAAGTACCTTCGGCCCATACGTTAAAGTTGGTGGCGAGGTCAGCAATACCGTCTTCTTCAGCTACTCTAACAAAGCCCATGACGGTTACTTAGGTAACGCGGTGATCGGTAAATGGTGCAATCTCGGGGCCGGAGTCAATGCCTCGAATCTGAAGAATGATTATTCTAAGATCCGGATATGGAACTATGCAACCCATACCTTCATGAAGACAGACCTCCAGTTCTGCGGTCTCATAATGGGCGACCACTCCAAAGCCGGGGTCAATTGCATGTTCAATACGGCGACCGTAGTCGGGGTAGGAGTTAATATCCACGGAGCCGGTTTTCCGCGCGTGTTCCTTCCGAGTTTCAGTGAAGGCTCACCTACAAGCGGATTTAAGAATGTGCCGGTATCGAAATTCGAGACAATTGCATCCCGCGTTATGGCCCGTAGGGGACTGGAGGTAACAGACGATGACCGCCGGATCTTCCAGACGATCTATGAAGTATCCTCAAAATTCAAGTCCTAAAGGCAAGTAACGGCTCCTGAGTCCCAAGTCGGAAGAGAGAAACTTATAGATCTGGTTTATGATCTGATTCTTAAAAATAAAGAAAAATGACAATAAAAAGGAGTCAGGGGGTTGCGTAATCCCCTGATTTTTTGTAATTTTGCACAGTTTTCGGGCGGATTTAGCCACGGTTGTCGCCAATCTATTGGGTATCAATGGGTTAGTGTGGCAATTTATGGTGTATAAAAATGGCCTGAAAGCGGCTTGAAAGAGACTATACAGACAAATTCAATAAATTTAGAGACAAGAATGCCTACAATTCAGCAATTAGTAAGAAAAGGCCGCGTAGCTCTTAAGGATAAGAGCAAGTCGCCTGCACTGGATTCTTGCCCGCAGCGTCGCGGAGTGTGCGTACGTGTTTACACTACCACTCCTAAGAAGCCTAACTCAGCAATGAGAAAGGTTGCCCGTGTACGTCTGACTAACGGCAAGGAAGTCAACAGCTACATTCCGGGAGAAGGCCACAACCTTCAGGAGCACTCCATCGTGATGGTAC
>CAZKJP010000011.1:0-43483 GCA_964553075.1 uncultured Sangeribacter sp. | reverse complement strand
AGCCGGGTTATTGATTTTCATATCAAACTCGAGCAACTGGTTATGAGTCTTTCCGGATACCCCTTTTCTAACAAGGTTCACACCATGACCCATATCCTTCAGGTCAGCTACCGAGGATACGGCTTTGACATGCGTCTCATCTGTTGCGAAATAAGGATCAGCTTTCAGACTCTTATAGATGTCCTCTTCAGAGTATCCATCCTCCAGTTCGACATATACCATGCGCCTGTGGATTCCAGTACCAACCGGGATGGTTACGGAAAGGGCTTCTTTCACTCCCGGTTTGGATTTAACACAAACCGTATGACCCATTGACATACCGGGTCCGAAATTTGTATAAGAGATGCCCTTGGGTACGATTGCCTCCATTAAAGTCCTGACTACGGAATCACTACCGGGATCCCATCCGGCTGAAATGATTGAGACTGCCTTCCCCTCTTTTGCGGCTTTATCTAAATTATGCCGCAATTGGGGAATTAAGGTATGAATATCGAAACTGTCAACTGTATTAATACCCAATGCCAAGATTTCCAAGGCATGTTTCTCAACTTCACGTGTCGGGGTTGCAAGGATCACGACGTCTACATCGTCAAGTTCCTTGATAGATCCTGCTACCATAATATCAGCCGGAATATCAGCCCGGTCAGCCGGGTTCCGACGGATGATGCCCGCAACTTCAAAATCCGGGGCTGACAATAGAGCATCCAGGGTGAAACGGCCAATATTACCGTATCCAACGATGGCTGCCCTTATTTTCTTTTCCATATTGGTCTTGTTTTTGTTTATCTAAAGAAAACCTTTCAATTGGAGTCCCTTTTTCAACGGACTCCAATATTAAAACACGTCAGATAAGAAAATGAATACCGAACATCATATTTTCCTCATTCTAAAATAGGAGAAGATAAACCTACTTCGCTTGGAGATTCTCAGAAAAGGAAAATTTAGGAATTATGCGAATGATAAAGAAGTTAAACTCATTCTTATAATGCTTGAATCAAAATAAATTGTTATCTTTGGAGTACCGAAATGGCTTTAAGAACTCAATCACGTTTTTGAAGCCATTACCAAGTTAATCGATTAAACATGGATTTTAAATTAAGTTCTCAATACTGTCCTACCGGCGATCAGCCGGAAGCTATCAAGGAACTGGTAGAGGGCGTCCGCGAAGGTCGTCCCCGCCAGACATTGTTAGGTGTTACGGGTTCCGGTAAAACATTCACAATGGCAAATGTTATTACCGAGCTTAAACGCCCTACCCTAATTTTGAGCCATAACAAGACTTTGGCCGCTCAGCTTTATGGAGAAATGAAGAATTTCTTCCCCGATAATTCTGTTCAATATTTTGTCAGCTACTACGATTATTATCAGCCCGAAGCTTATATACCTTCCAGCGATAAGTACATTGAAAAGGATCTGATGATAAATGACCAGATCGAAAAGTTACGCTTATCTACCGTTGCCGCCCTACTTTCCGGACGTAGGGATGTGGTGGTTGTGAGTTCGGTTTCCTGTATCTACGGTATGGGGAATCCGGAAGACTTTACCCAAAGCGTTGTAAGGATTCAGGTCGGAGATCGAATCAGCCGTAATGCCTTTATGCGTAAATTGGTTGATTCCCTATATTCGCGCTCTGATGTCGAGTTAGGGAGTGGCCAGTTCCGAGTAAAGGGGGATACGGTAGATATCAAGTTGTCCTTTGAAGATATCCAGCTAAGAGTCATGTTCTGGGGAGATGAGGTTGAAAAGATACAGACCATTGATCCTCAGACCGGAATAGTTATTTCAGAGCTCGATGGATTCAACATCTATCCTGCCAATATTTTTGTACCTACCAAGGAGAGGACTCTTAAGGCTGTAGATCAGATAGCCGTTGATTTAGGCAACCAGGTTGATTTCTTCCTCAGCGAAGGAAAAGACCTCGAAGCAGCCCGTCTAAAGGAAAGGGTCACTTATGACCTTGAGATGATAAAAGAGTTAGGACATTGCAACGGTATCGAAAATTATTCCCGATATTTCGATGGCAGAGAGCCCGGGATGCGTCCTTTCTGCCTCCTTGATTATTTCCCAAAAGATTTTCTGACCATTGTAGATGAAAGTCACGTAACTCTTCCTCAGATTAGAGGAATGAATGGAGGGGACCTGTCGCGTAAGATGAACCTTGTGGAATATGGGTTCCGATTGCCTGCGGCTATTGACAACCGTCCCCTCAAATTTGAGGAGTTCGACCGCCTCACACCTCAATCAATATTCGTGAGCGCGACTCCCGGAGATTACGAGCTGCAGCAGTGTGAAGGAATCGTGACTGAGCAGATTATCCGTCCTACCGGTCTCTTAGATCCGGAAATTGAAGTACGTCCTACGATGAACCAGATCGATGATCTGATGGAAGAAATCCGTCAGCGAATTGATAAAGGAGAACGTACTCTGGTAACCACCTTGACTAAAAGGATGGCAGAAGAACTGAATGCACATCTCCAGAAATGGGGAGTGAGCAGTGCCTATATCCATAGCGATGTGGATACTCTTGAACGTATCCATATCTTAGAGGATCTCAGAGAGGGTGTTTACGATGTTCTGATAGGTGTCAACCTTCTTCGTGAGGGTCTTGACCTTCCGGAAGTAAGTTTGGTGGCCATTTTAGATGCTGATAAGGAGGGTTTCCTCCGTAATCACAGGTCTTTGACTCAGACTGCCGGTCGTGCTGCCCGAAATGTAAACGGGAAAGTTATCATGTATGCTGATAAGATAACGGATTCCATGCGCTTGACAATTGAAGAGACCGAGAGACGTAGGGATAAACAGAAGCTCTATAACGAGCAACATGGAATTACTCCGACTCCGATTATCAAGAAGCCGAAATCTGATCTTCTTGAAATATACGCTGACCGTGAAGCGGAACGCAATAACACTCCAACCTTCGGTCAGAAGAAAGGTCGCGTAGCTCCGACTCAAAAGCCTGTCACCACGCGCAAGGAAACAGTTACCCCTCGTCCTTATATAGAGGAAGAAGCTGTACCATCCGTGGCTGCCGATCCTGTAATAGCCTTTATGGATACAGATCAGCTGAAGAAGCGTATAGATCAGGTAGAGACAAGGATGTATGACGCGGCGCGCAAGACTGATTTCATAGAGGCCGCCCGTCTGCGCGATGAATTGATAACTCTTAAAGAGATGCTGGAAGAACGTACCGGTGAACTATCTCTTGCTCACCAAAATTGATTGGTATGATTACTGATAAATCCCTTTTTCTACCCACCTCGAAAGAAGAGATGGAAGCATTAGGTTGGGATCAACCTGATGTGATCCTCTTTTCCGGAGACGCATACGTTGACCATCCCTCTTTTGGGGCAGCTGTAATAGGAAGGGTTCTTCAAAATGCCGGGTTTAAGGTGGCAATAGTGCCCCAACCGAATTGGAGGGATGATCTCAGAGATTTCAAGAAGTTAGGTAAGCCAAGACTCTTTTTCGGAGTGTCTGCCGGAGCCATGGACTCAATGGTAAATCATTATACCGCAAACCGCAGGTTAAGGCATGATGATGCTTATACGGCAGACGGTAGACGTGGTCAAAGACCGGATTATCCTACTATAGTTTACAGTAAGATTCTGAAAGAACTATACCCTGATGTTCCGGTAATCGCCGGTGGAATCGAAGCTTCACTCAGACGTGTCGCTCATTACGATTATTGGCAAGATAAGCTCAGGCCTTCAATATTGGCTGATGCTTCCGCGGATATGATATCTTACGGGATGGGCGAACGGACAATCCTTGAACTCGCTCGCCGATTAGATGCCGGAGAGAAAATTTCTGAAATAACGGATGTGCCTCAGACTGCTTTCTTCAGTGAGAAAATTCCTGATGAGACGAAGGATATCATTCTGCACTCTTTTGAAGACTGTCTAAAGGATAAGAAGAAACAGGCTGAAAATTTTCGCCATGTTGAAGTGGAATCAAACCGTTATCACGGAAACATTATATGGCAAAAGACAGCTGGGAAATGGATTAAGATCAACCCAATGTATCCTCCAATGAAACCTGGAGAGATAGATGCCTTCTTCGACCTTCCATATACCCGTGTTCCCCATCCGAGATACAAGAACAAACGCATACCGGCCTACGAGATGATTCGGCATAGCATTAATATGCACCGCGGTTGTTTCGGAGGGTGTGCTTTTTGCACTATTTCAGCTCACCAAGGAAAATTCATAGCCTCGAGAAGCAAAGAATCCATTATTAAAGAGGCTAAGCAGGTCTCAAAAATGGAAGATTTCAAAGGTTATATCTCCGATTTAGGAGGACCTTCGGCCAATATGTATGGAATGAAAGGAAAGGACACTTCAATATGCGAGAAATGTACCCGTTACTCCTGCCTTCATCCGAAACCTTGCCCCAATCTTAATAATGACCATGCCCCTTTACTTGATATCTACCATAGTATCGACAACTTACCTGAGGTGAAGAAAAGTTTCGTCGGCAGCGGTGTCAGATATGATTTGGCGATGGCTTCCAATAAGGATAAAAGAATTGAGAGCTGCAACTCCAGATATCTGAATGAACTGATCGAAAAGCATGTAAGCGGAAGATTAAAGGTAGCACCTGAGCATACTTCATCGAATGTACTGAATTATATGCGGAAACCCGAGTTCTCCCTGTTCTATGATTTCAAAAAGAGATTCGATAAGGTTAATGAGAAATGCGGATTGAAGCAACAGCTCATACCCTATTTTATTTCATCTCACCCCGGTTGTAAAGAAGAGGATATGGCCGAGTTGGCCGTAAAGACCAAGCAACTTGATTTCCATCTGGAGCAGGTTCAGGATTTCACCCCTACTCCTATGACAGTTGCCACTGAGATGTATTATACTGGGTATGATCCCTATACCCTCCAGCCGGTATATACCGCCAAGACAGAAAAAGAAAAACTTAATCAACGTAGATTCTTCTTTTGGTATAAGCCCGAAGAGAAACCTGGTATTTTGTCTGAACTCAAAAAGATGAATAGGGCGGATTTAGCTTCCAAGCTCTATCCATCCGGATTTGTGAAATCATTCAAAACTTCAAGAGGACCCCAAAAATCAAGTCAAAAGAAAAAAGATCATAACCAAGGAAGCAGGAAAATTCATAAGTGAATCACTTACTAATTTTTTGTTTCCATAATAATCTAACTATCAGAGAATGAAAAAAACACATTTAGCAATGTCGGCACTTCTGCTCCCCGCTGCACTCGTTGGCTGCCGGGAGTCGTCAGATGAGAAGGTCATCGAGGCACCGGAAGTGCAAATCGAGAATGGCATGCTCACTCCGGAAGTACTTGAGGCTTTCGGAAGAGTCAGCGAACCCAAAGTTTCCCCGGACGGTTCCAAAGTAGCGTTCACAATCGCTTACGAGGATATTCAGGAGAACAAGGGTAATGCAGAAATCTACATCATGAACAGTGACGGTACCGATATGAAGCGTCTGACACGTACAGCCGGATCGGAAGGTAACCTCCAGTGGATTGATGAAGGAAAACGAATCGCATTTATCGCAAAGGACAGCGATACCGACAAACCCCAGATCTTCTCAATCGATGCCGATGGAAGCGGCAAACGCCGCCATTCAGCAGTTGCCGAGGGTGTAGATTGCTTCGTTATCTCTCCCGACGGAAAGAAGATAGTTTTCTCTTCACAGATCAAGGATTTCAATCAAAACGATTCAACTCTCTTCGCCGGCCTGCCTAAGACAACCGGTCGCGTAGTAGATGACCTGATGTATAAGCATTGGGACGAATGGGTTAGTGAGATTCCTCATCCTTTCGTAGCTGACTTTGCTGTAGATTCTGAACTGAAAGATGCTAAGGATATTATGGCTGGTGAGCCGTTTGAGTGTCCTATGAAACCTTTCGGAGGTGCCGAATCTTTCGCATGGTCAGCGGATAGTAAGCAGCTTGTCTACGTGAGCCGTAAACTTAAAGGCCAGGAATATGCTTTCTCTACCGATTCCAACCTATACTTGTATGATTTGGAGAGTGGCCAGACCAAAAATCTGACTGAAGATAATCCCGGTTACGATACTGACCCGGTCTTCTCTCCTGACGGTAAGACTTTGGCTTGGCTCTCTATGCCTACTGCCAAATATGAAAGCGATAAGAAGCGTCTGATGGTACGTGATATGGCAACAGGAAATGTACGCGACCTTACTGAAGGATGGGACCGTTGGCCGGAAGGACTTGCTTGGGACGCTAATGGCAAGAGCATCGTGTTCAACGGTTATTCCGATGGCGTTATGCCGATCTTCCGTATCAATACCGAGACCTGCAAAATCGACACTCTCGCTTCCGGAGTATATGACTATGTGAACGTTAATACGTTGGCCGATGGCCGAGTTATCGCTATGCGTCACTCTATGTTGGCTCCCAATGAAATAATCGAGGTTTCTTCTAATGGTGTCAAAGAATTAACCCAGGTCAACAAGGATCTTCTTGCTCAGCTGAAGGAAGTGAAAGTAGAGAAACACATGGTTCCGACTACCGATGGCAAGATGATGACTTCCTGGGTAATCCTCCCTCCCGATTTCGATCCAAACAAGAAGTATCCCGCTATCTTGTATTGTCAGGGAGGACCTCAGCAAGCTGTTAGCCAGTTCTGGAGTTACCGTTGGAATTTCCGTATCATGGCAGCAAATGGCTATGTGATAATAGCTCCTAACCGTAGAGGTGTCCCAGGCTTCGGTGAGGAATGGAACCGTCAGATTTCGGGAGACTATGGTGGTCAGAATATGAAGGACTATCTCTCCGCAACTGACTATATTGCTGCTCAGCCTTATGTAGACGAAAAGAAAATCGGTGCAATTGGTGCAAGTTACGGCGGCTTCTCTGTATACTGGTTAGCCGGACATCATGAAGGTCGTTTCGCAGCTCTCATAGCCCATGCCGGTATCTTCAATACCGAGGCTCAATATCTGGAGACTGAAGAAATGTGGTTCGCTGACTTTGACTTAGGTGGCCCATATTGGGATACTGACAATGCAATCGCACAGCGCACCTACGCAAACTCTCCCCATAAATTCGTAAATAATTGGACTGCTCCGATTTTGGTTACTGTAGGCGAGCTCGACTACCGTATTCTGGCCTCTCAGGGTATGATGGCTTTCAATGCTGCCAAGATGCATGGTCTTGAGACCGAAATGCTCGTGTTCCCGGATGAAAACCACTGGGTTTTGAAGCCTCAGAACGCAATACTCTGGCAACGCGTATTCTTCCGCTTCCTCGATAAATACCTGAAGTAATTTCCCTCCAATAGTTGGCTTCGATTGGCTGCCAAATTAGACCCAGTACCTCTTAAATTTTATGAGACGGGGTCTAATGTGATCAAAAGACCCGCGAGCAATCATGCCGCGGGTCTTTTATATTGTGCTTATCAATTCTTGATCAACTGAGCTCCACAACCTCACAATCCTTGATATCCTCTCCATCTATCGTAAAGCGAATCAAAGTCCGGACTTTCTGCCATCCCTGACGTCCGGCAGCTCCTGGATTGATGTGGAGCAAGTCAAGTTCTTTATCATACATGACTCGAAGAATGTGACTATGTCCATCTACCATCAGTTTCGGATTCTCCTCTTTTAGAAGACGTTTCATACCCGGAGCCCATCTGCCCGGATAACCGCCAACATGAGTCATTAGAACTTTTACTCCTTCGACTTGAAAAGTAACCAGCTCCGGTAATCTCCTACGGACTTCTCCATGGTCTATATTGCCACATACACCCCTGAAAACCGGAGCCAATCCTTCAAGTCTATCGAGCAAGTCCGCGTCTCCTACATCTCCCGCATGCCATATTTCATCGCAATCCTTGAAATACATGGCATAACGATCATCCCAGCATGAATGGGTATCACTTAAAACACCTATCCTCTTCATAACAACAATGCAATCCTATAGGTAAGGAAAGATAACACCCAGGCTAACCCTGTGTTATAGATCATTGAGAAGAGCGCATATTTCCAATTGCCCGTCTCTCTGGCTATGGCTGCCAATGTCGCAATACATGGGAAATAAAGCAATACAAATACCATGAAGGCTAATGCCTTTGCCGGATCAAATGGTGGTTCGCCCGTTATCTTTGATGGTGTCGTAAGACGTTCTGACAACAATGCTGAATCATCATCCCCGACGTATAATACTCCTAAGGTAGAGACAACAATTTCTTTCGCCGAGGCACCCGCAATCAGAGAGACTGTGGTCTTCCATCCGAATTGCATAGGCCTGACAATCGGCTCGCATGCTTTGCCGACATATCCTAATAAGGAATGTTCCTGCTGGTAGGTATTCAGAATCAGTTCATCTAATTCTTCAGCATCATGAGATTCTAAAGTAGAGGCGGGTATGTCTGCAAGTACCTGATCCCTATAACTTTGGGAAACATCTTCCATTTTGTAGCGAGGGAAATATGATAATGCCCAGATTATAATAGCGGCTACAAGGATTACACCTCCCATTTTCTGAAGATATTGTCTGGCTTTGGACCACATATTCCTGACAATCGCCTTAGCTGTCGGTGTACGGTAAGGAGGCAATTCCATTACAAATGGAGTCTCATCGGCCTTAAACCAGAATCGGCGCATCAACCTGGCAGTTATTACAGCTACTATTATTCCTAAAAGATAGAGACCGAAAAATACTAATCCACCATGTTTCGGGAAAAAGGCACCCACCAATAATACATAAATGGGAATACGGGCCGAGCAACTTATAAATGGGTTTACTAATATAGTGATCAAACGGCTGCTTCGGCTTTCTATAATTCTGGTTGACATTATAGCCGGCACGTTACACCCGAATCCCATAACCAGCGGGATGAAGGATTTTCCATGTAATCCCATCTTATGCATCAGCTTATCCATTATGAAGGCTACTCGGGCCATGTACCCGGAATCCTCCATAAATGAGATAAAGGCATAAAGTATCAGGATATTGGGAAGGAAGACGATTACACTTCCCACGCCTCCTATGATACCATCTAACAGTAGATCCTTAAGGGGACCGTCTGGTAAGAACCGTTCAGTAGTTGCGGATACCCAGTTGACCAAGGATTCTATCCATTCCATAGGATAGGAACCTAATTCAAAGGTGGCCCAAAAGGTGATGTACATTATAAGGAAGAAGATCGGGAATCCGAAAAGTTTACTCGTTACTATGGAGTCAATGACTTTAGTGACTTTCTCCTCACTAACAGTATTCCCGGAAAGCATCTCAGCTAACGCTCCCTGGATGAACCCATATTTATTGGCAGCTATAGCTGCTTGAATATCCTCGCCGGTCTTTTTATGAAACTTCTCGGCCAATTCATTTCGGAGCTTGATAATCTCATCGAAATCATCGCAGTTCAAAAGCATCGTCTCCGTCTCCTTGTCCCCTTCCAAAAGTTTGATAGCCAAGAACCGGGGTGAGAAATGATTGAGACGTGAGGAATCCTGCTTAAGTCTGTCGTTCAGACTTTTTACGCAATCTTCCAGTTCGGGTTGCAACTGAATATGGATATGTCGGGTAGCTTCATTCCTATCTTCGAATACCTCAATCACGGTATCCAACAACTCTTTTACTCCTCGGCCGGTAGCAGCTACTGTCGGTACCATCGGTACGCCGATCATCTTGCCCATCGTCTCGTAATCAAACTTGAGATTCTGCTTCTCCAGTTCGTCATACATATTCAGGGCAATGACCATCGATCGGTTCATGTCGATAAGCTCGGTAGTAAGGTAGAGATTCCGCTCCAAATTTGATGCCACTACCACATTGACAATCACATCCGGAGTCTCCTGCTTAAGATACCGCATTACATACTGCTCCTCCGGTGAGTAGGCAGACAGTGAATATGTCCCGGGTAAATCTACAATATTTATCTTGTATCCTTTATACCTTAACGAACCCTCTTTGGCATCCACGGTTACGCCCGCATAGTTTCCTACATGCTCATGTGCTCCCGATACTATATTGAAGAGTGAGGTTTTACCGCAATTGGGATTACCAAGCAAGGCTACATTTATGATTTTATCTTTTCGGAAGTGGATATCTTCACCGTGATCATGTTTGCTTACGCCGGCGTGCTCCAATTCCTTATGTTCCTCACTTTGCCATTCCTCTAAAGTTACAATTTCTATCAATTGAGCCTCCGATCGTCTCAACGATACTTCGTAACCCATTAATGAAAACTTAATTGGATCCATCAGAGGGGCATTCAATATCATTTTCACTTCTCGCCCCTTGACATATCCTATCTCCATGACCCTCTTGCGGAAGGCCCCGTGTCCCAAGATCTTGGTTATTATTCCGGATTCACCCGGTTTTAAGTCTGATAATCTCATTTCTTTACTTGTATCCTTTAACATTACGTTAAAAAGATTCAAATGTTATCTGACCATTACAAAATACCCTCCGAAGGGTAATAGTTATCCTCCGGAGGGTTTCTGTCATTTCTCAACTATTTGCTGCTTTGGTATTCTTCTCAGAACATATATCATTCCACGCCTTGGTAATCGAAGGTCAGCTTTTCATCTCCGTCTTTATAGGTAACATTGATGGTGCCTCCTAACTTTCCTTCCGCGTTCAATCCTAACATAAGTTCTGCCAAGTCATCTTCCAAGTATTTTTGGATTGACCTCTTAAGAGGCCGGGCCCCGAAATTCTTATCATAACCTCTCTCTGCGATGAACCCTTTAGCCTCATCAGACAGATTAAGATGGAAACCAAGCCCCTCTATCCTCTCAAAGAAATCTTTAAGCTCAACGTCAATGATCTTAGAGATGGCAGCCTTATCCAACTGGTCGAACATAATGATATCATCTACCCTATTCAGGAACTCAGGAGAGAACACTCTATTAAGGGCTTTAGTGATCACACTATGAGACTGCTCCTTAGAAACTTCCTCGGTATTGAAACCAACTCCGCCTCCAAACTCCTTCAGCTGTCTTGAGCCGACATTGGAAGTCATGATAATGATGGTATTCTTGAAGTCGATTCTACGGCCTAAGGAATCGGTAAGACGACCTTCGTCCATTACCTGAAGCAAGAGGTTGAAGACATCAGGATGTGCCTTCTCGATCTCATCAAGAAGAACCACTGAATATGGATGACGGCGTACTTTCTCCGTTAGCTGTCCACCCTCCTCATATCCTACATATCCCGGAGGAGCTCCTACAAGACGGGAGACGGTAAATTTCTCCATGTATTCACTCATATCCATGCGGATCAGGGCATCCTGAGAGTCAAACAGATACTGAGCCAATTTCTTAGCCAAGTGGGTCTTACCTACTCCCGTCGGACCGAGGAACATGAAGCAGCCTATCGGCTTGTTCGGATCCTTAAGTCCGATGCGGTTTCGCTGAATTGCCTTAACAGTCTTGGCAATAGCGTCATCCTGACCGATTACGGTTCCTTTCAGAGCATCTCCCATTTGCAAAAGACGAGTTCCTTCTGCCTGAGCTATTCGCTGGGTGGGCACACCGGTCATCATGGCTACAACTTCTGCTACCTTGTCGCCATCTACCGGTACCCGATCAGTATCCAACTGTTTTTCCCATTCCTGCTTGGCCTTTTCAAGTTCATCTCGCTTACGGTTCTCAGTATCTCTGAGTGCGGCTGCTTTTTCAAAATCCTGAGAATGGGCAGCTTCCAATTTAGCAGAGGTAGCTTCATCAATCTCTTTTTCCAAGCGTTCGATGTGCTCCGGTACGACTATATTGGTAATATGAACGCGTGAGCCCGCTTCATCAAGAGCATCGAGCGCCTTATCCGGGAAATTGCGGTCAGACACATATCTTTCCGTCAGATCTACACAGGCTTGAAGGGCATCCTGAGTATAGGAAACGTTATGATGAGCCTCATACTTATCCTTAACCTGCTCCAAGATCCGGAGAGTCTCTTCAGGTGTGGTTGGCTCAACCATCACTTTTTGGAAACGACGTTCAAGCGCTCCATCCTTCTCGATGTTCTGTCGATATTCATCCAAGGTAGTAGCACCGATACATTGGATCTCACCTCGGGCCAATGCCGGTTTGAGCATATTAGCAGCATCCATGCTTCCGGGTGCTCCACCAGCTCCGACTATAGTGTGGATCTCATCGATAAAAAGGATTATATCATCATTCTTGGACAGTTCATTAAGAACTGCCTTGATACGTTCCTCGAATTGGCCGCGATATTTAGTACCGGCTACCATCCCGGCCATGTCAAGTGCGATAACTTTCTTATCAAAAAGTACCCTGGACACTTTACGCTGATGTATACGGAGTGCCAAGCCCTCAACTATAGCGGACTTACCTACTCCCGGTTCTCCGATAAGCACCGGATTGTTCTTTTTCCTTCGGGAAAGGATCTGAGCTAACCGCTCGATCTCGTTCTCACGTCCGACTACCGGATCCAAACGACCTTCGGCGGCAGCCTTGGTCATATCGTAGCCATATTTGTCCAAAGCGGGCGTATCGCTCTTTCCACCTTTCTTTGAAGATCGTGAAGAGGAGGTTCCTTTCGAGAAAGAAGTGCCTTTAGGGGCGGCTGATGGAGTATCTGAATCATCTTCCTCTTCATCCTCATCCTCTTCTTTTAAATCTTGTGGAAAACCGGGGAATCCTTCCGGCATCGGTCCTTCAGGCCCAATTGCCTGGATCGATATATCAAAATTAAGATATTCTGATTTAAACTCGCTCAGGAACTCGGATTGCAAGGAGTTCTTATCATGTATAAGAGCAAGTAGCAAATGCTCTCCAGCGACTTCAGAGGAGTGCATCTTCCGAACCTCTACCGTAGCGAGCTGCAACATCCGGATTGCCGGCATAGTGAACTGCGACGGTAGGTCAAACAGATTTGTAATAGACTCGGAAGAGAAATCAATCTGGGGTATATGCTCTTCCAATTCCTCTGTCATCTTATTAAGAGGAATATTCAGTCGCGATAGAATTTTTACGGCAGTGCCGTTGGGGTCGCGCAAGGCCGCAAGGATAAAATGCTCCGGGGCGATAGCGGGTGAATTGAATTCATCCGATACCTCCTTGGCGGCATTAATCATGCGCATGAATTTCTTTGAAAACTCGTTCTTCATCTATATTATTTACCAACTATTCTTTATAATACAACGGTTTATTGACCGCTTTAATATATGTCCTTCCCTTATGCCGCCTCTTTCCTTCTCCTCCTAAACCCCGTTTAAAATTAGACGGCACATTATTATTAACAAACTTCGTGCCAATTTTTTTTTGAAATTTCTTTGGGATAATCGGGAAAAAGAGGCGAAAAAGTCTTAAATTTGTAGTTTGAAAAACCAGGGAATTTCCAACCCCGCCTTCTTTTGGTTTCATCAGAAAGAATAAGGGTGGAAAAATTCTGAAATAAGAAAGAATGCAAGGAGACGACAAGATTATTCCGATTAATATTGAATCGGAAATGAAAAACGCCTATATCGACTACTCGATGTCGGTAATAGTTTCTCGCGCACTCCCTGATGTGCGCGATGGCTTTAAGCCGGTTCACCGCCGTGTGCTTTACGGTATGGACCGGGCAGGAATAAGTTTCTCAGGTGATACAAAGAAATCAGCCCGTATAGTTGGTGACGTAATGGGTCACTATCACCCTCACGGCGACAGCTCCATCTATCTTACGATGGTACGTCTCGCCCAGGATTGGTCCCTTCGATATCCGCTTGTTTTCGGTCAGGGTAACTTCGGCAGTATCGATGGCGACTCCCCGGCCGCTATGCGTTATACCGAGGTGAAGCTTTCCCGCATGGGTGAGGAAATGCTAAAGGACCTGGATGCGGATACGGTAGATTTCGTTCCGAACTTCGACAATCAGACCGTTGAGCCAACTGTCTTACCTACCCGAATCCCTAATCTCCTTATTAATGGAGCTTCGGGCATTGCGGTAGGTATGGCTACCAACATGCCTCCTCATAACCTTACAGAAGCCCTCAATGCTTCTTTAGCTCTCATAGACAATCCTGACATTGACTTGGATGGTCTGATGGAGCATATCAAGGCTCCGGACTTCCCTACCGGTGGTGAGATATTCGGCCTTCAAGGGGTAAGGGATGCTTTCGAGACAGGTAGAGGCCGCATCATTGTCAGAGCAAAGGCTGAAATTGAAAATACCGGTACTCACGACCAGATAGTCATCTCTGAGATTCCTTACGGTGTTCTGAAGAACGATCTGGTGAAAAGTATCGCAGATCTCGTTGAAGAAAAGAAAATTGACGGAATCGCAGATATTACCGATACCTCAGCCCGCGGGAAAATCCACATCGCTATAGATATAAAGAGGGATGGAAATGCTCAGGTTATCCTCAATAAGCTTTATAAGCTTACCCAGCTTCAGACCTCTTTCAGTGTCAATAATGTCGCTCTGGTGCATGGGCGTCCGCGTACCCTTAGCCTTAAGGAAATCCTGTCGGCCTTTGTAGACCATCGCCACGAGGTTGTGATTCGGCGTACGCGTTTCGAACTCCGCAAAGCCGAAGAAAGGGCTCACATCCTTAAGGGATTGATGATAGCTACGGATAATATCGATGAAGTTATCGCTATTATTCGTTCTTCCCAGACCACTGAAGAGGCCCGTAGCCGTTTGATGGGCCGTTTCGAGCTGGACGATGTTCAGAGTCGTGCTATCGTCGAGATGCGTCTTCGTCAGCTTACCGGTCTGGAGATGGACAAATTGCGTAATGAGTACAATGATCTCATGAAGCAGATTGAATATCTCAACAGTATCCTTAATGATGATGCCATTTGCCGTGGTGTGATGAAGGATGAACTGATCGAGATTCGCGACAAATATGGCGATGAAAGACGCACCCGTATCAATCCTTTCTCCGGAGATATGAATGCTGAGGATTTCTTCCCGGATGACGAAATGATTATCACCATATCCCATCTCGGATATATCAAGCGTACTCCCCTTTCCGAGTTCCGCACTCAGAACCGCGGAGGTATGGGTTCCAAAGGTAGCGATACCCGTAATGAAGATTTCATAGAGCATATTTATCCGGCATCAAACCATAACTACCTCCTGTTCTTTACTGACAAGGGACGTTGCTACTGGTTGAAGGTCTATGAAATACCCGAGGGTGCCAAGAACTCCAAAGGACGCGCCATCCAGAATCTGCTCAATATCGAACACGATGATAGTGTGAACGCGGTTATCCGTATCAAGCATCTGAATGATCCGGAATTCGTAAAATCACATAACCTGATTTTCGCCACTAAGCAGGGTGTTATCAAGAAGACTTCTCTTGAGGCTTATTCCCGCCCGCGTGCCAAGGGTGTCAATGCTATCCTTATCCGAGAAGACGACCGTCTTATAGCCGTACGTCTCACAGATGGTAACGCAGAGGTCATTTTGGCAAACCGTGAAGGCCGGGCATGCCGTTTCAACGAAAAGGAGGTCCGTGAGATGGGTAGAGTATCTACAGGTGTTCGCGGAATGATCCTTGGAAGCGATAAGGATGAGGTAATCGGCATGATTACCATGACAGGCGCACCCGATGAAACAATTATGGTAGTTTCTGAAAACGGTTACGGTAAGCGTTCGCCGCTTGATGACTATCGTATCACTTCCCGCGGAAGAAAGGGTGTAAAGACGATGGCTATTACCGAGAAAACCGGAGACCTCATCGCGATCCAGAATGTTAATGACTCAAACGATCTCGTTATCATAAATGAAAGCGGTATAACTTTGAGACTCCCGGTTTCATCCGTAAGGGTGATGGGACGTGCTACGCAAGGTGTCAAGCTCATTGACCTATCAAAACGCGGTGATAAGATAGCCTCTGTTTGCAAGGTTGATTCGGATCCGGAGGAGGAAATCGAGAAGGAAGAAATAGCCGAGGCGACTGAGGGAGCTACTGAAATTACAAGCGATGCCAATGAAGCATTAACCGATCTTTCAGAACAGGAAACTCCAGAAGATTCCGAATAAACTTTTTATAAGTATAAGAGTCCAAACATTAGGTATAAGAATACAAACATTAAAAATATGAAGAAAATTCTCACCCTGGCTCTTTGCGCTGCCACAGTTTGCGGTGCGATGGCCCAGAAACAGTCAGTAGACCAGGCTGCCAAAATGGCCGGTAAATTTGACAAACTTAATGAAGCCCGTGGCTTGATCAACGGTGCTATGCAGAATCCCGAAACCCAGAATGACGCTCGTACCTATTTCGTTGCTGGCGAAGTGGAGTTCGATGCTTACGATACAGGCTTCCGCGATGCCCAGATCAATCCGAACGCTCCCTCTGCAGATCCCATGCAGATGGCTCAGGAGCTCCTCAACGGATATAACTATTATATGCAGGCCCTTCCCTTGGACTCTCTTCCCGATGCAAAGGGAAAAGTGAATCCCAAGTTCTCTAAGAAGATCGCCAGCAAAGTAGTTGGCCATGTTGGTGATTTCTTCAATGCCGGAGGTACTCTTTATAATAACAAGCAATATCCTGAGGCTTACGATCTGTTTATGATCTATGCTGATATGCCGGATGAGACTCGCTTTGGTAAGGTAACAGTTCCTCTTACTCCGGAACAGCGCGCTACCGCATACTATTACGCCGGTCTTGCCGGTTACTTCTCGCAGCAGCCGATGAAGGCCGTGGAGGCTCTCAAGAAGGCTCGCTTGTCCGGTTATGAAGATCCTGAGGCTCAGAACTATGTTATGGAGATCGCTTCATGGCAGCAGATTGCTCAGGATAGCACCATGGCTGATTTGGCTAAGAGCAACATCATCGATGTAGCACGTTCCGGTTATCAGAAATATGGAGTTACTGTACCTCTGTTTATCAGCAACCTTGTAAACTCCATGATCAACGATGGCCAGTTCGCTCAGGCTTTCGCACTCATGGATGATGAGATTCAGAAGAACCCAGAAAACTCCTGGTTGTATGGCCTTCGTGCATACGTTTACGATGTAAACGGTAAAGATGAGGAGTCAGTAAACGATTACCGCAAGGCTGCCGCTTTACCGGGTGCAGACTTCGAGACTCTGAAGAACGCAGCTAAGAAAATCTATCGTGTTGGTTCCGAGAAACTGAACGCTATCGAAGGCAACAGCGCGGAAGCCCGCTCTGCCCGTCAGGCTCTCAAGACTGATTATTTTGAGGCTGCCAAGGGAATCGTAGACCAGGCCCGTCAGATGCCGAACGCTGATGGCAGCATTGACTATGTTTCAGACGCTATCAACTATGCCCTCGAAACATACTTCAACTAAGACATAGCTTAATAATTGATACCATGGAGCCCGAGCGAGATGCTTAGGCTCCTTTTTTATTAGTCGATTCATCAGAGAATTCCATTTTTATTAGAAAAGCTTCATGGATTTAGGATTTATTTAATGTTTCTAAACAAATTGAATATTCCATAGAAGTGAGAGTTCATTTTTTTTTCGTAATTTTGTAGCCTAAATACAAGGGAAGGGTCAGAACTCCAATCCGGAGGTCTTTGAAATCGAAAACAGTTTAACGACTTCATTACTCAGAATGGGACTTTTTTCATTCACACAGGAAATAGCAATGGACTTGGGTACCGCCAATTCCATTATCATTCATAACGATAAGATAGTAGTAGAGCAACCCTCAGTAGTTGCTATTGAAAATAAAACAGATAAACTATTAGCCGTAGGCACTAAGGCTCATCTTATGGAAGGCCGCGAACCGCCGGGCATCCGTACTATCCGTCCCCTGCGCGATGGTGTAATCGCTGACTTTAACGCTGCGGAACAGATGATCCGCGGTATGGTAAAGATTGTGAGCTCCAAGCGCAGATGGTTCTCCCCTTCCCTTCGTATGGTCGTTTGCATTCCATCAGGTAGTACCGAGGTAGAGATCAGGGCTGTACGTGATAGCTCGGAACATGCCGGTGGACGTGATGTCTATATGATCTATGAGCCGATGGCTGCCGCTCTCGGTATAGGACTTGACGTAGAGGCTCCCGAAGGTAATATGATCGTTGATATAGGCGGCGGCTCGACTGAGATCGCGGTTATCTCACTCGGTGGTATCGTTACCAACAAGAGCATCCGCCTTGCAGGAAATGCGTTGACTACTGATATTCAGGAACACATGGGCCGCGTACATAATCTGAAAGTTGGCGCCACTATGGCTGAACAGATTAAGATCAACGTCGGATCTGCACTCACCGAACTGGAGAACCCACCGGAACCATTTATCGTACATGGTCCTAATAAAGTAACGGCCCTACCGATGGAAGTACCCGTTACTCACGAGGAGATAGCCCATTGCATCGATAAATCGATTGCCCGTATGGAAGAATCTATCTTGGCTGCTTTGGAACAGACACCTCCTGAGCTTTATGCCGATATCGTTAAGAATGGCATTTATCTTACAGGTGGAGGTGCGCTGCTGCGAGGTCTGGCCAAGAGATTCTCTGATAAAATGAGAATCGAGTTTAAAATACCGGAAGATCCATTACGTGCTGTCGCCAAAGGAACAGGGGTAGCTCTGAAGAATATCAACCGTTTCTCTTTCCTCATCCGTTAGTGAGAAATCTTCTGAATTTTATAATGCGATACAGCACATGGTTCGTCTTTACGTTCTATGTGCTGCTGTCATGTTTGCTCCTTTTCAGTGTTCCCGGATACCGGCAATCGGTTTATCTGACATCCGCTAACAAAGTATCGACTACCCTTTATTCGGGGGTTGCCAATGTTAGCGGTTACTTTGCCCTTCGTCAAATTAATGAAGGCCTTCAGGCAAGCAACGCCCGTTTGGAAAATGAAGTGCTGAATCTTCAAAATGAGATTGCCGAACTCCGGACTCTGATTGGAGACTCTGCCTTCTCAGCCGTTGATGGTGCAACCAGACGTTTTGATTATGTTTCAGCTTCCGTAATCAATAATTCTACCCGTCACCCCCGTAATTATTTTACCATCAATAAAGGTAAGGAGGATGGAATAGTTCCGGGAATGGGAGTGGTAGATCATAACGGTGTTGTAGGAATTGTAAACGTAGCCGGAAACAATACAGCCAGGGTTATCTCTCTTTTGAATGAGACGCAACATTTTTCCGTCCGTCTTAAGAATACCCCTTATGTAGGCTCGCTTTCATGGAAAGGAGGGGATCCTTCAGTTGCATATATTGAAGAGATTCCACGACATGTCAAGTTCAGAACCGGCGACAGTGTCATCACCTCCGGTTTCTCTACCACTTTTCCCGAAGGGATAATGGTAGGACGGGTTATGAACCGTATCAAAGGAGGTGATGATAATTTCTATATCCTGAAAATCAGATTAAATTCTGACTTCAAGACCCTTGGACAAGTACGTGTCATTAAAGATGAATTAAAGCCCGAATTGGACTCATTAGCCAATTTCGATATCAAGACCGGCATTTGACAAATGAATAAGAGTTTGCTACTTTATTTTCTCCTCTTTATTATACTGACCCTCCTCCAAGTGTTGGTATTCAATAACCTTGTCTTGTTCAATGTCGCGGTTTGCTTTATTTTCATTTATCTCATTATCAGGCTGCCTCTTTCGTTATCTACAAATTGGCTATTGACAATCGGGTTCATTTCCGGTCTGACTGTGGATATTTTCTCCGATACCCCGGGACTGAATTCGCTGGCCGCCGTGATTCTTGCCTTGATCAAACGTCCGGTGACATTTCTATATATTTCTAAGGATGACAAGACCAAGGGAGAGATTCCATGTCTGGCCACCATGGGTTGGGGATCTTACTCCAAATATCTCGTTACCATGTGTGGGGTCTTCTGCCTATTGAGCTTCCTGATAGAATATTTCAGTTTTGCCAATATCCTTCAGATATTGATTATGGCAGCTTCCAGCACTCTCTTCACTTTTATAGTCTTGATTTCAACAGACTGCATACTTGACTCATACAATGCTAAAAGATTATAGCCTTGGCAACAGAAAGTACATTATCGGTGGTTTTCTGTGTGTCATTGTCCTCATATATATAATCAGACTTTTCTCTTTGCAGGTTGGCAGCGATGTCTATAAGGAACATGCGGACTCGAATGCTTTCCTAAGAAGAGTGATGTATCCGGCTCGCGGACTTGTTTACGACCGTAACGGTGAATTAGTCGTATTAAACAGGCCTGCTTACGACATTATGCTCATACCAAGGGATATCGGACCAAACGGATTCGATACTATCTCTTTGTGTAATATCCTCGGACTTACTAAGGAGGAGTTGCTCGAGAAATTCGCGGACATGAAAAATCCGCGCAAAAATCCTGGGTATTCTACTTATACTCCTCAAAAGCTCATCTCTCATCTTTCCCAAGAGGATTACGGGCGTCTGCAGGAAAAGCTTTATCTTTTCCCCGGATTTTTCGTGCAAAAAAGGACAATCCGCGAATATGCTACCCATGCTGGTGCCAATGTACTGGGAAATATCCGGGAGGTTTCTTCCAAAGATGTTGAAAACGATTCCTATTACCGTGCCGGAGATTATACCGGAGATTTGGGAATAGAAAAAAGTTACGAAAAGGTACTTCGAGGCAAAAAAGGCGTGGAAATCCTTATGAAGGATGCTCATGGACGCATAAAAGGTAAATACGAGAATGGTATCCATGATATTGCTCCTGAATCGGGACGCAATCTTACTCTTGGACTCGACATTTCTCTTCAGGAGTATGGTGAGAAACTGATGTACGGAAAACGCGGAGCAATTGTTGCCATTGAGCCCGAAACAGGTGAGATCCTATGTCTGGTAACTTCCCCTAACTATGATCCGTCCTTATTGGTTGGCAAAGAGAGAGGAAAGAATTATGCTGCGCTTGTGCGCGATCCTAATAAACCTCTCTATGACCGAGGTTTACAAGCCGCATATCCTCCCGGTTCAACTTTTAAACCGACCCAAGGTTTGATTTTCCTTCAGGAAGGGACTGTTACCACCTCTACCCTCTTCCCATGTCATCACGGTTATATCAATCGTATTCGGGTCGGATGTCACGGCCATGCCTCTCCTATTGCTTTGAAACCTGCACTCCAGACAAGCTGTAATGCCTATTTCTGTTGGGGTTTCAAAAATTTCATCGATAAGCGTGGAACCAAACCATCCCAGCAATTGGAAAAATGGAAAAACTATATGGTCGACATGGGATATGGATACCGTTTAGGGGTCGATTTACCGCATGAAAGTCGTGGATTCATCCCTAATCCAGATTTCTATAGCAACTCATTCCGCGGGGCAAACTGGAGCGGAAACAGCATTATTTCCATTTCTATCGGTCAGGGAGAAATATTAGCTACTCCTCTACAGATAGCCAATCTTTGTGCTACTATTGCCAATCGCGGATGGTTTAAGACCCCTCATGTGGTTAAGGAAATTGCTGATACAGTATTGGATTCCCAATACAAAGAGGTACATCGTCCAAAGATCAAGAAGGAGTATTATGATGTAGTTGCGGAAGGCATGAGAATGGCAGTATTAGGGGGAACATGCCGAGGAGCCAATATCCCGGGCTTGGAGGTGTGTGGCAAGACAGGTACGGCTCAGAATCCTCATGGCAAGGACCATTCGGCTTTTATGGGGTTCGCACCTTACAATAATCCTAAAATTGCGGTGGCGGTATATGTAGAGAACGCCGGTTTCGGTGCTACTTTCGGTGTGCCGATCGGTTCCCTCATAATAGAGAAATACCTTAATGGGGAAATCTCTTCGGCCCGTAAGGGGATAGAGGAAAGGATGATGACAACAAGCGTCTCCTTCTGACCGAATTATGATTCAACTCAGTTTGTAATGAAGCTAAAGTTAAAGTAGATATGGACAACAGGTATCGTGATGACACTCTATCGGTCTTCCGGTCTATGGACTGGATTACGGTCCTTTTATATATTCTGTTAGTCGTAGGAGGTGCTGTTAGTATCTATGCGGCCAGCTATGATTTCGACGCTGTCTCGATGTTTTCCTTTCAGGAGTTCTCGGGTAAACAATTCGTATGGATTGGACTGTCATTGATCATCGGGTGCATCATAATGCTGTTGGACTACAGGTATTACGAGGCCTATGCTTATCCCATCTATGGTATAGTGGTCTTGGTTCTGATTGCTACTATTTTCTTAGCTCCAAATATCAAAGGATCAAGGTCATGGCTTGTATTCGGTCCGGTTTCACTGCAACCCGCGGAGTTCGGTAAGTTTGCCACAGCACTTGCTCTTGCCAAACTCTTCGATTCCTATAACTTCGTACTTAATGCCAAGATCAGCAATTACTTCCGTGCCCTGATCATAATCTTCATTCCAATTAGCCTGATCCTGCTCCAACATGAGACCGGAAGTGCATTGGTTTATATCTCCTTAGTTTTTGTATTGTACAGGGAAGGAATGAGTGGAATAGTCTTGTTTGGGATCTTGGCTGCCATAACATTTTTCGTAGTTGCGGTTAAGTTTTCAACACCTCTGATTCTTGGGATGCCTTCCGGAGAATTTTTCGTATTCCTATTGATCGTCTTGGTACTGATAGGGATGTTAGCCTTATTTTGCAAGGATCTATATGTAGCAAGGAATGTCTTTTTAGGATTTGCGGTAAGCGGTCTGATTGTAACAATTCTTGCACTTTGCGGTGTTCAAGTTCCCGGTTTGATATATTTCTTGGTTGCCATTACGGCAGCTTTGATATATGTTGGGATGTCTATGTTCAAAAGACATTTGCAGCGTTATTTGGTAACTATAGCATTCACGGTTGTTTCGATTGGATTCCTGTTCTCGGTAAATTACGTTTTCGGAAATGTTCTCGAACCTCACCAGCAGATGCGAATCAAAGTAGCATTAGGAATCGAGGAAGATCTCCGAGGAGCCGGATACAATGTCAATCAGTCTAAAATCGCAATCGGTTCCGGAGGATTGACCGGTAAGGGATTTCTAAACGGTACTCAGACTAAGCTCAAATATGTACCGGAGCAGCATACTGACTTTATCTTTTGTACCATTGGCGAGGAAGAAGGATTTGTAGGGGCGGCAGGAGTTCTTTTACTTTTCACCGCATTGATTCTTCGGCTTATACATATTGCAGAACGTCAGAAATCACCATTCTCAAGAGTCTATGCCTACTGTGTGGTTTCCTATCTGACGTTCCACCTTATGATCAATATAGGAATGGTGATAGGATTATGCCCCGTAATAGGTATCCCACTACCATTTTTCAGTTATGGGGGATCATCCCTATGGGGTTTCACCATCCTCCTATTCATCCTCCTACGCTTAGATGCCGCCCGAGTAGAAAGAGGTTAACTGGAGAAGAGGCGCTAACTGGGAAGAGGGGCGCCTTAACTGGGGAGAGGGGCGCCTTAACTGGGATGAGGGGTGCCCTCGCCCCGTAAAATTAGCTGGGAAGAGTCGCATCCCAGCGCCGTAAATTAACTGGGATGAGGGGCGCCCTCGCCCCGTCAAAATGTCTCATTAATCTCAAACCTATCCGCATCCCGCCAAGCCGGGAATTTTTCGCGGAATCTCTCCAATTTCTCCAAAGAAAGCGATGTATAAAGAAGTGGAGCCTCTTCAATATTATCCGCTCCTTCCATCTCAGCAGCATAGGAGATCATCTCCTTTCCTTTGAAATCTATTGCCATAGATGAGCCATTGTATTGGAAGCCATTGAGATCTGTTCCCTGGCAATTTACACCGCACACGTATGCCTCATTTTCGATAGCGCGCGCAATTAGAAGCTTATTCCAAGCATCAACCCTGGCAATGGGCCAATTTGCTACCGCGATCAAAAGATCATATTCATTCCCCTTGTTACGGCACCATACCGGGAAACGCACATCATAGCAAACAATCATGCTTATATTCCAGCCACGGAAACGGACTCTCAATCTGTCATAACCCCTGGAAAAGGACTTGTCTTCTCCTGCCATTGTAAACAAATGTCGTTTGTCAGCGTAAGTTTCTTCATCCCCCGGCTCAATGAAAAAAGCCCGGTTGCAGAGGGATCCTCCTACATCCGCTATGAAACTACCGGCAATAGCCATATTATACTTGGTAGCCAACTTGCGGAGCGTCATTACCGTATTACCAGAGAGACGCTCCGCCATAGGACGTATATGCTCCTTATCTCCAGAAGGGAAACCTGTAGAGAAGGTCTCCGGCAATATCAGCAGATCAGTATCAGGATGCACCCGGCCCGCGATCTGGGCAAGTGTCTCCAGGTTATGTTCCTTGTCTTCCCAACTTATCTTCATCGGGCAAAGACAAACATTAAGATTTTTCATGTATAACTAAGATTTAAAATAAATAATAATTTCCAATACCTCAATTCTCTGAGGAAGAGATGTAGCTGGGGAGGAGGGGCGTCCCGCCCCGTTTGAGTCCTCTGAGCTCGCTGAGTCCTCTGAGTCCTCTGAGCTCTCTGGGTCTTTACGGCGCGGGGACGCGCCTCCTCCCCAGTCAGTATTGCTCCGGTCCTGGTTCTGTGCTGGACCTTTAGGTCCAGACTCCCAGTTCTGCTGGGAGTATACGTCCAGACTCCCAGCCGAGCTGGGAGTACAGGGTTCGGCCTCTTGATTAAACCGTTTCCAGTTTCCGAGCGTTAAATTATAAAAAACATTAAAATTATGCAAGACATTTTTTATTCAAATCAATTTCGTCATTGGTGGATTCCACTGATCACAGGGCTTCTCTCCATTTTTTGCGGAGTATGGTGTTTCATTTTCCCCTCCAGCTCCATGGAGTCCTTAGCTATATTTTTTGAATGTGTGCTCCTCGTAGCCGGTATCTTCAATATCTGCTACGCTCTTGGAAACATAAGCCGCAATTCCCATTGGGGTTGGCCTTTAGCAAACGGTATTATCGAGACTCTACTTGCCATTTGGCTTTGGACCATGCCTCTTGAGACCTTGACAGTTGTCTTCGTCTATGCTGTTGGCTTCTGGTTACTGTTCATGATGGTCTATGGAATTACCGAGATCACTGCCCTTTATTCTATGCGAATGGGCTGGGTAGGATGGTTGCTTGGTCTTCTGATCATCGGTATCGTCTGTGTGATTATCGCACTTATGGGTCCGGTTGGCGGCGGTATCTTCGTTTGGCTCTTCATCGGCGCTTCATTCCTTACCTATGGAATTACCCGAATCATGCTTTCAATCCGCATGAAACGCTACAACGACCGTCATTAAAAATTTAATACAGGAAGATATAAAAAATCTCGAGGAAGTAGATCCGCGAGATTTTTTTAGTAACTGGGATGAGGGGCGCCCTCGCCCCGCAAAAGTTTGAGCTAAGAGGCCGTCGTCAATTCATTCATCCTTTTCCAAAACTTTGAAGTCAATTTCCATATCCTCCAAAGTCTCGATAAATTCCTTGGTGAGGTCAAATTTATCCCTGGCTATATAAGTAAAATACTGGCGTGGATTCTTTGGATCCGAGAATCTAATCTCTAAATCACCCGGACGATTTCCATTCTCCCCCTTTTTGATTGCAAATTTCTGCAAACGGGCGAAGACCACCGGATCATCCTGCGACACTGGCATCTGGAACTGTACCTTGTTGGCGACCTTCCCTTTTACTTCATCCAAAGAGAAGACCCCGGTAATCTTCAGTTCCAATTGCGAGGGGTCAAAGCGCTTAGGTAACCATTGGGCTTCGATCATTACAGGCTTTCCTATCATAAACTTATGGTAGAATACCTCATAATCCCTTGAGAAAAGCCTCAATTCAGTAGAACCTGCAGTATCCTCAATAACTACAAAACCATAGGCTGACCCTTTCTTAGTAGTTTTGATCTGAGATTGCGTCACAAGACCTCCGAATTTTACTTTCCGACCTGCAACTGCCGTATCTTCCAACTCAGCGCAATTTGTGTTACACCCATATCTTAACTCCATAAAGTACTCATCTAAAGGATGGGCAGACAGATAGATGGTCACTAACCTCTTTTCTTCCTCCAATAGACGCATCCGATCCCAGGGGTCGAAGTCCGGATATGGTGGCTTGTTGGTCTCAATTGGTTCTAAGTCGTCGAAGAGTGAGGATTGCAGTGAGTTTTTGTCATTCTGTACTCCCTGTCCATATTTGACTAACAGATCCGAGTAGGTCGAATCAAACATAGGGAATACAAACATCTCGCGAGACAATCCGAAACTATCGAAGGCTCCGGCCAATGCCAAGCTCTCAATGGCCGAGCGGTTACATGCAGATAGATTTACCCTTTCAACAAAATCATATATATCTTTATAGGGACCATTCTCCTGGCGTTCCTTCAATATGGCAGAAACGGCGTTCTGTCCTACTCCCTTAATGGCACCGAGTCCAAAACGTATCTGTCCCGATTTAGAGACACCGAAATCCTCGCGGCTTTCATTTACATCCGGTCCTTTTACGTCCAGGCCCATACGGATACATTCATCCATTATCTTTTTCAGCTTATCTGCCGCGCCAAGGTTATTGCTCAGAACCCCGGCCATATATTCCGCTGGATAATTGGCTTTCAGATAGGCTGTCTGATATGCGACCCAGCTGTAGCAGGTAGCATGGCTCTTATTGAATGCGTATGAGGCAAACTTGGCCCAGTCTGCCCAGATCTTTTCAAGTACTTTAGGATCGTGTCCATTCTTTTGGCCTCCATCCATGAATTTCACTTTCAGAGCCTCCATCTTGTCAATAAGCTTTTTACCCATGGCTTTACGCAACATATCGCTTTCACCTCTGGTAAAGTTTGCCAACAGCCTTGACAGTAGCATCACCTGTTCCTGATACACTGTAATACCATAGGTCTCCTCTAAATAGCGCTTCATTATGGGAATGTCATATTCGATGGGTTCTTCCCCATGTTTACGAGCTATAAAAGAAGGTATATAGTCCATTGGCCCAGGGCGATATAGGGCATTCATCGCTATCAGATCCTCGAATTTCGAGGGCTGGAGCTTTCTGAGAGAGGATTGCATTCCGGCACTTTCGAACTGGAACGTAGATGTAGTGGCTCCATCGCAGTATAGTTTAAAGGTAGCCGGGTCATCGATTGGGATCTTTTCGATATCGATATCTATCCCTTTCGCTTCCTTTATATTCTGGAGGGCCGATTTTATTATGGAGAGGGTACGGAGTCCCAAGAAGTCCATCTTGATCAAACCTGTATCCTCGATCAATGATCCTTCATATTGGGTGGTCAGCAACTTGGTTCCATCCGTATCGGTAGCCATAGATACAGGTACCCAATCCGTTATATCATCCCGGGATATGATCACTCCGCAGGCATGAACACCAGTGCCACGCACTGTCCCTTCCAATTGTTGACCATATTCTATCACCTCCTTGACTAAAGGACTCCCGGCCTGTTCCATCTCTTGGAACTCCTTGCTGTACAATCTGACGTTCTTGAGATTGATCTTCGGACTCTTTCCATTAACTTCCGGAAGACGGTCAGGAACTGTCTTGGCCATCCGGTTGGTATCCTGAGGACTCAGTCCCATGACCCTACCAACATCCTTCAGCACACTCTTAGTGGCCATAGTTTGGTAAGTGATTATATGAGCCACCTTTTCCTCTCCATATTTACGGGTGACATATTCCAATACCTTGTACCGGCCATCGTCATCAAAATCCACATCAATATCAGGCAATGAAATACGATCGGGATTTAGAAAACGCTCGAAAAGAAGGTCATATTTAATCGGATCCACCAATGTAATACCAAGACAATATGCCGCAGCAGATCCGGCTGCCGATCCGCGTCCCGGACCCACTGATACCCCCAGTTCGTTTCTTGCCACATTGATAAAATCCTGGACTATCAGGAAGTAACCCGGGAAACCCATGGTCTTCATGATGTGCAATTCGAATTTAAGACGCTCCGCAACTTCTTCAGGGAGAGGATCCCCATAAAGTCGTCTTGCTCCATCGAAGGTGAGTTTATTCAGGTAATCGGCTTCGAATTTTATTCGGTATAATTTATCGTATCCTCCCAAACGTTTGATTTTCTTCTCAGCATCCTCCTGACTAAGTACAACATTTCCATTTTCGTCTCTGGTAAACTCATCGAAAAGTTCCTGTTCAGTTATGCGGTTACGATATTCTTCCTCAGTTCCGAATGATGCCGGAATCTCAAAGTTTGGCATAATGGGCTCATGATTGATGGAGTAAAACTCCACCTTATCCAAAATTTCCTGAGTACTTTCCAAAGCCTCAGGTAAATCCTGGAAAATTGCTGCCATCTCTTCCGGACTCTTAAGCCATTCCTGCTTCGTATAATGCAACCGCTCATCTGAGAACTTCTTATTCATGGATACACATATCAGTCTGTCATGCGCTTCCGCGTCCATCTCCTTGGCAAAATGGACGTCATTGGTGGCTACAAGTTTGATTCCGTGCTTCCTTGCGAATTTCACAAGAACATCGTTTACCTCCACTTGATGCGGATATACATCCTGATTAGCATTCTGTTTGAAGGTCTGGTGGCGCTGAAGTTCAAGGTAATAGTCATCTCCAAAGACATTCTTATACCAGAGTACCCGTTCTTCGGCTTCTTCCAAACGGCCAGCCATGATAAGCTGAGGCACCTCTCCTCCGAGACATGCGGAACAAATTATCAGACCCTCATGGTGCAATTCGAGCTCATGGCGGTCTGTGCGAGGCTTGTAATACATACCCTCTGTCCAAGCCTTCGATACAAGCTTCACAAGGTTATGATACCCGGTATTATTCTTAGCCAATACGATAAGGTGCATCCCGTTATCTGTCTTATCTTTACGGTCATGCAAGCTTTCGCGGGCTACATACATCTCACATCCGATGATAGGCTTGAATTTCTTATCCGGCTCAGCTTTGGAGTTGATTTTCTCTACGTAATTGAAAAACTCTTTGACTCCAAACATATTGCCATGATCCGTCAGGGCAATCCCTCGGCTGCCATCGGCGATCGCCTTATCTACCAGTTCCTGAACCGAAGATTTGCCATCCAGCAAGGAATATTGCGAGTGTACATGAAGATGAGTAAAAGGAGGAATGTTCATAAGGACAAATTTACTAAATTTTCCTCGCTTTTACAAGTCCTTCTAAGACCACCGTCTAAAAAAATAAGAGGTATTGGAGTCTAAAAATTCAAACCGAATGATAGCTGGGCTAACGAAACATTATCTACCTCCAACGGATTCTTGTCCTTCGAGTTGAAATGTCTGAATCCATATGCCACTATGATATGGGAAGTAAAGTTGCGTGAACTCGATAGATGAAAGCCTAAACCTAAAGAGGCATTCAATCCTCCGAATACCGGTGATTTATTGATAGTGTTGAAATTATAGCCGGCTTTGAAGTGCATGAAACAAAGCGTCGGACGTGGGACAAATGAAGTCCGGCATAAGAAATAGATAGGTATAAAGGTATTACGGGAACCAAGAGCCCTATGGATACCTGTTCCTATTCCGAGCGTTTCGATGGCCCGGTTTCTGAAACCTGTCACCATATCAAAATCAATAGTCGACAGGTCATGTCCGCTCATATCCAAAGAACTTCCCAATTCGATACCCCAAGTCATATTGCGCCATGGTATCTCTTTGCCGGGTATTCCGGCTGATACCTTTAAATGACTTGAAAGTAATAAAATCAATAAAAAGAAAATGCCCACGGAGAAGTGGGGCTTAATAATGCTTTTCTTCTTCATGGACATATCTTGTAATATAGGATATTGTGTATTACTCTCCTAAATAGCTTTGGAGGAGTTTGCTCTTCTGACCTTTCAGACGGCGGATTGCTTTCTCCTTAATCTGACGCACACGTTCACGGGTCAAATCAAACTTTGCTCCGATTTCTTCCAGGGTCATTTCCTGACAACCGATACCAAAGAACATCTTCAGGATCTCACGCTCACGATCGTAAAGCTGACGCAATGCACGGTCTACCTCTTTGGATAGACTTTCTCTGTTCAAGCTGGAGTCAGCCATAGGTGAGTCTTCATTCGGAAGTACATCTAAGAGGGAGTTGTCCTCCCCTTCTACGAATGGAGCATCTACCGAAATATGGCGACCGGAAACCTTTAAAGTATCAGAAATCTTATCAACTGAAATATCGAGACGTTCAGCCAATTCCTCCGGCGATGGACGACGCTCGTTTTCCTGCTCAAACTTGGAAAGTTCTTTTGTGATTTTGTTTAAAGAACCAACCTGATTCAGAGGCAATCTTACAATTCGGGACTGTTCAGCTAATGCCTGAAGGATAGACTGGCGAATCCACCATACCGCGTAGGATATAAATTTAAATCCCCTTGTCTCATCAAATTTCTGGGCAGCCCTAATCAACCCTAAATTACCCTCGTTGATCAAATCAGGTAGACTCAGACCCTGATTCTGATATTGCTTTGCTACTGATACTACAAACCTCAGATTTGCCCGCGTCAGCTTCTCAAGTGCCTTGTGGTCCCCCTTTTTTATACGTTGTGCAAGTTCCACCTCCTCGCTTACCGAAATCAGCTCTTCCTTACCGATTTCCTGTAGATACTTATCAAGTGAGGCGCTCTCGCGATTTGTAATTGATTTGGTTATTTTGAGTTGTCTCATATAGTAATTCCAAAATTAGTACAAAATTAGTAAAAAAAATCATTCCGTACAAGTGTTCTCCTTTATTTGGGAATGAATTTTTTGGGCGTTATTCTAAAGTCTGTGATTTTTCGGTACTGGACTCCCTCCTCCTACTAAATAGAGGCATAGTCTTAACCGCTTCTGTTGAATTGCTCGCTCTTCTAAATTAACGCACTAAAGAGCGTTAGGTTTCAGATTTAAATCTTCCTAACACTCTTTAATTTCGTTAATTACCATCTCTCTCCTAAAAACTTAAGAGATGGCCTATTGATGTGAGATCCTTACTCTGCCAAATTCACTGCGTAATAACCTTTCTTACCGGTAGTGTAATACCCACTAAGGAACATCACCTTGTCATCATCTGATTTCATGATGGTGTTGTAGATATACTCTACATCGTCAACGCTATTTACGGCCTGTCCGTTGATCTCAGTGATTACGAATCCATCTTTTACTCCGGCTTCTTTAAAGCGGCCTGATTTAATTCCTGTTACCTGAACACCATTTCGGATACCAAGGTTGGACTTTATCTCATCTGAGACTTTCATGAAGGCGCATCCTAATTCGGAGAAATCCCCCTTCTTGGTGATCTCAGTATTACCCTGGTTATTGCGCAAGGTTCCGGTCTTTGTGATCTTCTTATTATCCCGATAATAGCTCAAGGTTATCTCATCGCCGGGACGGAATTTATTCAATTGTTCCTGGAGTTGGGCGAAGGTATGGATCTCTACTCCATTCAGGGCAGTTATCACGTCATCTTCCTGAAGTCCGAGTTCCTTGGCGGTAGAGCGATCGCTCACGGATGCTACCAACAATCCGGATTTCACCGCCTTGATGTTTTTTTCTTTGGCTTTCTCTGAGTCGAGTTCTGCTACGGAGCAACCTAAGACTGCTCTTTGAACCGTGCCATACTCCCTTAGGTCTGCCATAACTTTCTTGACAATGGTAGTAGGAATTGCGAAGGAGAAGCCTGCATAGCTGCCGGTGTTTGAATAGATGGCGGAATTGATGCCTACCAACTCCCCTTTCAGGTTGACGAGTGCCCCACCCGAGTTACCGGGATTTAACGCAGCATCAGTCTGAATAAAGGATTCGATACCCAATTGCTGTCGTCCTGAGCTCTGACTTATGCTACGTCCCTTGGCGCTAACAATACCTGCTGTCACAGTTGAATTGAATCCGAAGGGGTTGCCTACTGCCAATACCCATTCACCAATCTTCAGACTCTCACTGTCTCCGAAGGTTATGGCGTGCATGTCTTTGGCATCAATCTTAAGAAGGGCGAGATCGGTGGCCTCATCAGTGCCGATAATTCTCGCCTCGTAGGTCGAGTTATCATTCAGCAATACTTCGAGTTTGTCCGCGCCATCAATTACATGGTTATTGGTTACGATATAACCATCGGCAGAGAGTATAACTCCAGAGCCAAGTCCGGATTGTACTGGCTCGCTCTTCTTATTTTGCTCTTTTCCCTGTTGACGACGTTGGGGTTGCTGAGGAGTGCCGAAAAAGAAATCAAACAGTCCGAAGGGGTCGGCATTCATCCCTCCGTAAGGATTCTGCCTGCGGTTAACATAACTTTTAATGCATACTACACTGTTGACTGTCTCTTCGGCTGCTTTGGTAAAATCAGTCTCAAAAGAAGCTGGTGAGGCGGTACGGATCCATCCTGGATTCGAGTTCCTTTCAGTAGGATTTGATACCTCGGTATCTGTGATTGACGATGAATCGAATGTATTGGCCGTTACCTTGGCTACGATTTGTTGTCCCAATGCCCCGGCAATCAGGAGTCCGGCAATACCGGCACCTTTCAATGCTATCATTTTTTTCATAATGTCGGATTTTTAAGTTTAGAGAACCTTCCCCATGTATGAGCCTTTTATGTGCTCACCTGAAGTTGTCGGTTAGACTTATCCTTCGACCCTCTCTCAATATGATATGAGTTTCTGGGGTCTTTATTCCAAAAAGCAAAAACGAGGCCGTTTAGTATAATTCGACCTCGCTCTTTAATTTTAATTAATGGAATAGCTTTTATTTTAATACGCGTCCATACTTCTTAAAGGTTTTTATATAATAAGGTGTAGACACGCTTGAAATAACCACTCCTTTACTGGTAGACGCATGGATAAACCTGTCATCGTCCAGCATTATACCGACATGAGAGATTCTGTTTGGATCTTTACCGGTGGCGAAAAACACCAAGTCTCCGGGCTTGACATTCCCTTTAGACAATTTTTTGCTGTAATCGGCCTGTTGTGCCGAATTGCGGGGCATCATTACTCCGGCAACATCCCTATAGACCGCTAAAACCATCCCTGAGCAGTCCGTCCCCTTTCCTCTCTCACTTTTACCGTAGGCATAGGGTGTATCCATCCATTTCAGGGACTCCTCAACTATCGCTTTCCTCGTCCCTGACAGTCCCTTTACAGATACATGTGGAATCTGACTATGATGCTTATTTCCGGTATGAGCCTTATGACTGCCACAAGAACTCAGTCCTAACCCAAAAGTAAGAGCCAGGATGATAAGAATAAAGAATCTGTAAATATTAATTTTAAACAGTGAAGCCATTTTGAAATGTCCTCTCTAATGAGATGGAGTCTGCAAAATTAGCAATTTTCCGCTTCTTGAAGCAAAATGACTAATAAAAAAAGGGAGAGAGATCCTCATCAGACCTCCCTCCCGGGACAATGGAAAGGATTATCGACTCTATTCACCCCCGGTCTTCTCAATTAAAATTTGCTTTACAATTCTCTTTTGAATAGACCGGTACTAACTAACCTGTACTTAACTTTACACTATTCACCTACCAATTTACTTATTCACTCTTCAACGCTAATCAGACGGGTGAATAGAGTCCAAATAAGCTACCGTTTAATTTAACGGCTGAATCCACGGAACATTTTATTTACCTTTCCATTTTTATCTACTTCTATTAAGATACCACCATTCTCTGGATTAGGAATCCTGATACCTTGCAGATTATAATAGCGAGTCCTTGCTTCGGAAGATTCGGTCAAATCGTGTACACCGACGATATCTTCATCGGCAATCCTAAGATTATCAATATAGATCTTTTCACCAGCATTTCCTCCTCCCAAGAATCGGACGGATATATATGGATACATCTTATATTGAGCCAAGTCTATGCGAACTTCTCTCCAACCTGCCTCTCCTTCCAAGTCCTTATAATCTATCATGGTAACTTTATCCCAGCCATCTGTGAAGCCTCTATTAACTTCTGCATCAATAAAGGATTCAGTGCCGGGTACAGCATAATACCAGAATACAAGAGCTGGTTTCTCAGCATTAGACATATCGACTTTACCAAGTGAGATATATGACATGTCTCCATCTTCAGCGGGGATGAATCCCATCAGACCTCCATCATTATCCTGAGGGTTGTCATTCTTTATCTCCCAACAGTTCATTCCGCTTCGGCTCACATACCACATCTTGTTCTTGGCTGAGCCGTATGCCCAGGATTCGTTGAATGGATAAGCGTAATTACGCCCAACTATAACTTCGGTTGAACCGACAATTCCACTTTCTCCAGTGGTGTTCGCGGCAGAAACTCCATACATTACCAGACTTTGATCATTAGAATAGTATTTATCTCCTACCGGTATGATTATATCGTCTCCGGAGTAACCGAATTTATAGTCTACGGCAAATCCGTTTACAACGGAGAAGATATTATAAGTCAGGTTCAGGGGATCTACGTAACCTCCGCGAGCTCCGATTTCCGGTGCTTCCCAAGAGAGCTTAACGTTCCCGTTTCCGGCATCAGTTAATGTTACATTCTCCGGTACGGTCGGGATATCTAAACCTACATAGAATTCTACCTCTACCCTTTCTCCAACTCCGGACTCATTATAAGCGACTATGGTGTAATTGGTCATTCCTTTACCACCTTTGTTATCCACCATTTGCATTTTCTTGCCGGGTTTGGCATTGGTAGCTGTAGCTGCAAGTTCAGAATGGTCTCTCCATAATTCTACTTTATCAATACTCTCCAGATTATCTCCGTTTCTGGTCTTGGAAGGAGCATTGAAGGTAAAGGTTATCGGGGCAGCCCCTTTGGATGTCTTGTAAGTGAGATTGGTAACGCCGGCTGGTGCATCTTGATTAGCAAGTACGTCGATATGGATATCGTCAATGTTCATAGCTAATCCTGCCTTACAATTACTTACAGCATGGAAGCCGAAACGGTAATAACCATCTTCTGCCGGTTCTACTATCACATCATGACGAAGATGTGAATCTTCTATGTCATACTCATAGCGTGATTCCACTATTTCGAAGTTCTGAGGATCGACGCCTTTACCGAATCCTACTTCGAGATAATCATGGAAGTAGCCAGTGCCGGCATTTCCTGCCGTAAAATAGGTCAACATATAGCGGCTTCCACCTTTCATATCCAAACCGGGTGTCATCAGCCAGTCATCTTGATCTCCCTCTGCATCAGTACCGGTAAAGATATAGGCTGTCTGATTATTGAAACGGGACCATCTCCAAGTGCTGCCGTCCCCATTGCCATCAATTATATGGAAAAGGGAAAGAGAGGATTCGTTATTGAAAGAATTGTCATACGGTAGAGTTATGCCCTTGCCGTAAGTCAAATGACGTGTCTCGGCAGGTTCGGATTCTCTCCAATCATTGCAGGCGATTACTTGATAATAGAATTCTGTAGGAGCCTGCGGTTCTTCTATTGTTTCACTGAAGGAGGCCGCTGTAAGGTTTTCCACTGCCACGCGGTTGCCCGGATATGCGATAACCTTATACCTTACTGCTTCTGGATCAAGATATCCATCTTTCTCGGCTTCTGTTACGGGACTCCAGCTTAAGTTTACTGATCCATTTGATTCATCTAAGGTGAATTCAACATTCTTAGGACTCAGTGGGTAACCCTGGCCTATCCAACGGCTTATTTCTGCAGCCGGACCGTTTCCTTCCGCGTTGCTACATACTACAGTTATGTTGTTAGTTCCTGTGGGAAGGGTTACTTCAACTGATACTTCTTCACCGGGATTTCCAATTCCATCAGCCAATTTATTTCCATTGCTCTTAGCGACCCAATTGACAGTTCCATTCAGTTCCTCGCCTAAGAACGTGTACGCTGGCAGAGTAAAGCTGAGGACTGCATCAGTAGAAGCCTTGTCTGTATCAAGTTTAAGATAAGTGGCGTAGCCAGGAGCCTTGTCGGGTGCAATAGCCGGCATTACTCCTAAGCCCATTATTTCTTGTTTGTCAGAGAAGACTGTAACCGCGGTTGCTTCAGCGGTTTGAGGATCAACCTTATATAATACTGACGGAGAAGAAGCAGACTGAGTATAGCTGGCCCACCATAAGTAACCAGTTTTAGCGTCGTAAGTCATACTTTGGGAGTACACAGGAGTGACGCCCGTATTACCTATTCTTGTTGTTGCGCCGGTGTTCTTATCAATCTTGTTAAGATTACCGGATCCATCAATCCCGTATAATTGACCTGTGTTATCGCAGGCCAAACCATAGCTCAAAGTAACATCAGCTACCGGGGTTACGGTCTGCTCTTCATAATCAATTATCGAGAGTTTATACTTATCCCCTACTTTGTACTGGCCATATATTTTGCCTGTAGTAGGATCCCATGTCTTATCGGAGGTTGAAACGAGATCTGAAGACACGACTCCATGGCTCTGCGCAGCTCCAGTCTCAATATTATAGGAATAAAGCTGAGTAATGTCGTATGCGCCCTGGCCTGATGGATCGGTCTGTCGCCAGATATACCAATAGGTGTTCCCGGCCAAAACAGCTCCTCCATTACAGTGCGAACTGGCTTTACCAATCTGGGCAAATGGCTCAGGTTGGCTGCCCGGTGTAACATCTATAGTATAGATACCCATCGGTGTATAAAGGTCCTCCGACATTGAATCCCAGGATTCAGCATAATATACAAATCCGATCAGGTTAGCGGTATATGATGAATGTTCAGGAGCTTTCGCGATCTCCTTATGGGCAATTCCTTTCGGACGTATCCCGGTCCGTAGTTCTTTGAGGTCCTGAGAGACAACCCCCATGGAGACGAATATCCCCATGGCGGCCGCCGTTAATGTAAGACCTATGATCTTATTGGTTTTCATTGATTAAATTAAGACTTATTTTACGATTTTGGTCTTGATCTCCTCGGTTGCCATTCTTACTACAATTATATAGGCACCTTTAGAAAGATTGGTGATGTCGAGAGTTTCTGCTTTAGCACTCTTTATCAGACAGCCGTCCGTTGAGAAGATGTTAATTTCATTTGCTCCCGGGGCAGAAACTACTCCATTGTAGATCTTGAGATTACTTGCTTTATGAGCCTTTACTCCTGTCTCCTGAGTGATATCGAACATCTGAGGTTCACCTACCATCTGGCCTTGATTATCTATCAAGTGAGCTTCATAATTGTTAGCTACCGGCAAGTCAAGGAGGAATTCGAATTCAACCAATACGCTTGCTCCTTCCTCAATTATTGCCTCTACTTCTTCAGATTCATAAAGCACTTCACCATTCTGATGAATCTCCATGGTCATGGGTGCGCTATAACGGTAACCATCATTCTGAACTTCAAAAGTGAAGGTTGCCTCTTCTCCGCTGGTAAGGTTCTCAACCGGATAGGTAGAGAAATCTACTATAGAAAGGATGGACGTTGTATCAATCGGAGCTCCTACAGTTACGGTTGCTTCATTATAATAAGAAGGAACCATGCTTTCGTTTTCAATCGGGTCCATCAGACGAAGATCATATTCTTCACCAATTTCCACTCCTTCCGGGAAAGTTCCACCAGTGAGGTCGACCCACATCTCAGTTTCTCCGGCAATAGTGATATTGGGATATTCAATATATCCTACAGGCTCTCTCCAGGCTGTTGGTTCCCATACTGCTACCCGAAGTGTTCCGGTCCATTCTCCACCTTCATTTTCAATATAGGCCTTCAGGCTCAGATCATTGAAAGGAACTACTCCATTGACTGCGGAAGTTACCATCAAGTCATCAGCCAAGCTAAGTACGGGGGGTAATGCGGGGCCTTCGATTGTGAATCCGGTCTTGGAACACAAATTCTTAGCGTTCATGAAATATCCATCTTCATCCAGCATCTGCTCATTGCCCCATAGACGGAATACATAGTTGGAGCTACCCGGCACATCTAAGGTTGCGGTAAATTCAAGTTCTGATTCGCAATTACCGGGAATGTTTACGAATACTGCTTTCTTCGGAAGATCGGTCTTGCCGAAAACCTTGTCTTTTCCATTTATAAATAAGCGAAGCTGTACATAGCCATGGAACTCACTTCCGTCATTACGCAGCTTGACTGTAAACTTAGTTGGTACGCCACTTACTATCGTACCGGTATCTGCCTCTACATCAAGCATTGTGAGTTTATAGCTTCCTACGGTCGCATAGGTAATTTTGTTCTCAGTAACGGTTGCCGTATAACGGTCGTTTCTGCCTGCTGGCACCTGAATGAAGCGGTCGGTAGAATAGTCGTCGGCGGAAATCTGATAGATAGGACGAACTGTGTAAACTCCTTCTTCTATTTCTGCAGGAATCACAAATGAACACTTCAGAGTCTCTTCTCCGAAAGCAATTCCATATTCCTCAGCTTCTTTAACCCATTGACGATAAACTATCTCTCCTTCGGAATTTATCAAAGCGAAGCCAAGATTTGCGGTACATGGAGTCGCAGAATTATTCCATACTTCGTTAGCAGTCAGTACAGCAGTCCCTAATCTGTCTACAGTCTTTGTATTAGAAGTAAGATAATCGCTTGTGAAGTTATATTGCTCCAAAGAAGGAGTAGCACCCGGTTTTTGAATTCCGGTAATCATGTTCTGGAAATACTGGAATCCGGTTCCGCTCGATGCTCCACCTATTCCCTGTTGACCCGGTTCGAGGAGGGTCAGAAGATAGTAACCATCCTCCATTCCGCTCCAACCCCAGTTGACATGGTAATAACCGAGATCATCGATACCGTCTAATACGAAGAAGTGCCCCTCTTTTTTCTTTGTAACGCCACCGTATGCTACAGGACGGTTATTGCTCAGTTCCTCAAAAAGGATGTCTGACCATTCCTCTTCTGTATAGAAGTCCCTGAGTCTATAGCTGACTCCGTTGTCATACCCGAAATACTTCTTCAGGGCCGGTGCTACTGATACGTCAGTTGCGCCTGTGGAAGCTCCGTAGATTGATTCGAAGGCTGCTCCGACATGGAACAGCAGAGTTGATACCTGCTCGATGGCCTCTGAGTCTGAGTATTTGTCCAAAGAGGGGAGCATTTTGCTCCAGTCATACTCATGCCCTTCGAAGTTAACGTTTACATTTACAGTATCATCACCTTTGGATACATAGCTTACGGAACCTGTTCCAACTTCAGGCCACTGATGATGATACATAATCTGTCCTAAGGCGGTAGCAACACATCCTACAGCCGCCGGCCCTTTCCCGTTCGCATCCCCGAACTGAGTGTACTGGGTTACATTCGGGCATTGACGGTTATAGGGATCTCCTTGATCCCAAGTTGATGTAAGGAGAGGTGCGATGGGAAAGTCCGGAGCCTTTGGTGCCAAAACCTTAGCATCATCATGCTCCAACAGCCAGTTGATCTGGTTTTCCCATGAGGCGATCATGCTCTGCATATTCAAGGGGAGTTGACCGGCATCAAAATGGCCGGTAGAAGAATATCCTATAACATCCGGAAGACGGTTGTCTGCTGAAACCAAGACGTAACCATCCTGATCACCTCGGTTGAAGGCATATAATAAAGGTGTCGATGTCTGTTCGCTTTTGAAAGTGTGGGCAAGTTTCAAATTGGCTTTTGGTGCTTTGCGCATTTTGTTGGAGCGGACAGATGCCCCTACGAATTCGCGTGCTTTGGCCATCGCTTCCTCCGGACTTACCGGGGCTGCGCTCATCCCTCCTGTGGCCAACAAGGCTGCCAGTAGGCTGAGGTAATGTTTTCTGTTCATGAGAAAAGGTTATTAGTGAATGAATATTGAATTTCCTTTCCTTCTTTAGGAGCCGTTTTTACGACTTCTTCTATAGCTCTTGAAGGTTCCATCAAGACGCCATTTCAGAAGACAATGGAAATTGCTTGTTTTTTTCTGACCACTAAATTACCTTCGTCCGATTTCTCGGCCAAATTTTTTAGCCGTAGGTAGGTTCTATATCATGAAACCGAACCAACCAACACGCAAAGAAAAACCCGAACATTACATAATGTTCAGGTTTACAAGGTTTTAATAAAAACTGGTCTATTCTCTACTTTTTCCATGTTTTGGGCGGATCTTCTCTTATATCCTGAGAGAAATTACATTCTTTTCATCCCATTCCACCCGTCAGTCTTTTCTTTCCTGAGCGGATAACCGGGCATTTTTCTGGAAGTCTGAAGGGGATATTCCTACGATCGCTTTGAAACTTATCGAGAAATGGCTGCGCGACTGAAAGCCTACCCCTCGTGCGATATGTTCGATTGTGAACCCCCCATATTGATCCTGATCAATAAGCCGTCGGCAAGCCTCCTTAATCCGCCTCTCATTCAGCATCGTCTTGAAGTTATTACCGGTCTTGTCATTTATAACCTGAGACACTTGCTTGTAGGAGTAGCCAATTCTTTCTGCAAGTTGCAATAAGGTAAATCCTGTATTGCATATTAATTCAGTATCATCTAATGCATCGTGTACCTTCTGAAGGATATCCGCCTCCATTTCCTGAGACATCTGTGAACCTTGGTACTTCTCATTTTGATCTGAAGAGGCTCCTGGTACTTCCGAGCCGCCTCTATTTTCATCTCCTATTTTTGCTGGATCATCCGGTAAGGAAGTAGACTCAGCGGGTACAACGGCACCGGGTTCTTCTTTTAATAATTTTTCTTTCAACCCGGAAAGTTCCTCTTCTAAGATCTGTATCTCCTTACTTTTGGACTCCTCTTCCTTCAGTAACTCAACGTTCTTCTTATAAATCTCCTTGGTATACTTTTTCTCCCTCCTTCTGACTGCACTCAGGAATATGATAAAAAGCACCAACAAGCAAACTATCGGAATCGCGATCCATAATATCTTGCTCAATTTTTGCTTTGTCTCTTTCTCCTGTTGGTATTGCACAGATAACTGGTCAATCTGAGTCATCAGCGGCATGTTACAGATACCCGTAATTTCCCGGGCTGAAAGAATCGAATCCTTCTTGGTATAATAATCCAGAAGATATTGCGACGAACCTGAGACATCCCCTAATTTACGATAGTAATCCGAGAGACATAGATAACCCTTTGCTAACTCATCTGACAACCCGGCCTTCTCAGCCTCCCTCATATATTCACGTGTCTTCCCGATTGCCTCCTCAAATCTGCCCAATGCAGCCATTGAATATGCTTCGGCTGTCAGAGCAAGAATTAAATACCTTGCTCCTTGCATGGATGACAAATCCACCATCCCCGCTAACTGGGAATATTCCCCTAAGGCTTTATCATAATTACCGAGGGCATATTGCTTCGAGCCTCTCATAAAACCCATATAAAAGGGTTTCATGTTGACTTCCTAGGGGATATCGGCCGCCGAAATCTGACGCGCTATCTCCAGAAATTTCCTTGGTTTCCGGTTTTGCAAGTTCAGTAGGCCTGCATTCGTCATGCATGCCAAAGCAACTTCCCATTCTTTCGAATCCAAGGCGGTGCGAACACCTTGCTCACTGAACTCCCATATCTCATCTTCAAAGAGTTGGTTACGATAAATCTGATTACAAGCGAGGTACACCCCTGCCATATTCAGATAATTATATGCAATATTAGCCGTATACCCTATTTCTTCCGATACAGCATTGGATTTCTGGAAAAAGGACATTACTTTAGTGTAGTCGAAATAATAGGAAGCATACAAGAAACCAAGGTTTGTCAGAGCACGGCAATATATCTTCTGCTCCTTCTCCGTCAATTCTATCTCACTCAATCGCTCATTGACAAGAGAATAGCATACTAACGCGCTATCAGGCTGATTGGTCAGATCATAGCGAGCCCCTATCTTCATTAGTTCCTCAGTTTCCGTATCCCTCAAACTCTTAAATAAAGCCGGGACATTGATTTCACCTTTTACGGATATAAAGGTAACAAGAATAAAAGTTAGTATGATAAAACATTGTCGCATATAGGATAAGAATCAGAGTGGTAGATACATAGGGTATGCCGACCATAAGTCAACATACCCTAACAATTATGTTTGAATGTCCTTTTAGGACCAAAAAAGACTGTTGATCAGTTGTTGCGCAAACTAAGAAAAAGTGATCAGAGAAGCGGCTGGAGCTTGGCTTCCAAGTCTGAGAGCTTTACCAAACCAACGCTGCGGTCCTTGAGTTCTCCATCCTTGAAGAAAAGAACTGTAGGGATGTTGCGCACGCGGTTCTCGGCTGCAATCTCATCATTCTCATCGATATTGAGTTTGCCGATCACGGCCTTGTCTCCATACTTTTCTGCAAGTTCAGCCACTACCGGACCAAGCTTGATACATGGGCCACACCAAGTAGCCCAAAAATCGATCACTACAGGCTTACCCGATTCGATTGCCTCACGGGCCGTCTGATCTGTAAATTCAAGTGCCATTACTTTATGATATTTATTTGGATATTAAGTTATTCCATGGGTTGGAGCCAGCTCTCCGTTTTCGCCGGGAGCCTTATCCGTTCATTTGCGTTTTCAAAATTAATACAAATCCCTCAAAGTCCCAACCCATCACCAATTCTTTTTTGACCCCGTCTCAATATTTCGATTTCATTGCTTATCTTTGCAAACACTTCTCTCACCTCATTCGATTATTAACATCTCAATATAAAAGACCGTCATGCTTTTTCTTATCGCCGAATCCAAAACCATGGAAGATAACGAAAGATCATTCAGTAATAAGGAATATCTTGCCCACAGACCCATCTGTGCTCAGGAAGCTGAGGAGATCAATGATAGAATCCGTCAGATGTCCATTGAAGAGATAGCAGCTGAAATAAAGGTCAGCCTATCCATGGCATCCAAAATCTATAAGATGGCCTATAATTTTCCATTCAAAAATACAGGTAATTTCACTATCGACTCTTTCACCGGAGTGGTTTTCACCAATCTTCAATTCGATGGATTCTCTTCTGAGGAAAAAGAAAGAGCTGATCAAAACCTCAGGATAGTCTCCTCCCTTTATGGTTGGCTTCGACCTAAGGACATAATTAAACCTTATCGTCTTGAGTTCTCCTCTCCCCTCTCCCCGGATGGGAAACCTCTATATTCATTCTGGAGAAAATTCGTTACTATCCAACTGGTAAAATACCTTCAAGAGACAGGAACAAGAGACATCATCCACCTTCTTCCGGGAGACGCAGCCAAATGCATAGACTGGAAATTGGTCAAACGATTCGCCAAAGTATGGAAAGTGGAATTTAAAGAACAATCAGGTGAAACGCTGAAGACCCCATCAGCTGGTAAACTCAAAGCCATGAGAGGTCAACTTTTACAAGAAGCCCTAAAACGAAATATAAAGACCCCAAAAGAACTAATAGCCTTGGAAACAGACACCTTCTTACCCTTAGGCACTCCGCAATACCCTGACCACATCACTTATATAATATGATAGGTCATTAAGTTCCTCTTTTAAAAAAAGAGCATTTAAAGAGGAACCAATATCGATTAATTTTAAGTGGAACTTAAGATAACCTGATAAGCACAATTAGAGAAGCCCTCCAATAATAAGAAGGAAATTAAATAATATGTTAAATTTAATTAATTTATTTGCATCATTCGGCTGATTGAATTAATTTTGCAATCCGCATTAAGCGGTTAAAGTTTAAATCACAAGGGGATGACTGGCTTTGACAGCGTGTAGAAGCGGTACGTAAGCATGCAGAGCTTGGATACGGAAGCTCTATAATACCAACTGTATCGAACTATAATTGGCGAAAATAACAATTACGCTCTCGCTGCTTGATCTGAAGTACAGTA
>CAZKJP010000010.1:0-44014 GCA_964553075.1 uncultured Sangeribacter sp. | reverse complement strand
ACCCCAACAAAATTACTGTAATCAAAAGTAATGGGGTGTCTTCAATCCATGAAACGTCAAGCACCAATTGAAAAACTGACAAGAGACAAGGTAGCGGCCCTTGATATTGCTACTCATACAGGTTTCTACTGTATGAATGAACGGGGCACATGGGACTTTACAGAATCCATGCGCCGGAACAATAACAAGCAACACAAGGCTTTCCGCGACACCTTAATCGATTTTATCCAGAGGAACGGTATCAGGCAGATAGTAGCTGAGGATGTGAGTGTCAACAATCATTTCACTGATACCCGAAAGCTGTCTGAGTTCCGAGGAATATTGTTCGAGGTATGCGATACCCTCGATCTTCCGGAGCCGCACTTTATCAACCCAGCCTCGTTAAAGAAATTTGCGACTGGGGATGGTAAGGCTACAAAAGAAAAAATGATAAGATTTTGTAAGCTCCGTTGGCAAATTGAGCCCGGCGATGATAATGAGGCCGACGCAATTCACATATTTTTCTGTTATATCAAGCGTTTTAACCTCTAATCATGCTTACGGCAGATTCCAATTCTTTTACAAGCAAGGAGATAAAGAAGCATAAGAAAGCTCTCAGAAAACATCTGAAAGAGTTCTATGGCTTATTGGACTCCAAACCCCAGCCCACAGATGAGGTAGTTCGAGCTGAGTTTATAAGGCACGAAGCAGAGTGGCGTTTTTATTGCGCTTTGCATCGCCTTGGACCACATTTAGCAGAGTCGTTTAACGCTAATGTGTCGCTCGAATGGGACCGGAAGTACAAGCAAGTTCCCAAGCAATAGATAGGGAACGCGATCCCGAAGTAATAGCTCGAAGAACAGCTCTTTTCAACCAGTATATAGTCCCTTTCGTAAACATGATTTTCAAGTTATGCAGGGACTATAGCTGGAGTCCGGAAAACGTTGAAGAGAATTATTCTGAAGTAATTCTAAACTTTTACCGAAGAATCGAGCAGTACAATCCGGATCGGCCTATAAGAGCTTGGATTCATACTTGTGTCAAACATCAGGTATGGGCATGTGAGAAGCAACGTCAAATCCACAATAACAAAAGTTACGACAATGACATAGAAACATTTGAGGAGGAAATCGAAGCTGATGATCATGTAAGCGGGAATGTGCTTGGAGTTGAGAATTGGCGTGAGCATTATAATCAAGATATAGTCGATGTATTGAGTGAGCTTAAGCCTCGCCATAGGGATGCTCTGATTCTTCAGGAGTCCGGGTATTCTTTAAAGGAGATTGCTGAGATAGAGTTCAAGAAAGGAACTTTGAAGACTCCCAATACAGAAACGATAAAGAGCCGTCTCAGACTGGCTCGCCAACATTTAAAAAGCAGGTTAACAAGAGATGGTCAGCGAATACCTTATAAGGCAAACTCTTAAGATGTTTTTTGAGATTGCTTCTAAACTCATCGACCCTACTTATAAGCTTCCCCAAGGAGGAGAGCCTAAAAGGATCGTGCGTACAGCCCTCCAGCGTTTAGAAAAAAAATATGGAAGGCTGTCCGCACAAAGGGTTGTGGATTATGTGGTATGCTCGGCATACGCTTTCAAAGGAAGAGGCGTGTCTTGGAAACTGAATCAAGTATTCGGACCAAAGTCTATGGAACGTTACAATTCTGACAAAGGCCGGATTTACCATGAAAACAAATGGCTGGAATCAGTGGACGATCTTAGCCGGACTTCTCTCCTTAACCTTATAGTTGATCGCAGCGAACATCCTAAGGCGAAGTATGTCTTCCTTCCCAGTGAAGAAAGGACTAAGTTCAGACTGTTGAACCGCGAAGTAGGTTTTGCAATCTGTCAGACTTCGACTTTAGGATGGTCGCCACTCTCCGCTGCCTGTGTAGAGTGCGAATTTGCAAAGAAATGCCAGAAAGAAACTCAAAAAAAGTATCCGGAAATATACCGGTTAAGATGCGAATATGGCGACCAGCGACAAAATTAATGTTCTCACAGAAGAATTTCTCCAAGACCTGTTAAATACAACTTTAGAGAATAGCTATGTTCTCTCAGTCGTATGCGACCATATTGAAGAAGAGCATCTTCCGGACAGAAACTCCGCAGCGGTCCTAAAAATTATTAAGCGGCACTATCGAAAATACGGTAAGGCCCCTTCTTATACTATGGTCCAACAATCACTGGTAGGCAATAGGGGTGCTCTGAAGTTTTGGAAACAAGCTTATGACGATGGTGCAATCTTCGAGACTGACGAATGTTTGGGTCTGCTGGAAGATTATCTTAAGCACGTAGAGTTCCTGAAAATCTTTAAAAACGCAGGAAATGTTTTTAACCGCGAAGGATTAGAAGGCGCTCAACAGATGGTAGCTAATTATGTTGACTGGAGCCGAACATTTTCTCTTACCGGGTCGGATTACACTGATGTAGTTAGCACATTTGGATCCCGTCATCAAAAAAACAGAGTAAAGAATAATGCCCGTGGTGGTGAAAGGCTTCTGGCTCGATTTTACATTGACGAACTGGATAATCTTAATCAGGACCGAGACTTAAGAGAACAGCTGTCATGTATTTTGGCCCCCACCGGAGTAGGAAAAAGCCACGCTGCACGTTGGATTGGCTCTCAGGCTTGTCTTGATGGTTTCAATGTCCTTCACTTCCAGCTTGAAGGAAGCCGAGAAGAGGTAGAAAATGCTTATTCGGCAGCTTTGGTCGCTTGTAATGCCTACAGTTATGAAAAGGGGTATATCAAGAAGGAGGATATGGAGCGCTTTGAGAAGGAGATTTCAGAAGTATCCGGAAAACTTTTTGTACGCAGCTATCCGAAGTTCAACCAGAATGTCTCTACCCTTAATATTAAAGAGGCTGTAGCAGAGTTTAAGAAGAACTACAATGTAACGCCGGATATAGTGATAGTAGACTCCGCTGACCTTCTGACTGACTCTTCCGGACGTAAGTATGGAGAGTCCGGGGAACGCCTGAAACGTGTATCGGTTTTTAATGACCTGAAAGATTTGGCGACCGAGTTGAAAGTATGGATGGTGGTGACGTATCAAGCCCGTATCGAAAATCCGGACTGGATTAACGATGAAAAAAATGTCCTCACTGAGCATAGTTCAGCTGAGGCCAAAGGTATCGCCAGGCCTTGTTCCCATTTGATTACCCTAAACCAATCAGCCAATGAGCGTAGAGAAAAGACTATGCGCCTTCATGTAGCCAAAAGCCGGTTTTTCCCTAAAGGAGACACCATTAAGATAGCGATTGACTATGACAACGAGAAGTTCTTTGATCGACAAAGGACGGCCAATTTATAAAAACCAAGAGGAGTTATGTATATAAGCAGAGAAGAGAAAGAAATATTGGTGCGTGAACTCCAGTCTGAGCTTCACGCCCGATTAGACGGAGGAAGAAAAAATCTGATTGTTCCCGAATGTACCTGGTGTGGCAAGACAGGTGGTAAACAAGGAATCTACGTTGGGCCTGAAAAGAACGGCAAGGTCTTTGGAATGGTCCATTGTTTTTCATGTGGCCGGACCTGCAAAGACATCAATCGCTTTTTAGAACAGATTGGCCGTTCGGACCTTCAAATCAGAGACACTATACAGTTCGCTCCGGTTCAAGTTCCTGAATTTTTCGGAATAGAGGAAGAAGAGATCGACGATGAACTGGTCATTATAGAAATGCCGGAGTCCTGGAAGCGGTGTTATAAGAACCCATATCTTAAATCCCGTGGTTTTACCATCGATGATTTTACCTACTTCCCAGTGGGGACAACCCGAGGATTAAATTTCAAATACGATGACTATGTAGTCTTTCCGATTTATGATGCCGGTGACTTGGTTGGATATGTGTCTCGACATGTATGGAGCAAGGAGGATATTGATGATTACAACGACCGGGCAAAGAGAAATGGTAAATATCAGATTCGCAGATACAATAACAGTACTGAGAATGACTTTGTAAAACTCCTTTATAATTATGATTCAATCATAGAAGACGAGACCGATACAGTCATATTGGTGGAAGGTATCTTCGATGTGATAGCCCTTACCCGTAAGCTTGATCTATACGATAACCACAGAATCGTAGCAGTCTGTACATTCGGTAAGAAAATTAGTGATGCGCAAATCTATAAGCTGCAAAGCAAAGGAGTAAGAGATATAATTATCGGCTACGATACGGATGCTTCAGACGCAATCAATGTGGCCGCAGACAAATTGAACGAGTACTTTGAGAATGTAATGATAGCAAAGCTCGTAGGTGAAGGTAAAGATTTCGATGAGGCTGATTTCTGGTCCATCTACGACACCTTCTCAGAATCCCTTTTTACCCCAATCGAATATAAATTGAGTAACGTCGATGGCAAGATCAAATAGAATTACTGAACTATACGAATGGCTGGAGAAAAACCAGATCCAGTATTTCCAAGTGGATTCTGAGGTGGTTGATATTCCGGGATTGGGGAAAGCTTTCTTCCAGGACACTCAGAAAGCCAGCTATAATTCCATATTTAGAAAAGACGTAGATGGCAACCTGATATTTAACAGCCTCGTGCGCCCGGAGGAATTAGCTAATGATGGAATAGAGTATATCGTCTTTAAGTTTGGAGACAACTTCTACTACCATAATATCAACAAGGATTTCAAATTAAATATCCTTAAATATGTTGGCACCAGAACTCCAAATCAACACGATATTCCCTTTGTAAACCTGGGGGTGCATACACCTTTTGAACTCCTGAATGGAAGTTTCATGCCAGAGGATTGGATCCGTAAAGCCAAGTTTATGGGACATACCACACTTGGTATATGCGACAACAACACTATGGCCGCTTGCTTTGTCTTCCAAAAGGAATGTGAGGCATCAGGCATCAAACCGGTATTTGGCTATTCCCTTACAGTGGAGGTGGAAGACAGCTTCAGGTTTGGAGCGAAAGTCTATGTGCAATCCCAGCGTGGCTTCCGTAATCTCCTTCGGATTCAGAAAGCCATAATGGTAGACAATGTCGAGAACAAAACCATCGGACTGGGAGAGCTCATCAACCGAGCAGAAGGGAATGTTTTGGTCCTCGATAAGTACACACCGGTTTCTCTTCTCGATCGTCGGAATATCATCGTAGCCCTAACAGACGCTTTTGATAGGGTTTTCTATCAGGTGGATTTGTCGGAATACAAGGCTGAGAGAATAGACATTAAAGTACTGGAAGCGACCAAGAAGTATTTTGATGAGTGGTACAATGACGAGATTATGCCCCGCCCGATTCTTCTCAGCGATTGCTACTATTTGGATAGGGATGACGCTAAGAACAAAATTATTCTTAATAAGGTAGCGGAGGGTGCGGCTCACGAACAAAGCGATGACCAATTTTATAAGGATGTAGATGAGCATTACGCATTGTTTGAATCTTTGTTCGGCTCTAACTGGGATGTAGAAGCGTTGTTCCGGGAATGTGCGCAAAACACTTTTGTGATTGCAGACAATGCCACGGGACGGATGGACACCACCAGAAACTATATGCCTAAGTATGACATGACGCCGGAAGAAGTTGAAAAGTACGGCACGGTCCATAACATGTTCACTCAGCTTCTTGAAGAAGGGCTTCAACGACTCGCTCCTCAGAACCGCATGGAGGAATACCGCAAGCAGATGGAGTACGAAAAGTATATCATTGAATCTACTGACAATGTGGACTATCTGCTCGTTCAGTACGACACCTGCAATTGGGCCCGGAAAAACAACATCTTAGTTGGGTGCGGACGAGGTTCCGCAGCCGGTTCTTTACTTCTTTACTTACTTGGAATTACCCTTATAGACCCAATCAAATATGGACTCATCTTTGAACGATTCCTGCTCCCCGAACGAGCAGGACTTTCCCCAGCTGATACTACGATTATCGGAGAAGACATTGAAAGCCACAACTTTATCGAACTTCAGGTTGAAGGTGGTAGGACGTTGTGGCTTGACAAAGACGCGGAACTGGTGGTTAGAAGAGGAGTAGAAGAACAAACCATTAGGGTTTATGCTGACGAACTTCGAGAAGGAGATGACATAATCTTCGACAACAAAGACCTTTTATTTACAATCAACGAATTATAGTTATGGTACTTACAGAAGAAATGAGTCGAGCGTTTCAGACTATCGAAGAAACGACCGACAACCTTTTCATAACCGGAAAGGCTGGCACCGGGAAGACTACCTTCCTAAAGTACATAGTTGAGCACACCCATAAAAACATTATCGTAGCTGCTTCAACCGGGGTAGCTGCTATCAATGCCGGTGGTGTCACTTTGCATAGATTATTTAACATCCCATTCACTCTCCAGAGCCCAAATGCTCCCATTAAGACCAAGCTCTATCCGGATAAATTCGATTTATTCAGGACGCTTGACACCCTTATTATAGATGAGGCAAGTATGGTGCGTCCGGACATCCTCGACCATATTGACAAGAAACTCCGGCTATATCGACTGAATGACTTACCATTTGGTGGAGTACAGCTTATCTTTTTTGGAGACCTCTTTCAGCTCCCTCCTGTAATAAAGAAGAAAGAAGAGGGTATTCTGAAGGAATGGTATCGAGGCAACTACTTCTTCCATTCCCATGCCCTACGCGAAGATGGATTTCGAGTCGTAGAACTTTCCCAGGTATTCAGGCAGACAGAGGAAAGGTTCGTAAATATGCTAAATCGAATCCGAGAATACGAACTCCTCCCGATGGATATAGAAGACTTGACTGAGCTTCGAGACAACCGGCAGAGTAAGGATTTCTCGACCAAGGCCATTCATATATGCTCCCTTCGTAAAAATGCTGCCCGTATCAATAATAACATGATCGGAAAAGCCACACACACCTTTGTCGCTACCTATAAAGACAATTTCAATCCTAAGAACGCTCCTTGTGATCTAAAATTGAAGCTGAGGATAGGAGCAAGGGTAATGACTTTAGTCAATAACGCAAAGCAGGGATTTTATAACGGTTCGATGGGGACAGTATCCAGCATTTCCCAATCTAAAATCGGTGTTATTCTCGATACTGGAAGGGAAGTCTTTATCGAACGGTACACTTGGACTGACACGGAGTATCGGGTGCATGGAAATAAAATCGAGGCCATTGAAAAAGGAAGTTGTACCCAGTTTCCTCTTGCCTTGGGATGGGCCATTACTATTCACAAGAGTCAGGGATTGACATTCGACAATATCGTAGTTCACTGCCCATACGCTTTCGCTCCCGGGATGCTGTATGTCGCTCTCAGTCGCTGTACTTCAATGGAAGGAATAGTAACAGATTTCTTCATTAGTAAAAAATCCATCAAAGTGGATAAGGAGCTACTGGCCTTCAATAAAGCTTGCAAGAGTAATGACAATAAGTTCAACCTGGCCGTGTACCGCGCCCTTTGCAGATATATGGGATTTAACGAAAAAGAAGAAGCTTAGAAACTAACACTTGAAAAACCTTTAAATGAAGATACTCAAAGTAAAACAAATTAAAAGTACGAAGCCTGTCAAAGTGCTTGACACTTTCGTAGATGGAGGATATGTGCAGGGACCCGGTGGGTCCCTGCCGTAAGGCCGGACGTAGATATTGACTTTGAATCAAGTAAGCGCCAAGAAGTGAAAGAATATATTGAAAGGCGTTACAACCATGACGGCAAGCAGCGGGTGTTTTCAGCCGGTACTTTCACTACCCTGAAGGCAAAGGCTGTAATCAAGGACGTGGCTCGTACAATGCGTATCAACGTTGCTTTGGTAAACTATCTTACCTCGATCATTGAGGGCGATGGAGCAACCTTCACCGATCTGTTCAAGCTGGCAGCGACAAATCGGAAGTTAGCTAAGTTCATCCATGATTATCCTCAGCTTTTTGAGAATATCCGAACATTGATGTTCCAGCCCCGCTCCAGTTCCGTACATGCCTCTGCCCTACTCGTTACCCCGGATGAGATGGACGGGGAAGATGTAGAGTGCTTCGACTTCGTGCCTATTAAAAAGGTGGATGATATATTGGTAAGTGAGAACTGCGGTTATGACCTGGATGAGCTTGGTTTGCTGAAGAACGACTGCCTGGCTACCAAGGAACTTTCCAAACTTCACCAGACCTTTGACCTTATCAACGAGCATTATGGTGTGAATTTGAAAATGGAAGAGATAGTTGAAGGAAGCCTTTCAGATTTAAGAACCTACGAGTTGCTTCGACAAGGTTACACTCAGAATGTCTTCCAGCTTTCTTCTAAAGGTATGACAAAATTCCTTATGGAGATGCAACCGACTGAAATAAACGACCTGATTGCAGCCAATGCACTCTTCCGTCCGGCTACCTTGGAAAATGGTTCCACTGAAGCGTACGTTGACCGTAAGAAAGGGCTGGTGGCTCCAACTTATCTATGGGGTACCTACAATGCCCTTAAAGATACGTTTGGGCTGATCGTTACCCAGGAACAGGTGGCTCAAATAGCGCGAGAAGTTGGTGGCTTTTCACTTGGTGAAGGCGTAAAGCTTGTTAAGTTCATATCAAAAAAGAAAACTGACAAGATCCAGTCAATGAGAGATAAGTTCCTTAAAGGAGCCAAGAAAAATGGTTGTCCTATAGATGATGCAATAGCAATTTGGCAGCAGATTGAAGCTTGTGGTAGCTATCTTTTTAATAAATGTATAAGCGGGAAAGAATATCTTTACCGCATGAACACAGGATATTGGCAACCTAATATTGGAGAGATGTATAGACTGATGTATGACCCGGCATGGTGTGAGTTGAACGGGCGATTTGCGACTCATAAGCGTTACAGACGCCAAGGTTGGGGGTACTGCTGGTCCTTACAGGTAGAGAATGGAGACTACTATCTCATAAAAAACAAGATTGTTGACATTCGATTCATGGGAGTTCTTCCAATGTATCGGATTACTTTAGAAAATGGAGCTACAATTGACGTTACAGAGAACCATAAGCATCCTATCCAGAATGGTATCAAACGCACTGACGAATTAGTACCTGGCTCTGATTACATGTATGTGAACAGGGGAATAAGGAAACAAGGAGAAAAAGGGTTGAACGCTTGTCTTAGCAAAGTGGTTAGAGTTGAATGTATTGGCACCGAAGAAGCGTATGACGTAGAGATGGCCGAACCATTTCACACTTTCACTACAAGAGCAGGCGTCGTAACATGTAACTCACATGCTACCGCTTATGCTGTAACTTCTTATATAGGTGCCTATCTGAAGGCTACTTACCCGACCGCTTTTTATACCGTTGCTCTGGAATGGGCAGAAGACAAGGAATTGGTTCCGATTATGTCCGAGATGGAAGCGTGCAGTAACGTGAAGGTGGTATCTCCAGATATTAACAAAAGCGCCATGTCTTTCTACACTGACTATGAAACCAATGAGGTGTTCTGGTCTTTATCAAAAATCAAGCAGGTGGGAGCAAAGGCCGTAGACTGGATTATTGCCGAGCGCGACAAGAATGGAGAGTTCACCAGTATCGTTAACTTCATAGAACGTATCTTCAAATACAAACTGAAGAAGTATGAGTACTGGGATGATCCGGACAATGAAGATGAAATTCAACGCTGTCCGGTAAATGCCCGGCACGTTGCCAATCTCATTCTCGCGGGCTGCTTTGATAAGGTGGAGCAGGCTCACTCAGTCGTAGAAAGATTCGCCATTATTGAGAAGGCAGCGGAGACCCTTGGTTTCCAGATTAAAGACAAAGATTTCCCAGCAGACCAACGGTCGAAGCATTATTTCTGGTCTCAGCAACAAATCAAGGTTTCGGGGCTGGGAGCTATCGACTACAAGAGGATTTATGATAACAGCGAAATCAAGAGTCAGATAAAAGGACGTGCTTCCTATACGACTCTGAAAGATACTGTGAATGAGGACAAGGATGGTCGGAAAGCCGCAATTGCTGCTACTATCGTAGAGATGGAAGAGAAGAAGTTCACCAGCAAAAAGACCGGAGAGCAGGAGGTGTTCTGTAAACTTACCCTCCAGCAAAATAACGATATATCCGAACTGGTGATATGGCCGGAAGAGTACCGTAGCGTCCGTCCTCTTCTTCTCGGTGCAAAAAATAAATTGATAATCTGCATGGCCCAAATTCGGTACAGTGATTATGTAGGCCATAATAATCTCCAATTAACCCGAAATAAGCTTATAGAGATATTATGAATAAGATTTGTTTCAAGCCTACCATTATCTGTATTGTGGGCCCCTCAGGTTCCGGTAAAACAACCTTAGCAAGGTTCTTAGAGCTGGCTCTGGATATTCCAATGCTTGTCTCTTATACCACCCGTCCGCAACGGCAGGGGGAAATTCAGGGAGTCGATCACTGGTTTGTCGATGAAGATGACATTCCAGCGCAGGAAGAAATGCTGGCTTACACCTACTTCGGTGGCCATCACTACTGGATGCTCACAAAAGATGTTCCTCATACAGACCCTGGTATCTGTACCTATGTAATCGACGAGAAGGGCCTGAAAATGCTGCTGGATAATTACAGCGAGCAATTTTCGATTATAGGCTTTCTTATCAAGCGCAGCAAGTACGCTCTGATCCGTCAAGTCGGGGAAGAGAGGGTGATGAGGGATTTGGAGCGTATCACCATACCTGACGAAGAGTACCAAGAAGTCATATACAACTATGGCCCACTGGAGACCTTCCTTGCAGAATCAGTTCAAAGAATCCGTAAATACCTGAAGTAATGGCAGCACCCTCACAAGAAACACCGGTAATGGTGGCTTTTACAATGGACTTTGAGACAGGAGGATTGAAATGTCAGACCTCAGCTTGTACTCAGATTGCAATCCACGCTACCAGGCTCGATACTTTTGAGAGAATAGGAAGCTATGTGACCTATATCTCTCCTTATACCCGCCAAATTATCGCCAAGGCAACCCCAAAGCGAAAAACCTTGAAATCCAAATACGATGACGAACCGGAATCTATGGATTATGATTCAAAAGCTTTAGAATATTCAGGGATTACAATGGATATGCTGGAGAGTCTTGGAAAACCCATCAAGGTGGTCGCTCAGGAGATAATCGAATTTATGATCGCCAATACTCCTAAGTGTCCGAAAAACATGAAACCTTTCTTCATCGGACAAAACATAGGGTTTGATGAGGGGTTCTTCTGCCAGATGATGGAATACGCCGGATTGATGGGAGAAGTAAAGAAAATCATGCGCGGACATGAGGACTTCTATGGCAACTGGCACCCCCTATGTTTGGACACTATTCTTCTTGGTCAGTTGGCAATGTGTCATCTTCCCAACATGAACTCCTATAAGCTGGAGATTATGTGTGAGAATCTTGGGGTCGAACTGGAAGATGCCCACGATGCAGACGCGGATGTAGCAGCTACCACCAATGTAGTTTCAGTTCTCACCCAGCGTATGAGAAGCGTAGGAGGTGAGTATCAAGGAGACGATTTAGCAATCTCCAAGGCAGAGAAGACACGCAAGCATTTTAAAATATAAGGAAATGGAAGAACAGAAAATAGAAGGACAATATTCTCAGGTTCCGGAACCGACAGTTACTTTTAAAGTAAATACCGACCGAATTGTCAGGGAGGTAATCAACCCGGACATAAATCAGACGCTGGTACATATCTCCGGCTATGACCTCCAGATTAACTTCAATATGCAATTCTTAAAGTCGGTTGAGGATGTGGAAGCTGCATGTAATGGAATCGCCCAGCTCTTCAGGGATATTATCATGGAGAAATTGCTGGAGGGCAATAAACCAGCAGAGTAAAATTCGTCTATTCGTTATTGAGACGGTATGCTCTTTATCGTCTCTTTAACGAATTAGCCGATAACAATGGAGAAAGATAACATACAGCTTACGGAACAAGAAACGCTCTTCTGTGATTTGTACGTTCATGGTGAGATCCCCTTCGGAGGAGACGCTACGAAATGCTACCGGGAAGTGTATAACGATAACAGCAATCTGGCGAAGTCCCGTGCTACCCGAATGTTGGCTCGTCCGGAGATTCAGGCGTATCTGAAAACTTTGGACGGGCTTCCTTATGAGGAATCGAAGTACATGAAGATTTTCCTAAGGGAACGACTAACCCATATTATCAATGAGTGTTCCACTTACGAATTAAGGGACAGAAAGGGCAATCTCCAATCTCCAGCCGCTCTCAGGAGCATAGCTGTACAGGCCTCTAAGGTTTTGGTTGACATGTATGGGGTTAAGGAAGCCAATGTCAACAAGATCAACATAGAGGGGAATGGCGAGGGAGGTATCACGTTCAATGTAATAATGCCGACATCGGCCAAGGAGGAATAATCGGAAATGGAAGCACTGTTTTCAAACTTAGCGGCTATCATTGGGTCTATCGGCATTATCGTTTCGACATATTGTGCCTATAATCAATACACCAAGAACAAGACTACGGATGCTAAGATAGAGCGGTTCAAACGGGAAGAGGAAATCAAAAGCAAACGGAGAGCCGACAATTCTTCTATTGTTTTTGGGGAATTATGGACCATCTTACATGAATTAAATGCTGACCGGGTCTATATCGTTCAACCCCACCCTCTTGGTAACGAAAGCTTCATTTCCATATATTACGAAGTAAAGCGCAAAGGGGTTGAGCCCATGAAGCCTCATATTTGTAACCTTCATATTTCTGAGGTAGCAAAGTTCGCCAGCGATTTAGTCAAGGAGTCATTCATGTACGTCCTCGACATAGATCGCCAAATAAGCGATAAGTATGCCAAATCATTGCTGGCAAGTTACGGATGTCAGTCAGCAATCATAACTCGGATGAATGACAACAAGCACGATTGGGTGGGTAGTATCTTCTGCGAGTTTACCCACAAGATCGACATACCCGAGGAGGAGGCTCAGAAGATTATGAACCAAGCGGCAAATGCAATCCAATATTTATTGCCAGAATATAAATAAGACATGAAAGCAGGGGATACTATATTAATTCTACCCTCCTATTCTCTTATTGAAATGAAACTGGAGGCATTGATAGGTTGCAAGGCAACTATTGAGGAAGCGGTAGGTGCTTTTGATGATATTAGAGGCTGCTGGGTCTCGCTTCCGGAAGAATACTTAGGAGAAAAAGAATGGTATATCCCCTATTATTCTATAGGTATATGAGATATAATTCTTTCATAGGAGGTTTTGCAACCTCCTTCTTGCTTGTAGCCGGACTAACATTATTGATTAATCAATGTTCCCAACCCCCAAAAGTTACTGAAGTGTCTACAGAGGAAAGTGTTGAATCCAAAACTGACACTATCCCAGTTTCTATTAAAGCTCCCGTGCTTAAAGACAGTACTGTAGTCCGATATATTGATGTTCCGGTACCAATACAGGACATATCGAACGAATTGGATGTTGACACGCTTTTAACTGATACTGTCTCTATCAGCCTACCTATTTCCCAGCGAGTGTATGAAGACTCAATTTACACCGCATGGGTCAGTGGATACCAGCCGGCTTTAGATAGCTTGAAAATCTACCGGCCAGTTACCACTATCACCAAAACCATCACCAATTCCGAAATCCGATATAAAACCAAACGCTGGAGTGTTGGGGTCCAAGCCGGAATCGGATTTACTCCTAACCGAATTGAACCATACATCGGGATTGGAGTAGCCTATAATATTTTTTCTTGGTGAATCCCCCGAATATTAAGGACAACCTCTATTCTTTACCGAGATAAAGAATGAAATCTATGAAAATACTTGTTGACAATGGACATGGAAGCGAAACGTTCGGCAAGTGTTCCCCGGACAAACGTCTTCTCGAATACAAATGGGCCAGAGAAATAGCAGATCGTGTTGTACGAGAATTAAAATCCTTGAAATACGATACTCAGCTTCTGACTCCGGAGACCTACGATGTTTCTATCACCAAACGAGTGCTTAGAGCCAACGAGGTATGCAAGAAATATGGGGCAAAAAATGTGCTTCTGGTTTCTATCCACAATAACGCTGCTGGCAATGGACTATGGAGTCAAGCATCTGGATTTAGTGTTTTTGTATCCAAGAACTCTTCAGCTAATTCAAAGAAATGTGCTCGTATATTCACTGAGGAAGCGGTTGCTCGGAATCTCATGGGAAATCGTGCTATTCCTTCTGAGAAATACTGGACTTGGAGTTGGACTACTGACGATATAGGGATTCTTTCCAAGTCTAACTGTCCGGCTGTATTGACAGAAAACCTTTTTATGGATAATAAACAAGACTGCGACTTTTTGTTATCAGAAGCCGGGAAGAGAGCAATTGTAGATTTGCACGTCTCAGCTATCACTAAGTATATCAAATCACTCTAAATAATATGGAACTTCACATTATCGATAGAATCTACATCCCTCAGATTCTCCCCGCTGAAAATAACTTCATGGACTTCAACCTGAAGCGCGCCATTATCAAGAAGATCGCGCTCACTCAGGAAGATGCGGAGAAATACAAAATCGTGGAAGACCGCGAGAACAAGCAGACAAAGTGGGATATTAACATTGACCGGGAGAACCCTCTTGTCGTCAACTTCACTTCCCAGGAACTTGCTTATCTCAAAGCTTCCTGCGAGAAACTGGGAGACACACCGGCTCCCGATGTTTTGTGGGCCACGGTTGAAAAGATATATACCGCTTCCCAGGCTTCAGCTTAAGACTTTCTTGCCACTGTTTATATACATAACACCTCTGAAGCGCATCCGAAAAAAAATCGGGTGCGCTTCTATTTATTTCCCCTCCTGGCCTCCTCTTCCTGCTATTCTTGATAAAGAAAACCTATGAAAAAAGAATTTGACAGGAGTGTCAGTGAAAGGGCGATTGGTTTCTTAGTCTGGTTTAGGAATCAATATAAACATTGGACTGCTGACTCCTATCATAAGATGGCAGAGAAAAACGGCATGTGCAGCTACTGTACTTGCCGAAATAACATATTAGAACTTGCCCAGGCCGGGTATATCAAAATTTGGAATGATCAGACTCGCCAAAGACGTTTCTACCTGAATCTGGCAAAGTACAATGAATTAGTATTCCCTTATATATTCCATAAAAATGATCCCCGGACTGAAACCCCCGAGTAACCTTCATATTGACTTCGCACCTTCTGAACGACAGTATGAGGTGTGGAAAAACCTTCAGCCCGAATGTCCGGAATGTGGGGGGAATGTAGTGCAAGTGAAGACTGGAGTCGACCGTAATGGCAACCCGGTCTATACTTCCGTATGCGAAAAATGTGGTAACAACAACATCCCTCAGATTATTCTTGGGGGCGGGGCCGCCGGCGGAGGTAAGCAGCTGATGTTGGATAGTCATGTATGTACTCCTTTTGGATTTCGCAAATTAAGAGACCTTAAGAAAGGCAGTATTATTACCAACCCCAAGACTGGAGGGATGCAAAAGATTATTCAGTTGCATCCGATTGAAAAGCATCCATATTATCGCGTGCATTTTGTAGATGGTACCTACACCGATTGTTCTGAGGGTCACTTGTGGGAGTGCCACAAAAGTAGGAAGAAATTAAAACGAGCCAAGCTCAATGGTATTTCCACCAATAAAGTGTGGGAGACATTGGATATGTATTATTGGTACCAACGAAAAAAGAAAGGTATGTATAAAGGTGTGCACCTAATCATTCCTTTAACCGAGCCGGTGAGGTTTACTTTGGCTTCTTGTAAACCCACTATAGATCCCTATATATTAGGAGCAATAATAGGCGATGGCTCAATCGTAGAAACTTTCATTAAGAACAACATTGTCCAATTCACCACAATGGATGATGAAATTAAACAGCGATTTATAGAAGCTGGATATGATATGAGCCATTGTCGGACAAAAATCGATAATAGGGCAACAATATATTATATCCATGATACCGGGTTGGTAAACTCGTTAAAAAAACTGGGAATTGCAGGTAATCGTTCTCAGACCCACTATATCCCCAAAGAGTATCTGTACTCATCCATTAATGATAGAATTGCGCTAATGCAAGGGTTGATAGATACAGATGGCTATGTTGATGATAGAGGGCATATAGTATATACATCAACGAGTAAACAGTTAGCTGAAGATGTAGCTTTCATCGTACGTTCACTTGGCGGCGTTGCAACTGTCACTCAGCATCCTTCAGGATATAAGAATGAATTGGGCGTATTCGTGCAGTGTTCAGATCATTTTGATGTACAGATTCGCACCAAAATGAACCCAGACCTGTGTGGGTTGACACGCAAGAAGGAACGTGCTCGTTATGAATTTAACGGTGGAAATTCCGAGTTAGGAAAGCGAATTATTGACATAGAGTATATAGGTATAAGAGAGGGACGCTGTATCACAGTAGACGACCCATCAGGCCTTTATGTGGTAGATAACTTCACTGTCACCCACAATTCCTACCTTGGCTCATGCTGGCTCATCTCTTCCTGCATGCGCTGGCCGGATATGCGTATGGTAGTCGCCCGTAAGACCCTCAAAAGTCTTCGTGAATCAACCTGGAATACCATTCAAAGTGTTGCGAAGACGTGGGGACTCGAAGAAACCCTACACTACAAAATCAATAACCTCTCAGGTGAAATGATATTTTGGAATGGCTCCAGGATAATAATGAAGGAGATGGCTTATTCTCCCTCAGACCCGGACTATCTCAGATTCGGCTCCTCGGAGTTTTCAGGTGGTTTTATAGATGAGGTCGGTGAAGTTGACCAGCGAGGCGTAGACGTACTCTTTTCCCGTTTGCGCTGGAGAGTGGCAGACACGTTCAAGGTCCCCAAGCTATTCATGTCGACCAACCCATGCTTAGGTTGGGTCCGGGACAGGTTTGTCTTGGACGAAAACGCCGAACCGGTAGTATGCCGTCCAAATGAGATGTACATACCCTTCAGCGTATATGATAATCCGGACAAGAACTTTGTGAACGCATACGTCGGGGCTCTGTATAAGATTTCAGACCCCAGTGTTCGGGAACGCCTTCTTTTCGGTAACTGGCTTTATGTAGACGTAAATGACGCGGCCTGTTATTGGAAGTTCGATGGTGCCAAGCATTTGATTGAAGGGTTGCGAGAGACTAAGTATGACCCGTTGAAACCGCTTATACTTAGTTTCGACTTCAACGTTGCGCCATACATGAGCTGTCTTATGGCGCAGATGGACTATGAAAACAAAGTAGTCTATATTCTGGAAGAGATTCTTGGTCGTCCCGAGGCGAAAGAGAATAACACACCTCGCTTTGCCGAAAAGATCAAGAGGATACTGCTTAATATGGGTCATACTGGAGGAGTAGTAGTTACCGGAGATCCGGCAGGTCTTCAGAGAAGCACGGTAACTGAAGATGGAGTAAATAACTACTCAATTCTATTATCAATCTTAGATAGTCCCCAGCTTAGACCTAAGAAACGTCTGCTCAGTAAGCAGCCATCCCAGATTACACGTCTGGAATTTGTTAACGGAATCTTTGACGGTTATCAAGGATGGAGCATCCAGATTGGCCTGAAGTGCCGAAAGCTGATAGAGGACCTGATTAACCAGCGTAAGGAAATGGATGGTTCCAAATCCAAAGCTAAGATTACAGACCCTAAACTCGGAATAAAATACGAGAGGTACGGGCACCTTTCCGACACCCTTGACTACCTTTTGGTACTATTCTTAAATGAACCCTGGAAGAAGTTTAATTCCAATGGAAACAACGGAATAGTTACCTTTAACGGCACACCGATATACGGTTCATTTGAATATTAAAACAGAGGACATGTATCAACGATTTCTCAATAACGAGGATTACCGAAGTCAGATTGCCGATGAACTGTTCGACCAGCTTATCAGAGGCGATCAACTCCGAGTCAATCAGGCCGAGGAAGCTGCCGAAGCCTCCATTGTAGAATATCTGACAGACAATTATGAAGTCGAGAAAGCTCTGGAGGTAGGTAAAAATCTCAGGGAATACAACCCCATGATCACATATCCAGTCGGAGTACATTTCTACTACGAAGGAAAGATAGTAGAGGCTATGAGGTCTATCAACGGCCTCAAATGTCCTTCTACTATTGAATACTGGAAGGAATGTGACGATATTGTGAAAACCTCCCAGACTCCAGTGTGCCGGTATTCTCAGCTCAGGAACTATCACCCTGGAGATTTGGTCGAGTTTTCCGGGATCATCTACGAATGTCTGGAATACAATGGTCTGGATTATTTAGACATTCGGATTCCCGGGGTAAACGCATGGGAAGAAATAGAGACTACCCCCTGGGAGCCTAATGTGGAATATGAGGAATGGGATGTGGTGGAATGGGACGGTTTATTCTTCGCTCTTCTGAGTATGGAGGAAATAGACCTCACAGTAAATCCAATGGACTCGGACAACTGGGGGCGCATCGGCCATTATAATCCGGAATACAAATACGAGCTAAGCGATACTGAATACATCGAGTTTGAGAACCGGGTATGGATCCCGACAATGCTTCCTATTGCAGATGAGCTGAAGGAAGGCTACAACTTCAGGTACCATGACCCACGCAACTCGAATATCAAGAAGCACATGATCAAAATCGCGCTCTATGAGTTGCACAAGCTTATTTCCCCGAATAATGTAAGCACAGCTCGCATTACTGATTACGAGGCTACTATGCAGTGGTTACATGATGCCAACCGTTGCAAGATCAATCCTCAGATTCAGCGGAAACTCGACGAGGAGAAGAAGCCTGTCAGCGAGATTGCTATGGCAACCTTCCAGCGAGATTACGATCCAAGAAAAAATCCGTGGCAGATTTAGGCGACCGCCCGGAACTATCCCGACAAGGTGCGAACCCCGACCGAATGTGGCCGGGGTTCGTTTTGGTTCAGACATACTCGAACATGTGGTTGGTGTGGTCCATATAAGACCGCTCAATCTCCTTCAGGCTGGTACCGGCCATTTTAGCCACTACCAGCGGAGGTATGCTCTTTTTGGTAATGGCCAGAGAGATGGCAGTGTGCCGGAACACATAGGTCGTCAGGGTATCGTTATGGAAAGAAATCCCCAGATAAGATGCTACCTTCTTCAGGAACGTGTTGACATACCCTAACATGGCATTGCAGCGATTATAACGCTTGTGATATTGCTCAGCGTCTGCTAAATCCCATGACCGGTTATTATCCGAAAAAGGAAGCAGGTACCCGGCCTCGCTCATCCCTTGGTACTTCTTAATAATGGCCATTGCCTTATCACAGATAGGACACTTCACAAAAGACCTGAGGGCGTTAGCGCTGTTCTTTTTCTTGATCGGCAGGTACTCAATGTAGAACCCTTTCGCGCAGCTCCTGATATTGCTATACTTCATATTCAGGATGTCTATGGGACGCGAATAGAGGTAATACATCAGCAAACAGGTATCGAGGTACAGGCGTTTATAAAAATCATTGTTCCTGCACTTCAGGACGATCTTAGACAAATCAATCCCCTCGATTGCCTTGATTTGCTTTTCGCTCAGGCTGGAAATCCCCTTATTGAGAGCCGAAAGTTCCTCAAAGGTTTTGACCGGAGTGAAGTCCATATACCGGTAGGTAAGTGGCGTGGTAGCCAAATGCTTTCGGATAGCAAGATTGTGAGCCCGCTTGAAATACTTCATCAAGTCAGTGTAGTTAGGGCCTTTCAGAGTTTTAAGATAGTCTCCGAACTGCTGGAACTCATTGTCGCTTATCTTGCTTATTGGGACACTGAGAATGTGTTTGGAACGTGGCCGGCTGTTCTCCCGTTCGAGATGATGTAACAACCGAACATAGACTTGATAGTTAGAGGAAGGCAGTTTATTAGCGTACCCTTCCCGATACTCGGTAATAATTTCATTTAGGAACCATTCAAGAGTCTTCCCCTCCTTGTTTATAGGCTTCCCTGCTTTGGCGGCCTCCACCAAAACCCAAAACTCCTCGATGGTTGAGTCCGGGTTCTCAGTAAGGATAGAGTTGCAATGCTCCTCGATTTTTTCTAATAGAGCATTGTTGACAGCAGCGTTCTTAGCTCGGTTTTCAAACCTCTGTCTCTTGGAATTAAACTTAACATAATCGGGGTCTACTAAATCCCCTTTGCCAATGGACGCTATGGCCCTGGGATGGTACTGAGAGCTTCCTGTTAACTTCGCGCATACCCTCAGATTTTGGGCGGTTTTGCTCGCATTTTTGTAAATGCGAAATGAGATAGTGATTCTGGACATACCAATTCTTTTAAATCCAGTGACTTACCTCTTACATGAACATCGGAAAGTAGTACATAAATCTCCACTAATTCATGCCCTCTGAAACAAAATTGCGAAACATTTCCTGTTAAGTTGAAATCTTCGTAACTGTCTGTGTTTCAGTCAATTAAAACGCCTATTCATTGTTAAGATGAATAGGCGTTTTATGTACTTGTTGCCTTGGAAGGATTCGAACCCTCACTAAAGGTGCCAGAAACCTGCGTGCTACCATTACACCACAAGGCAATTTCTATGTCCGCTTCCACTTTTATACCCATTTTGCAGGGCTCTTTTCCGTTTCAGCGATGCAAAGTTACGACCTTTTTCCGGTTCCTGCAAATATTTCAGCAACTTTTTTTCATTTATTTTTCTCCAATTTCCACATCCTTCACTCAATCAGCTAATTATCAATTCCGCTCTCACGTGCATTTTTTTGCCTTCCATCCTCCCTTATTGCCATTTCGGGATTTTATCACTAATTTTGAACTGTCTTTCCCCTTTCGCGCGTCTGGGTTCTGTGCTCGCTCAGCGAAGCGGTGAGTCCCTCCTCCCCCCAATACCTTCCAAAATGAAACGTAAAAAAGAATTTACCAAAAGAATCACCATACTCTTCTCCTCCTTCATCCTGATCGCGTTAGTAGTCGAGATAGGGCTTTGGCGCCATACCAGATCTGAAGCCGCACCGGATGAGGCCCAGACTCAGACCGATTTCAGTCCCAAAAAGCAAATCTTACAGAACTCCATGTCCGATTACGCGCCTCTCAATCCTATGGAAAATGAAATAGAGCGTTTCCGTGGGAAGTTCAATATCCGTGGTATGCAGGTAGCCGTAGTCCGTGGTGATTCTCTCCTTTATTCCAAAGGTTTCGGAATGGCAGATGTCGAGAAAGAGATTCCGATGCAACCTACCAACATCATGCGTATCGCTTCGGTTTCCAAATTAGTTACAGCTGTCGGAATAATGAAATTGGTCGAACAGGGTAAATTTACTTTAGATACCCCCGTTTTCGGTCCGGATGGGATTCTCTCTGACCGCTCTTATACAGATGCCATGTGCAACCCTATTATGGAGACGATAACGGTGGACCATCTTCTGCTCCACGCGGGAGGTTTCGGGATGGGAGCCGGAGACCCAATGTTTAATACCAAGGATATAATAGAAGCCAAACATCTTCCGGGTCCTCCCTCTGACGAGGAATTGGTTAAGATAGTCCTTGGGCGAAAGCTTGCGTTCAGACCTGGCGAAGGTCGTCGTTATTCTAATTTCGGATACAAGCTACTTTCAATGGTGATCGAGAAAGCTTCGGGCTTGAAGTATTGGGACTTTATGAAGAAGGAGGTGCTGGACCCGATAGGAGCTACAGACTTCGCTCCGGCTACCAATTACTATGCCGACCGTCATCCCAATGAGGTCCACTATTATGGACCCGACAATGAATTGGTAGAGGAATATAACGGTAGCAAGAAGATGGTAGAACGTGTATATGGCGGAAGCAATGTTAATGGACTCGAAGGAGCCGGAGGATGGCTTACCTCAGCGACTGACTTAGCGCGCCTGATAGCAGCAATCGACCTTGACCCGAAGCGCAGGGATATATTGACAAAGAACTCGATCAATAAGATGACCGAGTTCTCAGAAGATCAAAAACTTGCAAGAGGTTGGGTAGATTGCACCGCTGAAGGGCGATGGACCCGTACGGGTACACTCTCATCCACCCATGCTCTTATAGAACGTTTTCCTGAAGGGGATACATGGATAATCCTGACCAATTCCGGGGTATGGACAGGCCATCATTTCAGCCGGAACCTCTCTCATTTAGTCGAGTACCTCCGAGGCCGTTATAAGGCATCCTTCCCTTCAAGGGATTTATTTTGATAATACAGCTAATGCGTCTGCGTAGTTGGGCTCGTTGGTGATCTCATGTACAAGATCGCGGTAAATGATCTTACCCTTTTCGTCAATGACGAATACACAACGTGCCAGAAGTCCGCGTAACGGACCATCAACCAGCATCAATCCATAATCCTGACCAAACTCCGGATCACGGAATGCAGATGCTACAACAACACCTTCGATATTGTTTGCAGAGCAGAAACGCCCCATTGCGAAAGGAAGGTCCTGACTGATATTGATTACCACAACATTCTCCATTCCGGCAGCGTCAGCATTGAATTTCCTAACTGACATAGCGCATACCGGGGTATCCAGGCTCGGGAAAATATTAAGAACTACCTTCTTGCCACGGTAATCATCCAATTTCACTTCACTAAGATCTGCGCCGGTAAGGGTAAATGCGGGTGCGTCGCTTCCTACTTTCGGGCAGTCCCCGCAAGTTTGGCAGGGCGTACCGTTAAAATATACAGTTTCCATTTGCTTTTTATAATTTTTTAAGAGAGGAAACCTTATCCTCCTTTTGGCTCAACAACCGAATAGGGTTAAAAGTTGGGTGTCCCTTTCAGAGCTTATACTTCGGCCTTTGAAATTAACTTAATTTCAGTTATCTTTGCGGTAAAATAACAAACCCGGGATTTTAGTTATTAACCATGCACCCTGAATATATATCCAAAACCAAAACCGAGGCCTTGGCCCGGCTTGATTCAGCAAAGCAACGCCGGAAGAAGGGAATATTTTCCGTCGAAGGGCTGAAAGGTATCCGAGATGCTGCGGAGACCTTCGAGTTGGAGACGCTTATCGTAGAGGATTCCACATTCGAGACCCTCAGGGAGTTTTTCCCTCCATCGCTTAAAGCCGATGCTGTAAGATTAGCTAAGAAAGGGGACATGAAACTGCTTTCAACTCTCTCTACTCCTCCCTCGGCAATCGGCGTATTCAAGATTCCGGACTCCGAATTCTCGGAGGAAGAAATTGCTACGTCCTTGGATAAAAATGAACTGTATCTGATGTTGGATGGTGTGCGCGATCCGGGCAATTTCGGTACAATCATACGTACTGCCGATTGGTTCGGTATCCATACTATCTATGCTTCCAAGGATTCGGCTGATATTTTCAATCAGAAAGTCATCCAGGCTACTATGGGTTCCATAGCCCACGTCAAGGTCATATATACTGATCTTCCACGGTTGGTGAAGGCTAATCCAGAGTTGCCGGTGTACGGCACTCTTCTCGAGGGAAAGGATATTTACAAAGAGGAGCTGAAGGGAGCCGGAATAATCGTAATGGGAAATGAGGGTAAGGGATTATCCCCGGAAATGCGTGAATTAGTTACTGATCCCCTAACCATCCCTCCATATTCTTCGGTCCACGGTGAATCACTCAATGTAGCGGCTGCCACTGCGATTGTACTTTATGAATTCAGGCGTGGGTAATTAATTAAGAAAAGATGGCTTTAAAGACAAAAACCGTATATTTCTGTTCCAATTGCGGCCATGAATCCCCGAAATGGATGGGCAAATGTCCGGCCTGCGGCGAATGGAACTCTTTTGTTGAAGAAAAAGTGACTACCGGCAAAGGGGCTTCCAAGAAAGGTGGACTGGTTGCCTCCTCATCACGTCCGGTTAAGCTTTCAGACATCATTCCGTCTGAAGAACCGCGAATCCACATGCCATCCGAGGAGCTGAACCGTGTTTTAGGCGGTGGACTCGTAGCGGGAAGCCTCACTCTGCTCGGAGGTGAACCCGGTATCGGCAAATCTACTCTCCTTCTCCAGAATATCCTCTCCATCCGCAACCGTAAAATACTTTACGTATCCGGTGAGGAGTCGGCCCAGCAGCTCAAACTGAGAGCAGACCGATTAGGGAAGGTGGCGGACAATACATATATCCTATGCGAAACATCCTTGGAACGGATCTTCACCCAGATTGAGAATCTTAAGCCGGAGATGTTGGTGGTGGATTCTATCCAGACCATCGCCTCGTCGGAAATTGAGTCAGCTGCAGGGAGTGTCTCCCAGGTCCGCGAATGTGCGGCCGCCCTACTCCGCTATGCAAAGGAGTCAGGTGTGCCAGTGATTCTTGTTGGGCATATAAATAAGGATGGTGCTATCGCGGGTCCGAAAGTATTAGAGCATATCGTAGATACGGTTGTTCAGTTTGAAGGAGACCGACAATACCTATACCGTATTCTCAGAAGCATCAAAAACCGATTCGGATCTACCTCTGAAATAGGTATCTACGAAATGGTCGAAAAGGGGTTGCGCGAGGTAAAGAACCCTTCGGAGATGCTCCTCTCGGATCATCTCGAAGGAGAGATGAGCGGACGGGCAATCGCGGTCGCTACTGAAGGGGCACGTCCTTTTTTAGTGGAGATCCAGGCATTGGTGTCGACCGCCGCGTATGGCACTCCCCAACGTAGCGTAACCGGTTTCGACCAGCGACGTCTTAACATGCTGTTGGCTGTCTTGGAAAAACGGGCGCGTTTCAAGTTAGGTCAAAAGGATGTGTTCTTGAATATCGCCGGTGGATTGAAATTGCAGGACCCGGCTCTTGATATGGCTGTCGTAGTTGCGATAATGTCCTCGAATTTCGATGTTACAATCCCTTCCGGGGTCGCCTTTATCGGCGAAGTTGGCCTTAGCGGTGAGATCAGGACTGTAACAAGAATTGACCAGCGTGCCGCCGAGGCTGCCAAGTTAGGGTTCAAGACAATTTATGTGCCGCGCGGAAATTTCAAAGGCATACCAAAGAAACTGAATGCCGAGATAGTCGAGGTTGGTAAAATCGATGAGCTTTTCCGGAAGATCTTCGAATAATTCCATCTCACATCAACCTTTCTTAGAATATTCTTAGCAATCAACATATCCATGAAACATAACACCAAATTAGCAATACTTCTCTCCTTCCTCGCTTTTATAGGGCTTTCCGGTTGTGGCCATAAGGATCACGATGGTCATGGCCATGAGGGACATTCACACGAAGAGACGGAGCATGAAGAACACGAACATGCCCATGATGAACATGAAGAGCATGAGGGGCATTCCCATAACGAGATGCTCTATCTGACCAGGTACTCGGATCAGTATGAGGTGTTCGCAGAAGCTCAACCTTTCAGCGTAGGAGAGGAAAGCCACATTATAGCCTACTTCACTCTTCTGGATTCCTTCAAACCAATTGGAGAAGCTGATATCACGGCTACCCTCTCTGCTGGTGGAAAGAACGCAACCGCCGCAGGTGAGTTACACGGTCATCCCGGCATATATGAATTCGAGCTTACCCCGGAAGCTGCTGGAAATGCCTCATTGACATTCAATATTAAAACCTCTTCCGGGGCCTCTTCGGTTAAAATGGATAACATTACTGTCTATGCAGATGAGCATGAGGCTCATCATGCGGCTGCCGAGTCGGCTGCGCATGTCAGCAACGGTGCCACTTTCCCGAAGGAAATGAGCTGGAAGATCGATTTCTCTACCGAAACAGCCCAAACAAAGCCTTTCGGAGAAATCATCAGGACTTCAGGGCGTATAGAGCCCTCCTCGGGTGATGTCTCTACAATTGTAGCTAAAGCTTCGGGGACAGTGCATTTTACTGTCCCGTCGCTCACAGTCGGCTCAACTGTAGGCGCAGGCCAAACCCTTTTCCGTATTAATCCCGAGGTCATGGCTGAAGGGAGCCTGAAAGTACGTCTTAAAGAAGCGGCCAGCAATTTCAACGCAGCTAAGGAAGCTTACGATCGTGGCCAGAAACTGAATAAGGAAGGGATTATGTCTGATACGGAATTGCTCCAACTGAAAAACTCCTATGAGAATGCGGAAGCTTCTTACAACCATCTTCGTTCCAATTTCAAGGGGGGGGAGACCGGTGCCGGATCACCTATTGCCGGATATATCACTTCAATAGATGTAGCAAATGGCCAATATGTTGAGGCGGGTCAACCGCTGGCAACGGTTGCGAGAAACAGGAATCTGATGGTACGCGCGGATGTCCCGGTAAGATATGCTCGTCGGCTCTCCGCAATCGGCTCCGCATCTATCCGGCCGATGAATAGCGAGGAGTTCATAGATGTAACAGCAGATGAGGGCAGTGTGATTTCTATCGGAAAGGGGGTTAACGATGGAAATCAGCGAGTGCCGGTAGTACTTCAGATACCGAATACCGGTTCTTTGATGCCCGGAGAGTTCGTAGATATGTATATCCGTACCAAAGGTGGGGAGCAAGCTCTGACTGTTCCGTCAGATGCCTTGATCGAGCAGCAAGGGAATTGGTTTGTATATGTTCAGGTCACTCCTGTGTATTTTGAGAAACGCAGTGTGAAGCCGGGCCGTACGGATGGGACAGAGACTGAAATCCTATCCGGCTTGAAAGAGGGTGAACGGGTTGTCGGAAAGGGAGCGATAATGGTTAAACTCTCTCAGGCTTCGGGGGCCTTGGATGCCCATGCCGGTCATGTCCACTAATCTTAGTAATCGAAACAACTGAAGAAACATGAAATTAATTGATAACGTAATCAGTTTTTCATTACGGAATACCCTTCTTATATTGTTGGGGGCGTTGCTTTTGATCGGCGGAGGCTTATGGACTACAAAGCAAATGGACATAGATGTCTTTCCGGACCTTACCGCGCCTACTGTTGTAATCATGACCGATGCCGAAGGGATGGCTACCGAAGAAGTAGAGAGACTCGTGACTTATCCGATCGAGACGGCTGTAAATGGAGCTACTGATGTAAGACGTGTCCGCTCCGCTTCACTTCCCGGGGTTTCATTCGTGTGGGTTGAGTTTGACTGGGGAGCCGATGTCTTCAAGGCCCGACAAATAGTCAGCGAGAAGATGGTGACTTTGTCGGAGGCACTCCCGGAAGGGGTGACGCCCGTCTTAGCTCCTCAATCCAGCGTCATGGGAGAAATTCTTTTTGTCGGGCTTCAATCGGATTCGACATCTATGGCGGAGTTGCGTACCCTTGCTGATTGGGTAGTGAAACCTGCTATATTGGCTACCGGTGGTGTTTCCCAAGTTACCGTTATCGGCGGTGATTACAAGCAATATCAGATTATCGCTGATCCGGTGCGAATGGACGCATACGGTGTCTCGATGGAGGATATTGAGGAGGTTGGAAAATCTTTCAGTGTCAATTCTTCCGGTGGAGTGATAAGGAGTCATGGTAATGAGTATGCACTCGTAGGAATGGGACGCACCTCAGATCTGGAGCAGCTTGGGGAATCTTTTATCAAGATGAACGGAGATTCTCCGGTAACTCTCAATGATGTTGCTGAAGTCAAATTAGGCAGCGCGGTCAAGATGGGACACGCTTCCAGAAATGCTTCTCCGGCGGTAATCCTATCCATTTCCAAGCAACCAAATATCAACACCCTTGAAGTAACAGAGAAGATCGAGGAGAACTTAGGGGAAATCGCAAAATCCCTTCCCTCGGATGTTAAGCTCGATACAAGGATCTTCCGTCAGGCTGACTTTATCGAGACCTCGGTCAACAATGTCGGAGAGGCTCTTATAGAGGGTGCCATATTCGTTATAATAATTCTTTTCATCTTCCTCAACAGTCTCCGGACCACCGTTATCTCCATTGTTGCAATTCCGCTTTCTCTTTTAGGAACGGTGATCGTTTTACATCTCTTAGGTATGAATATCAATACCATGACCTTAGGAGGAATGTGTATAGCTATTGGATCATTGGTAGATGATGCGATTATAGATGTCGAGAATGTTTACAAACGGCTAAGGCAAAACCATGCGCTGCCTAAGGAAGAGCGGAGGTCAGTGTTCCAAGTAGTCTTCGAGGCTTCTAAAGAGATCAGGGCTTCAATCCTTAATGCTACTTTCATTATCATAGTAGCGTTCATCCCTCTCTTCTTCCTTTCAGGTATGGAGGGTAGGATGCTCAAACCGTTAGGTACAGCTTACATCATCTCCCTGTTCATGTCTCTTATAGTAGCCATGACCGTGACCCCGCTTCTCTCAAAACTCATATTGTCTTCAGAAAAATACCTTAGCAGAAACGAGAAAGAGACCTGGCTTTCCCGAGAACTCGGGGGTCTCTATTCCCGCTCTCTTGAATGGGTTTTAGGCCATAAGAAAGTGGTGTTATCATTGACCGGTGTGCTTTTAGGGCTTGCCTTGGCTCTTTGTTTCACCATGGGACAAAGCTTCCTTCCGGAATTCAATGAGGGTTCTGCTACCATTTCGGCGGTAGCAAGTCCCGGTGTTTCCCTGGATGTCAACAATGAATTAGGAAATCTGATAGAGAAGGAGCTTCTGGAGATTCCGGAAGTTGTTTCAACCTCAAGGCGATCAGGTCGCGGAGAGTTGGATGAACATTCGCAGATGACCAATTCGGCTGAGATCGATGTGAATTTCAAATTCGACAAGCGAAGCAAGGAGGAGGTATTCGATGAGATGCGCCATAAGCTTGCCGGTATCCCGGGAATCGCGGCAACTATCGGTCAGCCACTCGGCCACCGTATTGACCACATGCTCTCCGGCACCCGAGCCAATATCGCAATCAAGATCTTCGGACCCGATCTTCCGGAACTTTTTATGACCGGTAATCGTATCAAGGATGCTGTCTCGGATATTCCGGGGTTGGTGGATGTCTCGGTAGAACAGCAGACTGAGACCCCCCAGTTGCAGATTAGACCCGTAAGGAGTGCGATGGCACAGCATGGGGTTACGATGGCGACTTTTAATGATTTCATAGAAAGTGCATTTAATGGCCGAAAGATCGGAGAGATTTATGAGGGACAGCGCAGTTTTGATGTGATAGTACGTCTCAACGAGAGGTACTCTACTCCTGAATCCATCGGTGATGCCCTTATAGATACGGAAAAGGGTACCAAAGTTCCTCTTTCTGAGATCGCTGAGATAGTATCTGCGGCCGGCCCTAATTCGGTCAGTCGAGAGAATGTACAGCGCAAGATCGTCGTATCGGCTAATGTCTCAGGCCGAGATTTAGGAAGTGTGGTAAGCGATATAAAGAAGAATATCGGTGAAAAAGTTGGTCTGCCGGAAGGTTACAGGATTGAATATGGTGGCCAGTTCGAGAATGCTCAGAAAGCGACGAGAACTCTTATCATTACAACCTTGGCGGCTATTGCTGTCATCTTCTTGTTGCTATACGGTGAATTTGCAAGTCTATGGTTGGCTCTGATAATACTTATATCGTTACCCTTCGCATTGATCGGAGGTATCTTGGCGATCTTTATCAGCTCGGGCGTTGTCAGCATCCCGGCTATTATCGGCTTCATTACATTGTTCGGTGTTGCTGTCCGTAACGGTATCCTGCTTGTATCCCGCTACCGTCAGATGACCCACTCGGAAAAAGATTTGCGGAAGGTTGTAACTGCCGGATCGGCAGACCGTCTGAATCCGATATTGATGACTGCCCTCACCTCGGCTCTGGCCCTTATCCCATTGGTGATAGCGGGCGACAAACCGGGCAATGAGATCCAATCCCCGATGGCTGTTGTGGTTTTAGGAGGGCTACTCACCTCTACCCTCCTTAACCTCTATCTGCTTCCGCTCATCTTTGAATGGTATGCAAAACGTAAAGGGCATGATATGAAAGCTACCCCATCTCCTCAGAATCAAGAGGCTCCGGAGTAAAAAAACTTCATCGGTAAAAATGGTAATAATCTCCGTAATATTGGTAACTCCTATTACGGGGATTTCTTGTATATTTGCAAAACAATAATCTCTCTCATACATTTTTACTCTCCAAAACACTTATATGAAAAAGGTTATTATATCCGCTTTAATATTAAGTAGTTCTATGATGGCAACCGCAGAAAACCCAACCAAATTGACTGCTTCGGAAGTCAATCCCAATCAGACCGCAGGGCGTGCTCAACTCGGTGAGTTCGCTCCCAAGTTTGCTGAACTCAATGATGAAGTATTGTTCGGCCAGGTCTGGAGCCGCACCGACAAGTTATCCAAACGTGATAGGAGTATCGTAACCGTTACCGCTCTTGTATCTTCCGGTATCATCGATTCTTCTCTTACCTATCATCTTCAGGAGGCGAAGAAAAACGGTATAACCAGAACTGAAATCAGTGAGATACTGACTCAGGTTGCTTTCTATGCCGGATGGCCTAAAGCCTGGGGTGCGTTCCGTCAGGCCGTAGAGGTTTGGAAGGATGATACAGTGGCTTCGGATGCTAAGCAGAAGTTTGAGCAGGAGTCGATCTTCCCTATCGGGGAGCCTAACACTGCCTACGCCAAGTATTTTATTGGCAACAGCTACCTCGCTCCATTGTCGGCTGATCAGGTTGAGTTCTCCAATGTAACTTTCGAACCTCGCGGCCGCAATAACTGGCACATTCATCGGGCGACTGAGGGCGGTGGCCAACTGTTGGTTGGAGTCGCCGGACGCGGATGGTATCAGGAGGAAGGGAAACCTGCTGTGGAAATATTGCCGGGGACTGTTATCCACATTCCTGCTAATGTGAAACATTGGCACGGTGCGACAGCCGATAGCTGGTTCTCACATTTGGCTTTTTCTGTTCCGGGTAACAACACGTCTAATGAATGGTTGGAGCCGGTAACGGATGAGGAATACGATAAACTTAAATAAGATCTGTCAGATGAAATTATTAAAACAATTGTTGACCGCGCTGGGAGTCATAGCTATCTCCCTCTCCTCTTGCGGTCAGAATAAGAAAGCAACTGAAAATAATATGAATAATCAGGATAACAAGGCAATCGTTTGCTATTTCTCCGCTACCGGAACCACGGAAAGGGCTGCGAAGCGCATTGCGGAGATTGCCGGTGCCGATATTTATGAGATAGTTCCGGCTGAAAGGTATAATGCCGCCGACCTGGATTGGACGGATAATAATAGCCGATGCTATGTGGAGATGCATGATCCGTCAAGCCGTCCGGCGCTAAAGGATTCTACAATTGATCTCTCCGGTTATGAGGTTGTATATTTGGGGTATCCGAATTGGTGGAACACTCATCCGACTATCATCAATTCTTTCATAGAAGCCAATGATCTTCAGGGAAAGATAATAGTACCCTTCATGACTTCCGGGGGAAGTACCATCGCTAATAGCGAAAAAGAACTAAAGAAGCAATATCCGGCCTTATCCTTCGGCAAGGGGCTGCTGATGAACAGCAAGTCCGACCAAGAGATCCAAACCTGGACCGACCAATTCAAAAATTAATTTTAAGAAACGGTTAATTCGGAAAAAAGTAACTGACTTCCGACCTCCCTTACTCAAATCCAATAACTCTGTAGGGACATGCCTTTGGCATGTTAACTTAGTCGAGCAACCATGTAATTAATGATGGCCACTCATGTTAACCTGCCAAAGGCATGTCCCTACAGTTTTGTTATCAGGTATTAGTGTAATTATAGAAATTCTCGGTCACGAATTTTATCTTGAGCCCTCTCCTTGCGGCCTTCTTCTGAAAAACGATAGCCTCTGGGGCAATAATAATCGGACTTCAAAAAAATTTCCCGGCCCTTGCACTCAAACTTAGCTACTTCCATCCCCTCTTCAATAGTAATGGGCGCCTCTACGACCTCTTCCTCACCTTTTCTGATGTATAAGAACTGGGCTTTATCCTGAGTGCGCTCTAACATATAAAAGATAAACCTCTTCCTTCTTCCCTTAGTAGAAACGAAATGATAAGAACGGCTAAACAAAAATCTATCCATAACAGAATTTTTAGTAGAACTTTAATTGGTGGAACCATTGAGAAAAACTTTAGAAAGGACTTAATAGATAAGAGCCCTCCAAGTTATCCTCACTGCCATAAGATAGACACCCCTCCAAAAAAATTCAAAAAAATCAGCTAAATTTCGAAAAGTTCGTCTTTGGGGCGGAGCAGGTTGAGGAACAGGAGTAGGATGGCTGCTAAGATGGGAGCAAGGCAGACCCACATGGAGGTCCACTGAAATCCGGTGACAACCAGGAAATATAGAGTAAACCAGATATTGCGGTCCGATATCCATCTGTTGATTATTATCTTTTTCGGTTTCTTGATCCAGAACCAAAGCCCATAGCCCAATCCTAAAGCAAAAGCGAAGGCTGCGCATATCGTTGGTCCTATTATCTCTCTTAAATACCCTATCTGAGTCAAAGATACAATAACGATTAGTGATAGTACATTCAACACCTTGTTATTGAAAAAGGCATAAAGCCGTCTATGTCTGATCTCTTGCGGTTTGGTTTTCATCGGTTCTTTTTTAAACTCATGGATATTAAGGCCCCGTCCCATAAAATTAAAGAGGTACTGAGGTCTTAGGAATCAAATCTTTATTGGAGGAAGTTCTTCAGGTCTTTCATATTGGCAATGTCAAAGCCTTTGGAGGTGAAGTGCTGGATGAATTTGGCTCTGGCCGGGGGAATGACCGCGCTTTTTTCTATCGATGGATTACCATATAAGCCCTCTTCGTAAGTAGCCGGAATGGTCTCTAATCCCGTCTTTTCTACCATTTCCTTCCCGACCTCAGTATTGATCATCAAGAGAGAAACTCCTTTCTCATCGAAAAAATCCGGATGAAATTTCCGCATTTTCCAAAAATCAGCTAACGTTATGTCCGAATGGGATTTTCCACATTTGGCTGGACAATCGTAACAGGAGGCGCGCAAATCCAAATCCCTCAGAAATACCTGAATATAAGGATTCTCATCCAATGGCTGGAAGAAGGGTCTCTCTGATTCCACCGCCAGTCCAAACCTTCTCCAACCAAGCCTTTTATCGCGGAAGGTGATGCTTCTGATTTCCGGAAGAGAAATGCCCTGCTTAGCTAAGATATTTTTCAAATACGACTGCCATACAGCCGGACCTGGCACTCCATGACATACCGTATCAACACATATCAGTGCGTCTCCGTAATCTTTCCTCAGGAACAACTTCAAAGCTGCTATCTGACAAGGAACTCCTGAGAATAAAACTCTACGACCCTCAATCAGATGTCGTTTAGTTTCAGCAAAGGTCTCACAGATCCGGCTCTGGACATATTTGGAGCCCTGAAAGTCCTTTAAATCTTCCTCCCTGTCAGTACCGTAATGAACTACATTATAATCCTTGTCGAATTTAGCACCAAAAACCACCCCTCCTTCTTTTATCACTTGGTCTGCAAGAGCAGTAAATACTCCGCCTGAAGATGAATGAACTCTAACGAGTTCCTGAGGATTTTTGGCAGCAAAAACCTGTAAGGGTCTTTGAGGATCTTTCTGATTAAGTACGGGACAGACCTTCTCACATTGCTTGCAACCGATACATTTTTCCTGGTCTACCCTTGGATACTCAAAACCCAACGAATCCTCCGGCATCGAGATGCATTTCACCGGACAAATCTGCCGGCAACCATTGCATCCGACACACTCCTTCCGCTCAGATACACCCTCGATCAAAGTTTTGTAACTCGGCATAATAAAATCCCCTCTTTTAGATGAATTTAGTAGTTCTTTCTGCAAAAATAATCATTCCTCCAAAACTATCAGTGGCCACCGGACAAAAATTCATCCGGTGACCACTGAAATTGCTATTGGTTATTGATCTTTTCTTTCACCCTTACCGTATGAAAAGGAGTTCGCGGTATTTCGGCAACGGCCAGATCTCGTTGTCTACCATCAGCTCCAAGGCATCGATGTGAACGCGGATCTCTTCCATAGCCGGCATTACCATATCATGGTAAGCTATAGCCTTCTCACGCTCATTCGGCATACGGTTGGCCTTGTGACGCACCTCTACCATGTGGTCCACACCACTCTTGATAGCTGCCATGTGCTCGGCCATAGATTCAATGGAGGTCATATCCTGGCGAGCGATCTTATCTGCCTTCTCACCCTTGAAGAGTTCCTTGACTTTATACACATTATCGAGTAACAGGCTCATATAGCGAGTCGCCGCGGGTATCACATGATTGATCGCCAAGTCCCCCAATACGCGGCTCTCGATCTGGATCTTCTTGGAATACATCTCCCATTTTACCTCGTTACGAGCCTGAAGCTCTTTGCGGGTAAAGACACCGGTGCGTTCGAACATCTCCACATTCTTCGGATCCTGATATGCATCGAAGATCAGCGGAGCCGAGGTCTCGGTATCGAGCCCACGTTTCTTAGCCTCCTCTTTCCATTCATCTGAGTAGCCGTTTCCATCGAAATGGATAGGACGGCTTTCCTTCACTAATTTACGTACCTCCTTCAGGATAGCACGAGTGCGATCCTCGCCTTCAGCAACTCTACGGTCAACATTGTCAGCGAACTGATTCAACTGGTCAGCAACCGCTGCATTGAGGGCAATCATCGCAGCACCGCAGTTTGCCGATGAACCTACAGCACGGTATTCGAACCGGTTTCCGGTGAAAGCGAACGGCGAAGTGCGGTTACGGTCAGTGCTATCTACCTGCAGCTCGGGAATCTGAGCAACGTTGAGGTCACGGCCCTCCTTTTTGGCGAGGTTTATATCCTCATCGAAATCCTTACGTTCGATATCATCCAGAATCTCGCTCAGCTGCTTACCCAAGAAGATAGATATGATTGCCGGCGGAGCCTCGTTTGCACCAAGGCGGTGAGCATTGGTGGCGTTGATGATAGAGGCTTTCATGAGTGCATTGTGCTTATGCACCGCCGCCATTACGTTAGCTACAAAGGTAATGAACTGAAGGTTGCTGGTAGCGGTCTTTCCGGGTGCGAAGAGCAATACACCCTTGTCGGTTCCGAGACTCCAGTTATTATGCTTACCCGAACCGTTGATGCCGGCAAAGGGTTTCTCGTGAAGCAAAACGCGGAAGTTATGACGTCTTGCTACCTCTGCTATCAGAGACATCAGCAGCAGGTTATGGTCGTTGGCCAAGTTGGTCTCTTCATATATAGGTGCCAACTCGAACTGGTTGGGGGCTACCTCATTATGACGTGTCTTAGCCGGGATACCCAGCAAATGACACTCATGTTCAAGATCCAACATAAAGGCTTCTACACGGGATGGTATGGCACCAAAATAATGGTCCTCCAACTGCTGGTTCTTGGCAGACTCATGTCCCATCAGTGTGCGGCCTGTCATTACCAAGTCCGGACGGGCTGCATAGAGAGCCTCATCTACCAGGAAGTATTCCTGTTCCCAGCCGAGGAAGGAATTTACATGATTTACCTCCGGATCAAAATAGCGGGCTACGCGCGTCGCAGCCTTGTCCACACTGTTGAGGGCCTTCAGAAGAGGGGTCTTGTAGTCAAGGCTCTCACCGGTATAGGAGATAAAGATGGTCGGGATACAAAGTGTACCGTCGAGTATAAAGGCCGGAGAGGAGATATCCCATGCTGAATAGCCACGTGCCTCGAAGGTATTACGGATACCTCCGGAGGGGAAGCTGGAGGCGTCAGGTTCCTGCTGCACTAAAAGTTTGCCTGTGAAGGTCTCTACCTCACCCCCCTTACCGTCATGTTCAATGAAGGCATCATGCTTCTCTGCTGTTCCGTCTGTCAGAGGATGGAACCAGTGGGTGTAATGGCGCGCACCGTTATCGATAGCCCAACGTTTCATACCGTCGGCCACGCTGTCAGCGATTTTACGGGAAAGCGGTTGCTTCTGGTCGATCGCCTTTACCAGGGCCTCATAAGTTTCCTTCGGAAGATATTCAAACATCTTCTGGCGGTTGAACACCTGCTTTCCATAATACTTGTCGACACGTTCCTTCGGAAGGTCAACCTTTACTGCCTTGCGGGAAGATGCCTCTTCCACACTCTTGAATCTGAGATTTGACATACTTGATATGTTTCATAGAAGGTCGCCTCAGCGCCTTCATTATCATGTTTATTTTTATACCCCTTCTCCCCTATTCACTGTTCACTATAACTTATAGCTTATTCTTTCCATTGCTTTCCTGGTCTTCTCGTAAGTATTGAAACCCGTCAGCCGGATATAACCTTCTCCACTCTTTCCGAATCCTACTCCAGGAGTTACCGAGACTCCACATTCTTTCAGTAGAAATCCGAATAATTCCCAGGAGTTGTCGAAATGCGGATGCCTAACCCAGACATAGGGAGAATCTACGCCTCCGTATACCTCAAACCCTATTCCTTTCAAGGTTTCCCGGATAAGGGACGCGTTCCTCATATAATACTCAATATTCCCTCTTACCTCTTCTTGGCCTTGTTGAGAATACAATGCCTCGGCTCCCCGCTGTATTATATACGAAGCGCCATTGAATTTAGTGCATTGACGGCGATTCCATAAACGGTTAAGCGAACCTTCGCTCCCATCCGCGAACTTACCCTTTAAAGCTTTCGGCACTACGGTATATCCGCATCTCATTCCGGTAAATCCGGCTGTCTTGGAGAAACTCCGGACCTCGATAGCAACTTCTTTAGCTCCTTCAGCTTCATATACGGATCTCACCCCAGCTTTTGAACTGACATAAGCTTCGTAAGCACTATCGTAAATGATCAGCACCCCCTCTTTGCGGGCGTAATCCACCCACTTCTGGAGTTCCCCTAATGGCATGGAAACACCTGTTGGATTATTCGGATAGCAGAGTATGATAACATCCGGGCGCTCTTTGGGTAGCTCCGGAAGATAGTTCCTTTCCGGATTGCAATCTAAATAAATCAGCTTGCTCCATTGCCCTTCTTTCAAATCTCCGGCTCTCCCGGCTATCACCGCAGCATCCATATATGCAGGGTAAGAGGGATCTGCTATCGCTATACTCGTGTCCGGGGCCAAGATGTCCCCTAAGTTACCTAAGTCGCTTTTTGCTCCGTCGGAAATGAAGATCTCGTCTGACTCTATATCGATTCCCCTTTGCTGATAGTCTCCTTTACTGATTGCATCCCGTAAAAAGAGATATCCTTGTTCAGGACCATATCCGTGGAAGGTATCTGAATTACCCATTTCCTTAACAGCCTTGTGCATCGCTTCTATCACCGCCGGCACCAATGGCAAGGTCACATCCCCGATATCCATGCGGATTATATCCGTATCAGGATGCTCTTCGGCATATTCGCGAACACGCCTCCCGACCTCGGAAAACAGATAGGATTCTGGAAGTATCCTGAAATTATCGTTCAATCGTACCATCCTTTTTTGCTTAGTTTTCCCAATCTCTTAATATTTGAGACTACTTAACAATTGAGAGAAAAAATAAAATGTAAGCTTCAGCAAATAAAAAGAAGATGTAATCTGCATTACACCTTCAATGGGGAGGAGTTAAGATAATACTCGCCTTCAGCTACCATCACTGCCGGACCGGTAAGATAAAGGTGATTGTCCTCTTCGTTCCATTCTACAGTCAAGTCTCCTCCGCGGAGCTTGACGTTGACAGTCCGGTCTGTAAGGTTATTGAGTACTCCGGCTACTACGGAGGCGCAAGCGCCGGTGCCACACGCCAAGGTCTCACCGCTACCCCGTTCCCAAACTCGTAGCTGAATCTCTTTACGACTCTTGACAACTACAAATTCTATATTAGCTTTTTCCGGCCAGATAGATGCCTCTTCCAGTTTTGGACCCGCTATCAATACCATCTCATCGGTCAAGCGGCTTCCGAAGATGACACCATGAGGGTTACCCATGCTGACGGCTGTCATACGGAAGACCATGCCATCTATCTCAATTTCCTCATTGACCATAGGTTCCTTACCTTCGAACCTTACCGGCACCTCCTCCGGGATCAATACCGGCTCTCCCATATCGACTTTCACGCTTTCTACGATCCCCTCTGTTATATTAAGGAAAAGCCTGCGTATTCCGGCCAAGGTTTCTATTGTAATTTCGGGTTTGGAGGTCAATCCTTTCTCATAAACCAATTTCCCTATGCATCTTATCGCATTACCACACATCTGAGCCTCGGAACCATCGGAATTGAACATCCTCATCCGGAAATCGGCCCTCGTGGAGGGCAATATGGTTACAAGACCATCCCCGCCAACTCCAAAATGGCGGTCTGAGATCCTGCGCGCAAGAAGAGGAAGATTTTCGGGTATACGGGACATCTCGACTATGTACACATAGTCATTTCCGGCCCCTTGCATCTTTGCAAATTTTACCTTGTTCATAACATTCCACTATCTTTAAATAGTGCTCAAAACAAAATAGTGCTCAGCGGGTCTCAGTCCGCTGCTTTTACCTGTCTTTTACCTATATTGATCTACCTTATGGGTGCAAAATTACCATTTTTTTCTGAATTTGAAAGGGGGAAACCTCATTTTTAACCATTTAGCGTTGTTTTTTTCTTCAAATCAGCTCTGCGCAAATATAGTCATGGATCAGCCATCCCTCCCCGCACACATAAATTCTACCCTCTTTTACTTGCATTTTACCATCAGACAACAATGACGCTGCGGACTCCACTAACTTTTCCTTAGCTTTTTGACCGAACAAGTTTTCAAACTCTACCAGATTAATTCCTTCTCTTTTTCTCAGACGCGTCAGGATGTATTCCGTTTTAAGATCCTCGTCATCCAACTCCTCCCTCTCCCCTTTCCCAATCCAATCTTTCAGGATATTGGAATTAGTGAATCGCCTCCTCATGCCGTCATAACTGGAAGCGGAGGGGCCTAAACCAAGATAGGGAGCGCCTGACCAATAAGAGGAATTATGTTTCGATTCATATCCGGGGAGTGCAAAGTTTGAGACTTCGTAGTGAATGTACCCTGCTTCGGCTGTCAATCTGAGCAACTCGCGGTACATCGCGCCGGTGTCTGTCTCATCCGCCTCTTTTACCTGGCCGGAATTACGACGGTGAGTAAGCAGGGTTCTTTCTTCGTAGCTAAGGGAATATGCGGATATATGGGTAACACCCGTTTTTAACGCAGCCTTTACCGAATAACGCCAATCCTCCAATGACTGGCCGGGAATCCCGAAGATCAGGTCCAACGATATATTATCAAAATTATTCTTTAATAAGCTCAAAGCTCTCTCTACATGCTCCGGCTCATGTTTCCTCTCCAATACTTTCAGCTCCTCTTTTTTAAATGACTGGACTCCTAAGCTCACTCTATTGACTCCGGCTTGTCTCCAACTTCTGACCAATTCTGCTGTAACATCATCCGGATTCGCCTCTACCGTGAATTCTTCAACCCGCCATTCCTTACCACCTTCCTTAATAATTCTTTTGATCTCGCTGATCAGCCCAAGGAATTTTCCTGACGGAAGTAACGAAGGGGTCCCTCCTCCGAAATAAATCGTCATAACCTTTTCAGGACATTCCCCTATCCTTACTCGCAATTCCTCCGTAACTCCCCGGATATAGGTGTCCCAGTCTGCCAGACGTTTCCCGGCAGTAAAAAAGGCGCAATAACCGCATCTGGAGGTGCAATAAGGGACATGGATATAGATTCCTCCCTCTTTTTTCCCTTTTCCGGTGAATTTTAATTCGGCTGATGATTCCATATTAGTAAATTTTATGTAAATTTACAACTTTCAAGGTTTTTAGAGTTTTCGAGTATGAGTGTTCCCGACACTATCGCCAAAGAGGGCGACCGACAATTAGATTACGCTCCCATTATCGAACGTGAGGCACAGAAGGTTTTTGACGCCATGCGCCCACGGGTTTCCGATGCCGATTACGACCGCCTGATCAAGGCTTTCGAATTGGCCCGCGAGGCCCATGCCCCGCAGAAACGTAAGACAGGTGAGCCTTATATCTTCCATCCGATTGCTGTGGCCAATATAGCGGCTACGGAGCTTATGCTCGATGTCAATTCCGTTATCGCTGCTTTCCTTCACGATGTAGTAGAGGATACACCTTATACTAATGAGGATATTCTCCACCGGTTCGGGGATGACGTGGCTTTTCTGGTCCGAGCGGTCACCAAACAGAAAAAAGAGAAGTATGAGATGTCGAAACAGCTCGACAATTTCAAACAAATGCTCAATTCTGTTCAATACGATATCCGGGCCCTGCTGGTGAAGCTTTCTGACCGTCTTCATAATATGCGTACTCTCTCGTCGATGAGGGCTGACAAGCAGATGAAGATCGCCGGTGAGACCGACTACTTTTATGCTCCCCTCGCTACCCGTCTGGGGCTCTACAATGTGAAGACAGAACTCGAAAACCTCAGCTTGCGTTTCCGTTGTCCCCACGAATATAATGAACTTGTAGCAAAAATCGAAGCCGATAAGCAAAAAAATCAGACTCACCTCCGAGTTTTTGTTGACGAGATCAGTTCCCTTCTTACCAGCCACGGTATAAAATGCCGGGTATATGCAGAATATAGGCAGCCATATTCTCTTTGGCGCAAGATGAAGAAATACGGGGATGATTTCGACCATCTGAAGTACCGCCATTTTATCGAGATAGTCTTCAAGGGGGTGGAAGGTGTACCGGAAAAGGAGACAGCCTTGAAGATATACTCACTTCTTACCGGAAGGTTCAAGGAGAAACCGGGTGGCATCTCCAATTATATCGACTCCCCAAAGGAAAATGGCTATCAGAGCTTCCACCTTAAATTGCTGGCCGATTTCGGACGATGGCAAGAGGTTCATATAAGTTCGGAAAGGATGGTGCGTAACTCCCAGTTGGGTTGCCTGTCTGACCGCAGCGAGGGGAATATACGTAGGTGGATCGATAAGTTCCGCGCTACCCTAAAGGATATCTCCCGCAATTCCCATCTTCAGGAGGGGGGCTCTTTTATAGAGAATGTTGTCTCCTCTTTCTATAATGATGACATAATGGTCTTTTCTCCACAAGGGAAACCCATCATCCTGCCTCAGAAGGCTTCTGTTATCGATTTCGCATACGAGATTCATTCAAAACTCGGCGAGCACGCCAAGTATGCGCGCATCAACGGCCGCCTCGCTTCTATAAAGACGGTCCTTCACCGAGGTGACATAGTCGAGGTATATCCGGATGTCAATTCCCACCCGGAACCGAAATGGTTAGACCATGCCGTTACTTTCAAGGCCCGCAAGGCTATCAATTCTTATATAGCCCACCTTCCGAAGCCGGAGTATGACCGTTGTCCGATCTGTCACCCTATACCGGGTGAAGAGGTGATAGGGTTTCGGGAGAAGGATGGCCGAATCACCCTCCATAAAAGGGATTGTCCGGAGGTGATTAAGTTGGCTACCCAAGACGGGGATTCCATCACCTCGGTCGATTTCAATGAAGACCAGCATGTGCTTTACCCGGTCAAGATACAGATAACATGCGTAGACCGTTATCACATGGTGATTGACCTCGTAGAGTGCATTACCAACCAGCTAAATCTTTCCATCGGCAGCATCAATACCCAGACTACTGATGCAATAGTAACGATTGATATCAGTTTCGCTGTACACTCCTTCGGGGAACTCCAATCGATCATCTCCCATATTAAGGCGATTCCGGATGTAGATGAGGTAAAATTGGTAGGTTAACAATTTTTATGTAGTTCCTCACTCTAACAGCATACGGAAAACACAGGATTGATTGTTACTATATTTAGATAAAACCCATTTTTATTCTTACATTCATATTCTTACATGAAAAAGATAATAGCAATAGCCGCCATAGGCTCGATCGTGATCCCGGCGGTTTCGGCTAAGGACCGGATGACCCATAATCCGGATGCCACCAATACCGAGACCATCCTCCACGCCTGGAGCTGGAATTTTCCGGAAATAGCTAAAAACATGAAGCAGATCGCTGATGCGGGCTTCACAATGGTCCAGACCTCACCGGTTCAGCAATGCTACAACCCGGAAGGAAGCTCTAAGAAGCTTTTCGACCCCGATGTAACCGAAGGTAACTGGTATTATTACTACCAGCCGACGGACTGGAAGATAGGTAACCAGATTGTAGGTTCGCGTGATCAGATGAAACAGATGATGGACTCGGCTGCGAAATACAATGTCCGCATAATCGTGGATGTATTGCCTAACCACACGGCTTTTGATGTAGATGCCGTATCCGATGATTTCTACAAGGCCGTAGGGGGACGTGATAAGATGTACCACTCCCAGGGTCTTACACCTGTACAGGATTACAATGACCGTTACCAGTGTACCCTCTGGGGATCAGGTGCGCTTCCTGATGTAAATACTGAGAATCCTGATTTCCAGAAATACTACATGGAGTTCGTTAATGACCTTCTATCTTTAGGTGTCCGCGGATTCCGTTACGACACGGCCAAGCATATCGGTGTTCATTCCGACCCGGTAGATACCGCCTCCGGTGTTACGGAAAATGATTTCTGGGATGTGGCTACCGGTCGTAAGAGTGTTAAGGGAGTTAAGTTGGCAGTTCCTTACGATGAGCTTTTCGTATATGGCGAGGTCCTCCAGGACAAGAATGTGCCTGAGGCTGAATATGCTGATTATTTCGGTCAGACTGCTTCCAGCTATGGATATGTTCTGCGCGAGATGCTGGAGAAAGGAAATGCCAAGGGTATAGACATAAAGAACTGGCATCATACGGCTGCTCCGGAGTTCCTTACAACTTGGGTGGAAAGCCATGACACATATTGCAATGCCCATGAGAGTGCGGGCCTCACTGATGATCAGATCCGTACCGCATGGGTGTTCCTGACTGCCCGTCAGAATGGCACACCGCTTTTCTTTAGTCGTCCTGCGGGTTCGACACGCCAGAACTACTGGGGAGACAATATCCTCGGGGCTGCCGGTAATGATGAGTATTTCCATCCTGAAGTAGCTGCGGCAAACCATTTCCGTCAGGCTATGAATGGACAGAAGGAACAGATAGAGGTTTCTGATAACGGTGAGGTGTTGCTTGTCAATCGTGGCAAAAAAGGGGCTGCCCTTGTCAACCTCAGCACTGTGGCCAATAGTATAGACCTCCCCACTACCCTTCCCAACGGCACTTATCGTGACCAAGTTTACGGTAAGGAGTTCAAAGTGGTGAAGGGCCACCTCAAGGGTATCCTGGCTCCTCAACGTACTTATATCCTTATGAAATAATTTCTAACTGTACGGGAGCGAAACTACTCGGCACTTCAGTATCTAAATGAGGAGAGACGGGATAAACACTTCCCGTCTCTTTTCTGTTTTTAATATAGAAACTGTAAAGGAATTGGCATACTATTTGTAAAGTTCCTAAATTAGAAGTAAAACTATAAAAAAATAAAAAGAAGTAACATGGCAATCAAACCTCTTGGCGATCGCGTGCTCATTCAACCGACCGCCGCTGAAGAAGTAACAGCAAGCGGAATCTATATCCCCGACGCAGCTAAGGAAAAACCCCTCAAAGGAACTGTAATTGCCGTTGGCCAGGGTACCAAGGATGAGGAAATGGTACTCAAAGCCGGTGACACAGTGCTTTTCGGCAAATATGCCGGAACAGAGCTCCAGTTCGAGGGCGAGAAGTATCTGATGATGCGTCAGAGCGATGTTTTGGGAATCGTAGAGTAATCAGGCTTTCTAGTTAACTTGCTATATCCCATAGATTTTGACTTATAAAGTTACGACTTAAAGAAGTATAGTACAAAATGGCTAAAGAAATTAAATTTAACATATCAGCTCGCGAAGAGCTTAAGAAAGGCGTCGATGCTTTGGCAGATGCCGTTAAAGTTACCCTCGGTCCGAAAGGCCGTAATGTGATCATCGAGCGTAAGTTTGGCGCTCCTCATATCACTAAGGATGGCGTTACCGTAGCTAAGGAAATCGAGCTCGAGGATTCGTTCCAGAATATGGGTGCCCAGCTCGTTAAAGAGGTAGCTTCTAAGACCGGTGATCAGGCTGGTGATGGTACCACTACTGCTACCGTTCTTGCTCAGGCTATCGTTAATGTCGGTCTGAAGAACGTTACCGCCGGTGCTAACCCGATGGATCTTAAGCGTGGTATCGACAAGGCTGTTTCGGCTGTTGTTGAGGGTATCCGGGAACAGAGCGAGGAAGTTGGCGACGATATCAAGAAGATCGAGAATGTAGCCCGCGTTTCTGCTAACAATGACGAGGAAATCGGTCGTCTCATCGCTGAGGCTATGAAGAAGGTGAAGAAAGAGGGCGTAATCACTGTTGAGGAGGCGAAAGGCACCGAGACCACCGTCGAGGTAGTTGAAGGTATGCAATTC
>CAZKJP010000009.1:29996-44374 GCA_964553075.1 uncultured Sangeribacter sp. | reverse complement strand
GGGAGAGTAGGTAATCGCCCCCTTAAGAGAAGGACCCGAGTCAACATAGACCCGGGTCTCTTTTTTTGTTACTGGGATGAGGCGCGCCCCCGCGCCGGTTTTGAGAGCCGGCCCCGGATGACATTTTGTCAATGTGTCAAATTGACATGTTGGTCATTTTGTCATTATGTCATATTGACAATATGACACCCTGGGCCGGCTCTATATCCCAAATTTTCTAATACCTTCTAACCATGAAAACCTCAAAGAAGCCGATGCATTATGGCTTCGTTATCGTCTTTTGCTGTTGCCTGATGATGGGTATCAATGTCGGGTTAGCATTCAGCTGTGCCGGTATCTTCTACCGTCCCGTCAGTGAATCCTTAGGAGTCCCTGTCGGCGAGTTCGGAATCTATATGTCGGTTATGTATATCGCATCTTCTCTGATGCTTCCATTGGCCGGCCAGATGCTCGAAAAACTTAGCGCACGTTGGGTCTTCACCGGCAGTTCAGCCCTGATGGGCCTTACATTCGTCGCTATGGGCTTTTTTACTAATGTGTGGGAATTCTATATAGCCGGTGGAATTTTAGGAGTCACGCTCGCATTTCTATTGTATCTTAGTTTCCCTACGATGGTAAACCGTTGGTTCAAAACTAAAGTGGGTCTTATTATAGGGATATGCTGCGCCGCTTCCGGAGTCGGAGGCATTATTTTCAATCCCATAGCAGGTTGGATAATGACTGAATGGGGATGGAGATGGGCATTTGGCTTTTTCGGGGTAATCATATTGGCCATAGTTACTCCTCTATTAGCAATTTTCCTTCGTGATTATCCTAAGGACATGGGACTGTTGCCTTATGGGGCCACAGAAGTTGAATCTAATAATCCGGATAATTCTTCGGCAAATTCCGGTGAGGGGATGGTATATTCGGAAGCGGTAAGGAAACCGGTTTTCTACGGTTTGATATTGTTTGCGTTCCTTATGATGGGTACTTCCACACTTAACTTGTTTATCCCGGGATTTGTATCGGATCATGGATTCTCGCTTGAGCAGGCGTCACTTACTGCGGCTTCGGTTATGGTTGGTGTGACGCTCGGCAAACTTGTATTAGGATGGATCAATGACCGCAATTGCATGTTAGGCGTGGCTGTGACGACTTTATGCGGAGCAGGTGGGTTAGGAGTACTTCTGATAGGAAGCGGGGCCTTTGCGGCTATTTTAACGGGGGCTTTCCTCTTCGGATGGGCTTATGCGGGGGTGATGGTGCAATCCGCGATGTTGACCCGCACCGTTTTCGGCTCCCGAGATTATAGCCGTATTTATTCTGTCATCTCGATCGCGTTAGCAGCCGGAGGCACGATCGCCTCGGGAGGTTGGGGACTCTTAGCCGACGCGACCTCCACCTCCTTCATCTTCGGGACCGGCATCGTCTGCCTCCTCCTCTGTCTCCTAATCGGCGCCCTGGCCCTCCGTCCCACACCCCAACGGTAATAACCCATGTTCCCGTTTCGACACAGCCATGTCGGAAATGGCCATGTCGGAAACAGCGGTGTCGGACAATGAAAATCCCCCGTCGCGGCTGTGGAGTCGGGCGGGGGATTCGGTTTTCACCTGATATTTAACCTACTTGCTTGTCTATGGTGAAGTTGTGGCTTTTCGGTTGGATTCTCGGATGAGGGTTATTCGAGGATCAGCTTCAGGGTTTTGTTGGCGATTGTTACCATGTAGACTCCGGGAGTGGCGGCAACGCGGCAATCACCGATTCCGCTGTGGAGGCGCTTGCCGTCGATAGCTGAGATAGCTACCTTGAAGCCCTCGGCACCGGAAACGCTGATGACACCGTTCTTAGCGTTGACCTTGAGCTTGCCATTAGCCAACAGTTGGTCGACACCGCTCTGATGGAGTGTAAGACCCTCGGAGAGATCAGAATCTCCCTTGTCATAGACCGCGGTAACATGATAAGTATGTTCCGCCTTAGTCGGCACATGCACGTATGAAGTCTCGGTAATAGGCTCCTCATTAAGCTTGATTCCGTCGCAATATACGTTGTAACCAATCAGAGAGTAATCGGCACCTACAAGAGTCTCATAAGTGATATCATCCACCATCAACATAAAGGAGTCAATAGAACGAGATCTTATAGCAAAGTGGCTCGCAGAGGATGGCATACTTGGAATGGTATATTCAGTCCATTCTCCAGGTAGATTATCATAGGAGATCATGCTGTAGTATCCGGACAGAGCAAGAGGATCACCTGAGGTAAATAAGACTTCAATGCTTTCAGGATAGTCATCCGTATAACTCTTTACAAAGAAGGATACCTTATGGTTTCGTCCAGATAATTTTGGAGAGATCAACCAATCATCAGTTTGGAAAAGATCATACCGATACATGGAGACCAAACATTTATCACCACTATGTGAAGCGTAACTGTTGTTCCCGATGGTAGAATCGAACACGAAGAAAGAACTGCGGGTTTGGCCAGGATTGATACCTGGTAACTCAAGATCCTCAATACCTCCGACTGGAGCACCATCTCTATCCACAAGCATCCATCCATTCACCTCCTGAGACCATGACTCGGCATTTTCGAAAGTCTCGGTTACCATTTCCGGATGTAACTCTACAATTTCAATTGGATCCCAAGTAAGAATATTGCATTCGGGGGTCACTTCACCCTTCAATCCGGTTACGATGGGGAAGGTGGATTCAGTGCGAGTAACGAAGATTGTTGGGGTAACGTTATTTTCAGGATTTTGATCTGCGGCGAATATCACTTCAGCGTGATACTCATTCTCCACCTCATTGTAGTGTGAGAGTACCTGCTCAACATTTATGATTTCAGTGTCGTTCGATGCCAAAGGAGACTGGGAAGTTTGAGTAAAAATCAACTCCTCATTCCGATAAAGATTTACGGTATAATTATCCGCAGACTTGGTTCCCTTATTATTGACCTTCACAACCACATTGAAAGGATCATTCAGTTTGACGCTTTCAGGAGCTTCTATCTTTGCCTCCAAATCATAATCAATAGCATCATAGATAGAGAAATTATCAAGGCAGAGTACACTATAAAGGTTGCAGACGCCCATAACTCCAATACGAACTTTTTTACCCATAAACTGATCCAATGGTACTGAGATCTCATTCCATTCATTAACATTATAATCGTCAGCAGTGGCTTCAATAAGGGTGGTGCGTTCACCAGCGACTTCTGCGAAGATTGTAATTGAGTTGGAATCCCCTTCGTTAAGAGGATGGATAGATACAGATGCGGTAGGATGTGTACCGGATACTGTGATATTGCCAGAGATTAGAGACACCATATCTCCAACATACTTATACTGGAAAGCAAAGAATTCTCCGTCTCCATCCTGAGAATTGAAATTGGCTACATCATTCTCATCAATAAGCAGGAAGTCTCCTTCTCCCTCCATATCTATACCAGCAGTATAGTTACTTAAATCCTCCGTATTAGAATATCTTACAGGAATTTCATAAGGATCTCCGACCCAACAGTAACCATATCCTAAACTACCTCCAACACCTTTATTGTTACCGCTAACTATAATGTAATAATAGCCCTGTTCAGATTGATGAGTAGGAGACTTGCAAGTAAATGTGGTGTCGGTAGTAGTTCCAGCGAGGGCGACAGGGTAAGGTTGACCCCCTTGTCCAAGTCCAGTAAAAAGGATTTCGTATTCTATATCTTCAGGATTGATAGGATCACCATAAATATCAGTAGTAATGGGATCCCATGTAAGTTCGTAGGTATCAGTATCGATTTCCCTCATCTTTATGTTTTGAGGTTCAGCAGGAATACGAGCACCGATATACACTTCCTCGATTACGGATTCTCCTTCTAAGCCTTCCGAATTGAAAGAGGTAAACTTGTAGGTATAAATACCATTTCCGGAAACCTCATCGTTAAGAAAAACACGAGTTCCAGGTGCATCGGTCACTGTCTGAACCTCCGTACCATCCCGATATATTTTTACGGTAACATTATCTGTAATAGGTAGCTCTCCAATAGTTCTTTCCGGCATATCGAAAGCGATCTCAGCTTCCCAGAAACCCCAGGTACTGGATTCGAGCGTCAAATTGTTTATCCCTTTGGGTTTATTTGCATCCTGCGGACTTCCAATCTCGTACTCAGGAATTGCAAATGAATATCCATCTCCATCTGAAATTACATGGAACCCGATGTAATATATACCGTCTGATTGTGGAATAACATAGGCTTCGAACGGATCCAAATTGGTTCCTCTATAAGTTACCGTTGGTCCCAATACATCAATTGTCATTCCATCTATAGTCGGATTTAAACCAGCCTTGACTTCAAAGCATTCCGGTGAACCCCAATTTAAAGGATGGGCTTCAAGGATTAATTTATATGCTTTCCCCTTTTCCATGCGTATGGCAGGGGATATAAACCAGTCATTAGCATTCCATGAATAGGTAAAGGCACCAACTTCTCTATGTTCCCATGTAAATGGATCCTGATTAGCATTTATAACAGTATGGATATCAAAAATATCCTTATTCTCTAAATCAAATTTAACCGGGGCATTGAATGATCCTACACAGACAGCATTGGATGCTATAATAGGTGATTTGGTGTTATTGTAAGAAGATTGAACGAAATATTTGAAAGTGAACACTTCGTCGCGTTCTGGTACATTGGCAATAAATGTGGTGGTTGATTGATTTTCAGAAAGTACCGCGCCATTTTCATCGGTAACAGTATATGTTACCATATCGGGATTTAAGTAACCACCGTCACCGGAAGATGTTACCGGATCCCACGTCATTGTTGCTACTCCATTATCCCATGCAAGATGTACATTATCGGGAGCGGCAGCAGCTCCTTGACCCACGAAACAACGTGCACGTGCTTTCGGAGAGGTTCCATATTCATTGGAGACTGTTGCGATAAAGTTAACGTATCCGGTAGTCGGAATCTCGATTGACTCCCATATTTCATCGCCCCATAAAGCATAACCACTGGCGATGACTTCTCCATTCATGGAAATCTCATAATTCATCTCATCATAGTTCTCAGACCCGTCAAAATGAGTCATCGGAGCGATAAGGGAGAAATCAACTGTCTGAGATCCTTCACTGCAAGTAGCGGTGAAAACAGGAGCTGCCGGAGCGAGGTTTTCCGCAAGGGGACGATGTACATGAAGACATAATATTTCTTCACCATTTGGGAATGAGCAAACAGGAGTTGTCTCACCTGTAGCTATGTCAATTGCATACATACCGGCTCTATAATCAGAGGTAGCCCATGTTTGGTAATATGTACCTGTTTCTGGATCCAATGCTCCTCCTGCGAGTAGGTTCCCTGGTAGAGGCTCAGTAAATGTATGTAGAAGTCTGGTAATACCGGTTTCTTTGTCTATCTTGTATAATCCGGTGAGATCAGCACTAACCCCGTAAAAATTACCTTCATTATCAGCAGATACACTCATCATTGGCATTTCTTCTGAAGGTAACTCTCTAATAATTGTACTTTTCCCACTTTCCCAATCTGCCCTACCCCAATGAATTTTATGAGTGATAAACTCATCGTCATAGGAATCATCATAAAAATAGCCGTAAAGTTCATCAGTGACGGGATCTAAAGCACAAGTAAGAGGAATAGCTGAATGGGATATATCCTCCCAGTCATAACGCATCCCGTCGGATTGTCTGATTTTATCTAAAAAAGGTACCTGCTTGCCATTTGGGGACATTTCATGGTATACAGCGGAGTAGGTGCCGTCGTAGTTGTCGCGGATGCCGTAGTAGGGGGGAACGAAACGGAACTGGAGTTCCATTTCCTGGTCGTCTGAGAGAGGAATGGAGTAGTAACCTCGCGGCGGGTTAAACGATGGCCAACCGTCGGCACTAACTACCTCTCCCCACAGTTCCAAGTCGGGATTGATCTGAACATTGCTTTTGCGCTGTTCCTTTGAAGCCGGCCTTAGGTTCATTCCCTTCAGATTCTTTGGAGGTGTCTTGAGTCCCTTGCCGAGAGGACTGGCATCGGTCCGCATCTTATAATAATCAAGTGGATTTTTACCTTCGGGAGCCGGTTGCGCCTGCCGATTGACCAGAGTCACAGGCTTATGGACTTTCTCCCCTACAGCCCTTTTCCCGTGGTTAGCGACGGGCCCCGCGGCTGTGGCTGCCAACGTCAGTGACATAGACAGCAATATGGGTAATAATTTGCTCATAATGTAGATTATTTAATGGATTAAAAAGAAGCCGGGGAATGTAGCCGGATGTCCGGACTTAACGGCTCCATGCCGAACTTCATAAAGCAAATTTAGCCTCTAATAATAGGGGCAGCAAGAGCGGTTATACTTAAATACTCGCTATGCGTCCCTCTAAGTAGGGATAATAAATACTTATATTTGGACAATTATTTTAAAATCAGATGTTTGTAATTAACGAAAAATAGTAAAAAAGGGGGTTTCTAAGTAGCTGACGACCCTAATTAAGGGACTCTGAAATGGCCGGATTATGGGGTGTAGGGGCATCTGCGGAATTGAAAAGCGATTCTCGCGCGTTTTTATGAAAAATCCATAAATTTTTTATAAATTAGAGGGATGAAACACTTTTTACCCACATGTGTGCTTCTTTTGATTGCATTTTCCGCCTTGGCAGCCCCCGATTCGCGGGGGTTGAGGAAGGACTATTATCAGACTCAGCTTGCTGAGTCAAATCTGACCAATGAAGAGCGGGTAGGGGTAATAGACAGTTTGATAAAATATGATCCTGACCATCAATTCAGCCTCTATCTGAAAAAGGCGGATCTTTTGTCTGACTTAGGGAAGTACCGCGAATGTCTGGAAACGTACCAGACCCTGAGAGATGCCCTCCCCGAGGATTCTATCCAATTGAAATTCCAGACCCGTTTGAAGATCGCTGTCATGAAATTCACCCTGAGCAATTATCGGGGTGCCTTAGAGGATGCATACGCGATACTGGAAGACCCGAAACCGGATTACATGCGATATGTCAACGTTCAGGCCCATATCTTGCTTCGGGACTTTTATGGGGTAGCCGAAAACAATCATCTCGCGGTAAAGCATATCCGGCAGGCACAGCATGAATTGGAGGCAGTACCCGTCTCTCCCCGGTTTACAAAAGCGCAGAAAGATCGCCTTAAAGGTGTGCTGTATATCTGCTCTTCAGGCGACATGCTTAGGATGGACTCAATAGACGCCGGATATTCGGATTTGAAAAAAGGGGAAGGGTTCATAGAATGGCCCGAAGGGAAGCTGATGCTTTACAACCAGTATGCCGAGGTCGCCGACCGTAGGGGAGAACCCCAAATAGCAGAGGATTATATACACAAAGCTCTGGATATAAAGACTGAATCCTTTAATAAGGTGGCTGTGCTGATCCAGTATATGAAATTTCTGTTGGACCGAAAGCGTGGCAGTGAGATACCGGCTCTCTTAGACAAGTATAAGGATGTAGTACAGAAAATATCCGGTACGCCGAGCGAGGTAGGTTATCTCCAAGAGCTGGCACGCTTCTATGCCTCTGCCTCAGACCGTGACCGACGGATAGAGACCTTGGAGAGGATGCTGACCGTAAAGGACTCCTTATATAACGCTTCCGTAATATGGGAAGCGGAAGGGTTGGCAAGCCGGTTTGAGAATGACAAGAACCGTCAGATCATCACCGGGTTACAGTCCGAGAGCAAACAGCGCCTGCTGATAATCTGCGCCGTTACCTTGATTCTCCTTATAGTGGCCGCTGTATCTATCTACCTGTGGTCGAGATTCAAGAAATCCAAACTTGAGGTGAATAACTTGGCCGATACCATCACAGCCAACGAATCCCAGCATCAGGATGAACTTAGGGAGACAGCCGAATCCCTTTCGGCAAGAAACCGTGAGCTGGCTTCGATGACAATGTATATGGCGCGGTTAACGGAGGCTCTGAACAGTATCAAGGAGACAGCCGAGAATGGTTCGGTACAAGACAGCAAACGGTTGTCTGAGATTAAGACAACCGTTAGGGAACTGGACCAGCAGAACAATATCTGGGAGATCTTCCGGACCTATTTCGAGAGTGTGAATCAATCCTTCTTCAATAATCTCTACCAGCGTCATCCGGATCTTACCAAGGGTGAGGTAAGGATGTGCGCCTTCATATTGGTAGGGCTATCGAATAAGGAGATCGCGATGATGACCAACCGGTCAGTAAGGACGGTAGAGGTAGTAAAGCGCAATATCCGTAAGAAGATAGGGATCACCGAGCCTACCCCCTCCTACCTTCGCAAACTTGCCTCCATGTCCTCCGGTAATTAGGAGACAGGGATCAGAAAACCGACCCCGTCATTCTTCCGGTTCGTCGGCGTGTTCCTCGATATATTTCTCGAGGCCTACGGTCATGGAGGGAACACCGGGAGAGGGTACCTGAATGTCGAGACGGAGACCTTCGTCGGTTACGGCCTTGGCCGTAGCTGATCCTAAGGCGCCGATCACCATCTTCTGGTTCTCAGCCGTAATGTCAGGGAAATTCTTCTTCATAGCCTGGACCCCGGCAGGAGAGAAGAAGAGCACGCAGTCATAATCAAACGGCTCATCCTCTGTGAAGTCATTGCTTACAGTGCGGAACATTATTGCCTTGGTGCAATTTACAGTGCCGTCATCGAGATAGGGGGCCTGGACCTTATGTACATCCGCTACCGGGAATATGAATTTCTCATTCTTGTTTTTCATAATTGCGGCCGTCAGCTGAGGGTCATCCAGTTTGCCGGAGGTCCCGAAGCTGATCTTGCGCTTGCGGTATACGATATATTTCTGGAGATAATGGGCTATGGCCTCTGAGGTACAGAAATATTTCATCGTATCCGGGATCTGGACACGGGTCTCCTGAGCCAAGCGGAAGAAATTGTCGATAGCGTTCCTGGAGTTAAAGACCACGGCGGTGAAGTTGCCGATGTTGATTTTCTGGGCTCTGTATTCTTTAGCCGTCAATCCTTCGATCTTCACGAAAGGACGGAAGGTGATATCAAGTCCATACTTCTCGGCAAGCGCGCTATAGATATTGAGGCCGGATTCCGGCTGTGGCTGGGATACAAGTACTTTTTTTATTTTCATATCTGTGTTAATAACACTTTTCCCCCGATTTGGTCAAACCCGGAATTTCGGAAAATCCAAAAATATCGGGATTGGTAAGACATTGTCTTCCAAACGGGGGTAGATACTATTAAAAATTTAGAGGATGAGGGAGAAAATCATCCTCGGAAAGAGGCGGCTGCGATGACTAAAATCACCGGTACCACTTCTAAACTGCAAAGGTAGTATAAAAAAAGCACCCACGAAGCCCCTTTAGAGCAAAAAATTCTAAAACCCTTCCAAATAAATGTAATTTTGGCCAAAATGAAAGCCACGACCGCGATAATCACGAGCGTGTAGGTCCACTCCGGCATACTGATGGCGATCAGGGCCAAGGGCAACAGCAGCAATCCCAAAAGTCCCATCGAGGCAGCGAAGCCCTGGATCCAAAGATGGGTAGCGACCGCGGTCTCGAATACCCTTCCGGCTACCATGTAGGCGATCCAGATAAAGAACATGTAGGCCGTCATCAGGATTATGCACACCAAGGAATGAAGAAGCGAGTAAGGTACGCCCGAGAGCCATTCCGGAGTCCCGCCGCTCGTTATCCATTCCAGAGGTGGAGGAAGGGGATGACCCGGAGGTAAGGCTGTGGGTAAAGTCGCTGTTCCTAACAGTACGCCGCCCGCAACGGTGGTCAGGGTAATGAGCCAGAATAGCATGGAGGTCTCGCGGACCGTCGTATCGAAGATACTATGGCGTTCCCGGATAGAGGTCAGATCCTGAAACAGCGAGGCGATAAACCGGGAGGTATTCTTCATCTTTATACCGATGATCACAAACGGGATAAGAAGAAGTAAGGTCAGCCAGGAAGCCGCGTCATCGCGTATGGCAGCCGGATGGTCTACCGCCACAGGCTCCGGACGCGGAGGAGCCTGCAAGGTAACGCCCCATTGCGGCTCCGTATAGAGCTGCAGTGAGTCTACGGCTAATGAGTCCAAAGCCAAAGCGTTTCCTGCAAGGGTCAATGAATCTGATGCTTCCGGCATAATAGAAGTAGATTGAACTTATTTACTCATTTCAGCCACCCGTTTTCGCGATACCATTGAGCGCACAGCTGTACACCCTCCGGGAGATCCACTTTCGGGCTGAACCCGAAATCACGTTGGGCCTTAGAGACATCCACCGTCCAGTTACGTTGGCGCAGGATGTTATACTTGTCCGAGTTTAAAGTAGAAGGTTTCCCGGTAGCCGCTCCTATCTTCTCCGAGAGAGCACAAGCCGCCTTCACGATTCCCAAAGGCAAGCGCAGAGGAATCACGAACTTCTTTCCGAGCTCCTTCTGTACCATCTTGCGGAAATCAGACTGGGTCCAGACCGCGGGATGGGCAAGGTTATAAGTCTCCTTGGCCGGCGCCTTCTCCAAGGCATCGAAAACAGCCGCAGCCAAGTCTGAGGCATAGAGGAAAGTCAATTCCTGACGCCGGAATCCGACCGAAAAGTCAAAACCGTCAGCAATGGACTTGAACATCAGGAAATAATCATGGTCCCTCGGCCCGTAAAGACCCGTGGGGCGGAAAATGATGTAGGGGAGGCCGCTCATAGCGAGCCACATCTCCGCTTTCAGCTTCGAGGAACCGTAACGGGTATTCGGACCCGGCAAAACGGAGTCGTTGAAGGGGGTATAGTTCTTCTCATCACCCGGTCCGAGAGCCGAGAGGGAGCTCATGTAGAGCAGTTTCTCCGGTACCATATCTGATTGCTTCAAGGCATCGGTGAAATCGCGCAGATATTGGTAATTGATCCGCGAAAAATCCAGGAACCGGACACATTTGGTAGCCCCCAAGTTATAAACTATATAATCCCATTTCTCTCCCTCCGGAAGAGCCGCTTTCAAAGCCGGAGCCAGAGAGACCGGCTCATCGAAATCGAGTACCAAGAAATGTATCGCCGGATCTGTCAGATACTTGCGCGAAGTAGAGGCACGCACACCGGCCCATACCTCGAAACCCCGGTCAAGGGCCTCACGGACCAAAAAAGAGCCTATAAAGCCACCGGCTCCGACGATAAGTACTTTCTTACTCATTTTAATTTGGAATTTTGGAGTTATTGGAGAAATTGGAGTTATTGAGGGGACTATTCCAGTAGACCGAAGTCATAACCTTCTGATTTCAGCCATTCGATAGAGACGGGGAGGGCAGTGCGTAGTTTGTCGATACTCTTCAAGGAGTCATGGAAGACGATTATCGACCCGGGACGGGTATAACGCTTGACATTCCTTACAACCCTATCCGCATCCACATATTTAGAGTAGTCGCGGGTTATCAGATCATAGAATATCAACTTGAAACCCTCCCGGCGCAGCAGGGCCCATTGCCGGCGGCTGATCCATCCGTGAGGAGGACGGAAGAGCCTGGTCTCCGGATTATGGGGATCCATCACTTCCCGACGGTACTCCTCCGGAGATGTCGGAAGGGCCTTTATATGATGGTAGGTATGATTCCCAACCGCGTGTCCGCGGTCGATCACCTCGCGAGCAATCTCAGGATATTTCCTGACATTGTCTCCGACCATGAAGAAGGTTGCCTTTACCCCGTAACGGTCCAGGATATCCAGGATCTCAGGAGTCGCTTCCGGTATGGGTCCATCGTCAAAAGTGAGATAGACCCTCTTCTGAGTCTCCCCGACCCGGAACAGACCCGGGGGAAGAAGTGCCCTGAGCATTTTCGGAAGCCTCTCGATGATCATGGACTCACTCTACCTTATCAGCTCGCTACCTTAGATTATTCAACCGTGAAATCACTCACCTTTGGCTGCGCTCAGACGCTTGGATCTCTCCTTATCGAGCTTCTGGAAATTCGGGTTCTTCATCAGTTCCTCTTCCGAGCCACCCTGACCGAGATAATATTCCACCAGGGTCCAGAGAGCAGAGTCGATCATACGCTCGTCAGCTGAAGTATTCGCATAATCAGCCGGCGAGAGGGAAGCCAATTCATTGGCCACCTCGCTCCATAGACCGATTTCCCGAGCCAGCTCCTCTTTTGTGATAGGAGCATCCTCAGCACCCCCTTCGCCCTCCAAGGCTCCACCGCCGGCATTGGTATAGGAATTATAGTAATTCTTAATCATCTCCGGGTCGAGGGAATACTTCTTCATTATCTGGTCCGCGGTCTCCTTCTTACCGCCATACTTTACGTAGAGGTCTACTATACGCTGGTACTGGTAGGGGAGCAGCTGGCTCTCGTATGTGAGCGAGGGGCGCCCGAACTGCATATTCATAGCCAAGGCATACCTTACGTATGGAGCGTAACGCTCCAGCTGGTTCTTCAAGATTGCAAGGCCCTTCTTACGCGCTTCCTTATCACCGAGAGTATCGGCATTGCCCAACTCACAATAAATCTGGGCAATAGTCAGTGCATTCGAGATATTGAGGGAAGAGACACTCTCCGGAGTCTTGGACATCAGCAGATCGAGAACCTGGAGCGACTTGCGGTAATCCACATCCGCTCCCTTCTTGTCTCCGGCATCCGCCTTGCGGTCACCGTCGGCCAACAGTTGGGTAGCCAAATCCACCATCGAAGAACGCACAGACATCAACATCCTCCTTGCCGTCTCATCGAAATAGGGAGAATTGAGGAAAGAACTATTGTCGGCGCCACCCCAACGGTATTTCTTGGTAACTACATCGTATGCACGGTCGGTACGCGAAGCCATCTCCGCCTGACGTGTCGGTACAATCTGATGGGTCATGCCCGTAGAGCGCAGATAGGGAGTCAGACCGAGGTGATACTCATTACCAACCGTCATAGCCCAATAGATCGGGCGTTGCCAGCCATTGGCAGCATTGGTAGCGATTATATCGAGCATCAGCAGCTCGCCTAAGGATATGTAACCCTTCTTACGGTAGGCTTCCGTCTGGCTCAGGTCAACCGTAATATAATCCTCGATACACACCGTATCCTCAGGAGCTACAAGGCCGCGTGCTATCACAGCCTGACGGTCTACCGGAATACGGATTACCTTAGAAGGAAGCGTCGGGTATTGGTAGCTGTCGCGTCCATATCCTGCGTATACCGCCTTGATGGACTCCAGAAGGTCTGCCGGAGCCGTATCAGGTCCCAACAGGGTAACGTCGGCTCTACCGTAAGCGATATTCTCGCGTGTGCCGGTGAAATCTATACCCGGTGCCGTATAACTGGGGAGACGCATCTGGTTGGCATACCAGTCTGAGTTGAGGTAGCTGAGGTTGACAATCTTCACATCCGGACGCACACCCTCCACTTCCTGGGCATACCAGAGGGGGAAAGTATCATTGTCGCCATTGCAGAACACAATCGCATTCGGTTCCAGGCTCTCCAGATAGTTGATAGCATAATCACGCGCGGCATAACGTCCCGAACGGTCATGATCATCCCAGGTCTGGGAAACCATCTGCAAAGGTACTACCAATCCCATCAGGGCAGCTACGGCAGCTGTATAAGTACCGGCATTTCCGATCTTCTTGCGCGATTTGCGCACCCCGAGCATCAGCAGGCTCCAGAGTCCGGCAACCCCCATACCTATCCATATCGCAAAAGCGTAGAAAGAACCCGCGAAGGCATAATCACGCTCACGAGGCTGCATCGGGGGCTGGTTGAGGTAAAGAACGATCGCAACTCCCGTCATGAAGAACAGGAAGAAAACTACCCAGAACTGCTCGATACCCTTCTTGCCGGCGAAAGATTGCCAGAGAAGACCCAAGAGTCCTAAGATAAGCGGCAGCATATAATACTTATTGTGGCCGGGATTGTTCTTGCCTAAGTCATCGGGTAGTAACGACTGGTCGCCCAGACGGGCATTGTCGATGAAAGGTATACCCGAGATCCAGTTGCCGGCATCCAGCTCACCCTGCTGGTTGAGGATATCATTCTGGCGTCCGGCGAAGTTCCACATGAAATAGCGGGTGTACATGTGGTTCAGCTGGTAATTGAAGAAGTAGCTCAGATTCTGGAGGAATCCGGGTTTGAAGGCACGCTTCACAGGGTATGAAAGTACCCCGGTATACTCATTATACTCAGGCTGGGCCGAAATATCGAACTCCACTACCTTATTGCCATCCTGGTCGAGGGCATGAAGCTCCTCTAAGGAACCGCCGAGCGTGTCGAGGTCAACCCAAGTTGAATACATCGAACGATGCATACGGCTGTATATACGCGGGAAGAGCATATTGAGCTCCGGATTCATCTTGGTTACGGGCTTGTAGTCCCGCTTGACGTAAGCCGGACGCGACCCCTGTATAAGCGAGGCATTATGGGCCTGATCTCCGGAGGTCAGGAAGCCGTACTCGGAGGTC
>CAZKJP010000009.1:14806-29896 GCA_964553075.1 uncultured Sangeribacter sp. | reverse complement strand
CGGAGGTCAGGAAGCCGTACTCGGAGGTCGGTACCGACGTTCCGACAGCCTTGGCATACATCGGCTTGCCCGGGTCTACGATCGTCTCATATTGGGGAGTGGTCAGTACTACCGGGGTCCCGTCATCGTAGGTAGCTACAGTATCGGTATATACACCTACCAGCCGCTTCATAGGAGCCGAATTGAGAGTCTCGCCATAAAGCAGCGGATTCTCGCCATATTGCTCGCGGTTAAGGTAGGAAGCCAAGTCGAACACATTGTCAGGCGAGTTCTGATTCATCGGAGTGTCAGCCGAGGAGCGGATCAGTATCAGGGCGTAGCTGGAATAGCCTATAAAGATGACAGCGATACTCCAAGTTGCGATATTGATCCAACGTACCGGGAGACGGTCCTTGAATACCACCCATAAGGCCACGCCGGCAGCCGCAGTCAGGATTATAAGCCACCATATCGAATCCCCGAACCAGAAAGCCCCGGAAATAAGCAGGACGCATACGAAAGGAATGCGTATCGAATTGGGAGATTTCTGACGGCGCAGCGCGTAGATCGCCCACGCGAAAATGATTACGGTTACAATGGCATAGGCCAAGGCTCCCGAATTATATCCCAGACCGAGGTCATTGACAAAGAACAGCTCGAAAAGCTGGGCAACCTTGATGAATCCCGGTACAAGACCGTAGAGCACGACCACGATTATGGCGAAAGATACCGCCAACGCTATCAGGGACTTCACAAGGTTCATGTCCTTTATCTTACGGTATGCGAAGACAAGTACGATCGCCGGGATACAGAGGAGGTTAAGTAGATGGACAGCCACGCTGACACCGATAATATAGGCTATCAGAATCAGATAGCGGTCTGAATGAGGCTCGTCAGCACGGTTCTCCCATTTCAATATCAGCCAGAATACCAGGGCGGTACAGAAAGAAGAGAAAGCGTAAACTTCACCCTCTACCGCCGAAAACCAGAAAGTGTCGCTCCAGCAGTAAGCCAATGACCCGACAAGGCCCGCGCCCATTATTGCGATCATCTTTGAGCGGGAAATACCACGGTTCAGGTCCCGGCGCGTCAGCAGGGCCCTGGTAAGGTGGGTTATAGTCCAGAAAAGGAGCAATATGGTAAGGGCACTGAGCAGACCGCTCATGGCATTCACCATAACCGAGACATACTCGACCGATGGGGCAAAATTAGCAAAGAAACGTGCCGTGAGCATGAAGATAGGGTTGCCCGGCGGATGGCCGACTTCAAGCTTGTCAGCCTGGATAATAAACTCGCCGCAGTCCCAATAAGAGGCTGTCGGCTCCAGTGTCAGCCAATAAGTAGCCAACGCAATCAGGAAGACCAACCAGCCTCCAAGATTGTTTATAAGATTGTAACGCTTGGTAATCACTTGGATTTCGTTGATTATTTTCTCATTTATCCCCGCCTTGGTGTATCTTTGATTTTATAAGACGGGGTCTGAAAATGCAAATTTAACGAAAAATAGCCTAATGTGATTATAGAGGGATAGTAAAAATAGCTTAATTCAGGCTCTGACACATGAAAAATCAGCGTAGTTTCCCTTTTATGGCGGTCAGGGCTTCTTTCAATTCCGGGATTTTGAACATATAAAGCAGCAGTATATATACCCCGATTCCTACTACGCCCCCTGCCAGCAGGGAAAGGAAAGCCGGGGCAGAGTGCATGGCCAGCGTTATCCCCCAGGCGGCCGCACAAGCAGCGATAGTTATCCATAAGAACGGTAGCCAGCCTAAGGTCATAAACCTCAAGGAATATCCGGTATTGCGGCAAGTCAAACCCAAGACAATGAAGTAGGTCAACAGCGAAGCCCACATTTGTCCCCAAACTAATAATTCTATATTACGGCCCCAGATAGTAGCGAAGATAGCAGCGATAAGCAACGCATCCTTTACCACCTCTACAATTACCAACGACCGTCCATAACCCAAAGCCAGCAGGTAATTCCCGAGCAGTGAGACTAAAACCACCGGTACACCCCGTATAGCCAATATCTGGAACAGCGGGATTGCATCGTCCCACTTGTTGCCGAAAAGGAAATGGAAAATCGGGGCCGCTAAGGTAGCCAGACCTAACAGGAAAGGGAGGGATAGGAAAACCGTGAAACGATTTATGCGGCCGACATAACGCCGGAAGTCCTCCGGACGGTCTTGGACCCGGGCTAACAGGGGTACGAAGGAAGAAGTAAGTATCTGAGAGATAGACGCACTCCCCATCTTACTCCATTTGTCAGCCTGAGTATAGACACCCAAAGCCACCAATGAGTACCAGCGGCCAATCACCAGATTATAGATGTTGAGAAACAGCGTGTTAAGGAAAGAGGAGGAGAATACACTGAGTCCGACCCGCCATATCTTGCTGAACGACACCCGCGAGACAATAAAAGATGGCCACCATCCGCCGATTATCCAGAGTAGAAGATTACGTATTCCGGCTTGGGCGACCGTCTGCCATACCAAAGCCCAGGCACCGGCGCCCGTGAGGGCGAGCCATACCCCGATTCCGCCCCCCAAAGCGAGTCCCGCGATGTTGGAAATTGCGATCTTCTGAACACGCATCTTCTTCATCAGACGGTTAGTCTGTACAATCCCTAAACCATTGAGGACAAAGGAGAGAAACATAACCTTTGAATAAGGTACCAACCGGTCTCCCACATTGAAGAAATGAGAGATGGAAGGGGTCGCAAACCATAAGATTACATATATCAGTACCGAGACAGAGAGGTTGAACCAGAAAACAGTAGAATAGTCCTCGCGAGTCGCCCTTTTGAGACGCAGTAGGGCAGCTCCGAAACCACTGTCTACAAAGACCAGGGCGAAGGCCTGAAAAATATAAAGAGCCCCGACGATACCGAAATCCTCGCGGCTCAACTCGTTTGCCAGGACTATGCCGACAGCAGCAAAGACCACCTGGGAACTCAGGCGGTCTATAGTATTCCATTTCAGGGTACTCGCGGTTGCGGTCTTAAGACTCAAGTGTAATAGTTTTGAGGAGGAAGACTTTTAAATGAGGTAATTACTCAATTGGGATAAGCTTTCCCCCGCCCCGCTTCTTGATAGAGGGTTCACCTTTGTAATATATCTTGGTCGATCCCAGACACTGGACTCTCAGGGTAGTCTCCGGCCAGCATCCGATCGTTCCTCCTCCGAGGCACTTGCACTCAACTGTCTGGGCTTTGAGGTCATCAGCCTGGATGGTACCGGTACCGACCAACTCGTACTTGGCCGTCTCACATTCACCGTCGATGGCAATGGTGCCGTTGCCGGTGGAGATCTTAGCCTTTACAGAATTGGCATTAATGCCCGTTACCTCCACTTTCCCGTTGCCCATCTGCGTAATCTTGAAGGATGGACCGGGAGCCGGCTTATTTATCTGCATTACAGCGGTATTCTGGTTTGAGACCTCCGTGAGGAAACGGGAATAGACGTAAACCGTAGGTATCTCCTTGCGCCCTACAGATTCAGTAGCGATACGCAGCTTCAGCTCACCGTGGTCAGCTGAGATCAGCAGGGCATCAGCGATCTCCGGCGGACAGTTGAACGCTACAGAGCCTGTGGAATCAGGCACATTGCGGTATACGACCGGTATTGAGTCGATTACTGTAATCTTTGTGAACTCCCCTAAGGCACGATGATATTCCGCACCATTTATAAAGGGAAAAAAAGAGAAGATCGCTAAAGCGAGAAGTAGTATTTTTTTCATTTTCTATAGTTCAACGGAATCCTTTTGTTGAATTAATGATAGAATAGTGTATAAAGTTCACCCGGGCGGGGCAAATTATCAGACGGTGCATTAATCGGAGAGGAAATTATTGCGGATCTCCTCAAGGATCTGCTCGACTTCGGCCAACTTGCCGGCCCGTAACAGGGCGATCCTTGTCTGCCGGAAATTGGGGAGTCCCTTGAAAAGTGGAGTGGCCGCCAAGTGTCTGCGGATATGCAAGATGCCGCGTACCTCATCGATACGCTCTACCGATTCGTGGATCTGACGCAAGAGCATCCCCAATTTCTCAGCAGTAGATAATGGAGTATAGGAACCGGTATCAAGAAACTGGCGCATATCATGGAAAATCCAAGGCGCGCCAAAAGAAGCGCGTCCTACCATTACGGCATCCACTCCATATTGCTCGAAAGCATTGGCAGCCTGTTCCGGAGTACAGATATCACCGTTGCCGATAATAGGTATCTCCATTCGCGGGTCAGCCTTCAGCTCCCCGATAAGGGACCAGTCGGCCTCGCCGGTGTACATCTGAGAGCGGGTCCGTCCATGTACAGTCAGAGCCTTTATCCCGCAATCCTGAAGCCGCGGACCTAAATCGGTAATTATCTTGTTTTCAGCATCCCAGCCCAACCGCGTCTTGACCGTAACAGGAGTAGAGACCCCCTGGACTACCCTCCGGGTAATATCGAGCATCTTGGGTATATCGCGCAACATACCCGCACCGGCTCCTTTTTGGGCCACTTTCTTGACCGGGCATCCGAAATTGATATCGATAATATCGGGACCGGCCTGTTCGACTATCTTGGCGGCTTCTACCATCGCCTCCGGCTCGCGCCCATAAATCTGGATCGCCACCGGACGCTCCTGATCGTTTATCTCCAGTTTCCGGCATGTAGAAGCGACATTGCGTACCAAGGCCTCAGCCGATACAAATTCGGTATATACCATAGCCGCGCCCTGTTCGCGACACATTAGCCGGAACTGAGCATCCGTTACATCCTCCATCGGGGCCAGCAATACCGGCTTCGTCCCTAAATCCAGATCAGCTATCTTCATAATCAGCGAAAAGTAAGATTAACTATGGGTAAGATCAATAATGGATAAGATCAGCAAAGTGTAAGGCGATGGCCGCTATTGTCAGCAATCATCCGGGCTATGGATAAGAAATCATCGGCGGTGAGATCGCAGACTCCGCGGGCTGTAGTGGCCGCGTCATGCACCTCCCCGTAGAACAACACACTCTTACCCATCGACATAGCCGAAGCCTCAAGATTGTCACTGTTAACCAATAACTGACCGCAATATTGCTTTTTTATCTTTTCGAAAGCAGTAGTTGATAAGGGCTTTTCGGCCAATTTCTCCAGTTCCCGGTAGACAATACGCATACACTTAGCTACCGCCTCCTTGTCAGCCCCGAAATATATGTATTCCATCCCGCAGTCGCTGAGCATGGATACAGAACTGTCTACCGTATATACCAAGCCTCGGCGTTCGCGCAACTCCTGGTTAAGGCGCGAGTTCATGGATGGTCCTGCTAAGTAGCTATTATATAGTAGCAACCCATAGCGTCTCGGATCCGTGCGCTTGAAAGCAGTCGCCCCGATCAGGGTATGGGCCTGGAAGCCATTACGGTCGTTCACGCGGTCGAACGCGCCAGGGGCAGCCGGCGCAATGCGATGCCGGGGCATGTCGGGGCGTGAAAGAGGCCCGAAATGCTTCTCTGCCAACCGCTCTATCCGGACAAGAGGATCCGGAGATTGGACGAAGAGCACCATTTCTCCCGGAGTATATAGACGGGTAACGAAATCGCGACAATCAGCCGACGTAAGAGCCCGAACCGATTCAGGTGTGCCTAAAATATCGCGTCCCAAGGCATTCCCCTCATAGGCTAAGCGTTCGAATTCATCGAAAAGAGTCTCGGCCGGATTGTCGAGCGCCCCTTTAATCTCCTCAATCACCACCTCCTTCTCCTTCTCCAGCTCCGCTTCCGGGAAAGAGGCATTCGAGATAAGATCAGCTAACAATTCGATGGCTCTTTCGGGATCGTGAGCCGGAGAGATGGTATATATTACGGTCGTCTCCTTCGAGGTATATGCATTCAGTTCCCCGCCGATGGATTCCATACGGTCCGAGATGTGCCAGGAGTTTCGGGTTTCGGTCCCTTTAAAGATGGTATGTTCAACGAAATGGGCCAGGCCCTGGCAGTCAGTGGGCTCATCGCGTGTACCGGCATTGATGGCCACACCTATGTATGCGACCCTGGAGTTTGATTGCCGATGAACGCATGTCAAACCGTTGGAAAGACGGAACAGATTATATTGGTAAGGCTCGAGAGCGGCCAAAAGAGATTCTGCGGTATGCTTCATAATGCAAAATTACTAAATAAGACTGGAATTTCGCGCTATATCAGAGGAAGTGGAGAAATAAAGGAATGTCGAAATGCCTGTTTTGGAGGGTGAACGGATAACCAAAGGATCGGTAAACAAATAAAAAAGAGTGTAAAGTATTATTTTATGTTAATTTTATAAATAAATTCTTTGATAAGTCCGAGATATGGATTATTTTTGCATTGTCGGGGGAAGATGATTTTTTGCGAATCATGGCCGTCATCTCAAATTGCGAATTGAGTGGGGGTCGAAACTGTAGGCCGTTTTTCGGCTTCTATATCTAATACTCATACATGCTGATCTTCTCAAAACGAAATACAACCATATCAAAAAAGAACCGGAAAGGAGGAAGCCGAGGACTTCTGCCACTCTCCTATATAGCTGTAGTGGTGGTAGCAATGATTTTCGGACTCGGGCTCCTTTTTTCAGGAGGATGCGAATCTGATGAAGCCACTAATTCGGCTCTTGATTCCGAGTTGCATGTAATAGACGATCTTATCAAGGAGCGTCCTACCCTGAACCGTCGACATGAAGAGAAATTCAATCAACTTCGTGAACTTTACCTGCGTTCATCCGGCAATAAAAAGATCGACCGCGGAATAGAGTTGGCCGATGAATACCGGCTCTTTAACGCTGATTCCTCCTTATATTACAGCTCCCAATCGGTAGACTTGGCATTAAAATCCCATAATCAGGACTTACTCGCCATGGCGCGTGCCGCTCGGGCTACGACCTTAGGCACATTAGGACTTTTTACTGAAGGGGAGCATGAATTGAACGAAGTTGCGCAATGCCAGCCGATGACTCCGGCACTTAAAGAGAAATACTTTTATGCCGGCAGGACTCTCTACGGCTATCTGATAGCATATCTGAATGAAAACAGCGACTTCTTGAAGACGGTGCGCGCCAAATACCGGCAGTATGACGACTCCCTGATTTCGGTGTTGCCCGAGAAATCCACCCTGCGTCAATTCCTGATCGGAGAGAAATATGCCACGGAAGGGAATTACGAGGCGGCGATGCGCCAGGAGATGGCTCTGCTTAAATCACTACCGTCGAACACGCGCCTGTATGCGATGACCGCTTTCCAGCTCGCAATGGCTTACCGAGTCCAGGGAGATCAGGAACGTATGGCAATCTACCTGGCTAAAGCAGCCGCAGCTGACCTGCGTTCCGGAATCCGCGATGGTCTCGCCCTTCCCATGCTGGCAACCTACCTTTATAAGGCAGGGGATGTAGATCAGGCCTACCGGTATGTGAATATCTCCTTACAAGAAGCAGCCAACGGAGGTATCAAATGGCGTGCCTCCTTGGTTTCCCAGATAGTACCCAGTATCGATGAGGCTTATCACGACAAGATGACAGCCTTTCAGAACAAGTTGGTGGTGTACGCGGGAATAATCACCTTGATTATGATAGGTGCCGCGGTATTGCTATATATGGTCTACCGTCAGCACAAGCAGCTTCATGCGCAGGCACTGCTCTTAGAGAAGAAAGCCTGGCTCCAGACTTCATACATTGGTAACTTCATATCCATGTGCGCTTCCTACGCAGACCGTCTGAACAGCCTGACGAGTATGGTGGACCGCAAATTGGCCGCGGGAGAAATAGAGAGTCTGAAGAAGATGCTGAAAAGCGGAAAGTTCACTGAGGCTGAAGATGCGGACTTCTACAGGATATTCGACTCTGCTTTCTTGGATATATATCCTGACTTTGTCAGCGGTCTGAATGAGTTGCTGAAGGAGGATGAAAGGATAAGCTGGAAGGAGGGAAATCCGCTGACCCCGGAACTCCGGATCTACGCCTTGGTAAGGTTAGGGGTCAACGAGAGTACGCGGATTGCCCAGGTTCTTCATTACAGTGTCTCGACGGTCTATGCCTACCGTAACCGGATGCGCAACCGGGCACAAAACCGAGACGAATTTGAAAAGCAGGTAACCCGGGTCTCAGCCCAGAAAATCGCACCTGATTAAGCGAAAAAATAGGCGTTAAACTAGTTGATATAGGCCTTGCAACCCCTTATATAGGGTTTATATTTCGGTTGGAAATATAGGTTGATTATCAATGGTTTACGGTTTATATAACTTATATTTGGCATTACATAGAGGGTTTATTAGTTGCACTCGCGGAGTTTGCGTTGTAATTTTGTAATCGGAAAGGAGAGACAGAGGTCTCAGACGACCGCCCGGCGGTCTTCCTCGGTCTCTTGAAAATCCGTCTGAAAGTATATCAGACTCTTGAGTGAACTGAATAAATTCGTAATGTTGATCGCTCCTGCGAGCGCGTGGTGAGCGACACTCAAGGTAAAAAAAGATTCAGTAGGTTAGTTAAAAGTGTTATTAGGTATCGTGGCCTAATGGTTAGTAGGGCCACAATGAGTCCGTGAGGATTCAATGTCACAAAGACAAGGAAATCGTTAATGTTAGGTTTGTAGAAAAATTTGATTCGCAAGACAACCTTAGGAGCCTCTCGTGAGAAAGGCTCCTTTGATTTTTATATCCCCGTTTCAATTGTCGACAATCAGGGAAAACTCAACAGCAGAGTACAAAGACGGCGCGGGACGCGCCTCCTCCCCAGTTAATGCCTGCTACCGGCCAAGGATAGTAATCCCAAAACTTAGCAGGTATAAGAATTTCGCCTGCTTTTACTGGGGAGGAGGCGCGTCTCGCGCCGTACCAATATGTTATTGGTAGCTATCCAAATAAAAAACAGCCGCCCCGGGAAGGGCGGCTGAATTGTATTGATAGGGGGAATTAGCGGATCACTCGGGTCTGGCCGTTGATGATTACCATACCCTTCTCAGGCTTCTGCTGGAGTCTTACACCATTGAGGTCGAAGATTACCTCTTCGCCTTCTTCAGACTTCAGGGCGTTGACACCTGTTGGTTCGCCGATACAGATGTTAAGTACTTTGTCTTCCGGAGAATCGAAGACTACGGTCTCGGTATAGGGCTCGAATCCGGCTGCGGTAACTGTCAGAGTGTATTCACGTTCATACTGGATAACCTGAACCTCATACTCACCATTCTCATCAGAAACAGCAGTGTAGACTACATCACCGCTCTGGAGCTTGATAACGGCATCAGCTACAGTATTGTTATCAGAATCGGTAATAACACCGCTGAGGGTCGGAGCATCCATACTTACCTCCATATACATTACCGGCATAGAGCAGGGCGAGAATGAATCCGGAAGAGAACCGTCGGCATAGCGTACGATACTTTGGTCTTTAATGTTGCTGTCCAGTTCGAAGTAAACTGTAGCAAACTCACTGGGTTGTACGCTATTGAATACGACTCTCAGATTCTCTCCGGTATATTCGAACGGCTCGGCAAGGGTAATGGAGAGGACCGGATCATTTGCAGCGCTAACCTGGAATGTGTATGCGTCGTCATAGACGGTAGTCATTTCATTCAGGGCCTCTTCATTTAGAAGGATTTCCGTAGGAGCCTCATCAGAAGTATTCTGGAAACGTACTGTCAGTTGGGAATTGACTGTCTTGTCGTAAGAGCTTCTGCCGCAGAAGGTGATGCGTGTGATCTTAGTGCCAGCAGCAATACCAAGCTGGTCGGCTTTGTAGATAGTCTCGCTCTGGCTCTTATAATAATAGAGTGCCAGCGGAGGACAGTTTTTATTGTCAGTCTCGTTGACTTCACCTACCTGAACTTCACGTGCAAGGAGTTCCTCGGTGAAGGATACCTCGGTTGCCGGGCTTTCGCAAACGTAGTCCCCGGCGATGAGGCGTACATAGAGTTCCTGAAGGCTGATCTCGTTCGGAATGAAGGAGAACTCGTAGTCAACAGAGCTAAGACCCGGGATTTCCAGTGCCTCCCCTTCAGCCAAGATCTGATCACCGCTCATCAGCGCAACGGTATAGGAACCTGCCTCTACTGTATTGGCAGTCAGGTTCTTGACAGTGGCTTTTGCGATGAATTCGTTATTAACCATAGCGACAGCCGGCATATTAACGTTTGTGAAGTAGAGATCGATGGCTACCTCTGCAGGCTTGAATCCGAGGATATTGGTCACGCGGGCATTGCCGGCTTCGAATGCGATGTAGTGATTGCCTGCCGGTACTGATACTGTAAACGGAGTGAAGAGATACTTGGTAGCAGTACCCCAGGCATATCCGCTGCATTCGTCAGTGAGCCAATCCTCTTCATTCTCTGTCTCAGCAGAGAGGCTTCTGATCAATGTCCAGTTCTCACGGTCATCTGAATAATAGATATTAAGGAAGGAAGTGCCACCATAATTACGGGCAGCGTCGAAACGCAATGTCTCGCCTTCTCCGACCATGAGGAGCGGGGAAATGAGCATCTCGCCTTCACCGGTGAAATTATTGACAGCATAATAGTCGAAATCACCGTATGCGAGTGAATTGCTGGTTTGCCAGGTACCCTGTGCGATCATATTGGCCGGCATCTCTCCATCCTCGAAGTTCACATACCAGAGAGAGGCATCAAGGAGATTCCCTTTCAGATTGAGTACGAAATCCTCGGTGTTTTCGCAGTTGAAGGTGATGGAGCCGGTCTGCTCTCCGACAACTTCCGAAGAGAAGAGGAGCTCGATATCCATACTTGCACTCGTAGCGAGGGTGAATGAATCGAGACCGGGGACAGTAAAGAGATCACCTCCGATAGTCATACTGCTAACTTCGAGCGGGGCTGCTCCGGCATTGCCGATACTGAGTTTGTAAGTGGTGCCACCCTGAACGAGACCGAGATCGAAAGTGCTGTCGGTGTTGATGGTGTTGCCATTGGCATCCTTGAAGACCGGAATGGGCTTATACGGTACAGGAGTATAGTTGCCAAGAATTTTGGTGGAACCTGTTATGCCTTCCTGAACATCAAACCTACGGGACTTCTCCTCAGAGCCATCTTCAGGTTCGATAGAATCTTCGGGAATTGAAGCTGAGATCTGGATCTCGTTGCTTACTTCTCCAATGGCCAGGTCTTGGGTTATAGGTTGCTCAGTGATAACGCGGTCTACTACATAGTTACCGGCTTCATCCTTTTTCATCAGGACTATCCTTACGCAGTATCCTTCCTCACCGGCGAAGAGGTCTACATCTCCATTGTTCTTGACCTTGACAGTAGCCGAGAGGGTGAAATTGTTGTCGGCATCGCAGTAAACTTTGCCGGAGGATTGACCGGCGGAGAGGGTGCTGATGCTAAGGCTGGGATCCAGGGATACTTCCGCATTCTCAGCGTAGAAGTTATCAAGGTAAACCTCGTTGCCGCGGATACCGATCATAGTCGGTTCCTCGATCGCGGGGAGTTCCACGAGAGTATAATCCAGGGTAGTCAAACCCGGGTCTTGAACGGGAATCTCTTCCATGCGGGTCAATTTGCCATTGACCATGGCGACCTTGTAGAACGTGATAGAGCCGCCCCAGGAACTGTCTTTCTTAACCTCTATGCTTACATTGCCGCTTACCAGAGGGGTCACTAAGAGGTCGTACAGAGGAATGTCATCGTAGTCATCCCAATAATCATAGTAAGCTTGTTCTCCTACTAAAAGGCAACCGGAGTTGTCTACGCCACCGGTGCTTTTGTAAGTGTAATGTACGATATCCGAGGAATAAGAGCCTCGGTCTACGAGATGTTTCCATCCCGGAGCGACCTTGAAGTCAAGATCGCTCGTGCTGATCGGGGAATTGAAATCCACTTCGTATGCCGAAGCACCCAAAGCGGCCATTCCTGTCAGCAGGCATAATAGAAATTTTTTCATAAATGAATAATTAAAAGTATAAACATAGTGTCTTTATTGTTCTGTAGGTGCATGCCTTCGGCATGTCAATTAATTGAATCAGAAAGCTAACACGGCTCTAACCCGGTTGCTCGCGAAACTGTAATTCTTGAAATATCCTGCGATCTCAACGACCAACTGGTCGTTATCGAAGAAAATCACGTATGCCTGCTCCGTACTCATCTCCGAAGAGGTCCAGAACCATTGGTAGTCTCCGGCTGGAACGGTTATCCTATCATAGTTACCGGTTCCGGTCAGGGATAGATATTCGTTTATCATCATCAAGGAGTTGGAGCAGTCCTGCATACCGTTCCAGTAACCTTCTGTCTCGCCCAGACGTGGCATTTCAGGGTTTAAACCTCCGAGATTTACGCAAATCTCATACCATTGGCCAGAGGATGGTAGATACCAGCCGCTACTTGTTGGTGGGACTGGAGCCGTATACTCTAAGGCAGCTTTCGCAGCCGGGAAATTCTCTATTCCTTTGGATTCAAGCACTTCTGTATGGGTGAGACCGTTCATGTCGGTCTGGAAACCGTATGCCACTGAGGAAGCATACCAATCAGTCTGGAGAGGAGCGGGGTTTTCGGTCCAGCAAATCTTTTCCGCTGCATTGCGCAGGGCCAACGCATAGCCATGGGTATAGCCGGCATCACGGTCTGATTCGCTGGGATCGGTAGAGAATATTATACCTATTGGGGTCTTGCCGTTCTGACGCCGTTTGCTCCATGATCCATCGGAATATAGGATATGTCCCACTTTTGGAAGTTCCGATTCATCGGCCATTGTAGTCGAGGCCGTTATTACATCCACACCACTTGGCATCTCATATCGATCGTAGGCGAGGGCAGCAATGTTGTATTCGGTGTTTTCGGAAAGGCCGCTGAGTTCGACAATTCCGGATTCGGTGCCAGAGACTATACGATTTTGGATTATATAGTCTGGCCAGTCCTCGACCTCGACATCCGGTTTTGCTACCGCTATACTGTACATTGAGGCTTCTTCCGGTAAGGTTACGGATACCTCCATACTGAATCCTTTGGCTGAGATAAACTCCAGCTGAGGTTTTACTGTCTCGACTGAATCGAAAGTGATACGGCTGAGGCGGGATATGTCATACACTTTTTGAGAGCCGTTGGTCTCGTTAATGATCAGTCTTCTACGGGTCGTCTGATCATTCGCAGTTATACCGATACAGATCAAAAGGGATGATATGGTAAGAAGTATATTTTTCATGGTCAGAAAGCGATTATAGGTCGAACTGCGAACTTGGCATCCTTATTGTAGGACTGTAAGCTGATATTGAGTAATGGATTAGCATACAGGTAGAAAGCCGCCATTACGCTCCTTTCGGTGGAACTCCAGTTATAGATTGCCAGGGGGGAGTAATTGCCTTCTCCGGCGGTAGAGAGGCAGGCGTTGAGCCTTCCGATACCTTCGGTCGCTATTTCCTTGGGCCATTCGGCAGTCCCTGACTGGGAGCGTGTAAGGTCTGCGCGATCTAACTCTCCGAGTCCACACAGCATATCTATCAATTGTCCTGCCGCCGGGAGGAACCATCCGCTTGTACCGGTCGGGGTTGGAGCATAATCCCTTGCGGCTGCTGCCGCAGGATGGATAGTTGGATTTTCTAACAATTTGAGAGTATGGGAAAGTCCGTCGCGGTCATTTATGTCTGCGTCGTCAGTACTGGTAAATGAATCGCCGCTCTCATCCTGATCCGCTTCAAGGGTCCATTCCATTTCTGGGATATCGTTGAGTGCAACCGCGTAACCATGGGTATAGCCTCGTTCACGGTCAGCACTGACCGGATCCGTTGAGAATACTATGGCTACCGGAGTCTTTGTATCCTTAAGCTGGGAACTCCAGGTGCCGTCTCGATAGAGGTAATAGCCGATTTCAACAGGTCCGGAGGGGATTGCCTCGGAGGTGGTGAAAGTCGCTGACTTCACTTCGCATGGGAAGCCGAACTGGTCAAAAGCGAGTGTCAGAATGGTGTATTCCAATGATGGGTCGAGGTCGATGAACCGGAACGCTTCATCTGCAGTAGCTTGGAAGGTATAGTTTTCAAGGAGATAGTCCTCAGGATTTTGTTGCCATTCTTCGTTTGAGGTAAGGGTACAAGCTGCGATGAAACGAGTGCAGCCTTCGCTCATGGTGAATTGAGCTGTTACGGAAGACTCATCTATATCATCCAGTGCAATTGCCGTATAGGTATCCGGTATGGTGATGATTTGCATGGACTCTATTTGGTCTACTACCAAGACCTCCGTTCTTCCGTCGTCATGGTGGATTATCATCCGGTTGCCATCCGGGTTTTCCTGTGCTGATGAAGGCAAGGATAAGGAGAGGGTAACTGAAAGTATAGTTGCCAATATGATATTTCTCGCCATCATCTTCTGAATTTTAGGGTTTTACCTTGTGAGACAGCCATATAGATTCCTTCCGGAAGAGTGGCTATGTCCAGGATCCCGGAGCCGTGGGCTACGGCAATACCTGTCAGGTTATAGATACTGATCATAGCGTCTGGGGAAGCGATGATGGAAGTACCGCTTTTGTATAGGGACTTGGTTGCTTGTAGTTCGGGGATTGCTACAAAGCCATCATTGAAAAACATAGTCTGAATATCATCGTAAGGAATCAGATCCCGGGAATCATCAGTGATGATCGCCATAGACTCATCCTGGAAATCAATTTCCAGAATAGAGTTGAGTGGGTATGCCGTCGCGCCCTGTGGGCCGGAGACGACAAGATTCTTTCCGGCGGTAGCTGAAGCAATGCCAAGCAATGTCATTGCGCCAAGAATGGTCAATCCTTTCATACTATATATTTCCTTATAGTTAAGTTTCACCTATGCATGGAGTAACTTACTGCCAAACAGATATAATTCACCCTCTAACAAGTAAGGCCTACAGGCTGCCGATAAGAAGGGCGAACATGCGAGTAAGGCTCACTCGAAAGAAAAGGTGATGAGTTTTTCAGTAGATTAGAGTAAATGATAGTTGTTAACAGATGCAAATATAGACAAAATCCGTAAACTTCGCAATTTTTTGGACAAAATAAATTGAAAGAAACTGTTTTTAGTCTGCACAGATATAGGTAGAAGACTTTGGCATGTTGTATCTGCTTTTCGTGGGGGAGCGCCAAGTTTGGAAGTGGAAACGCGCCAAGTTTGGAAGTGGAAACGCGCCAAGTTTGGAAGTGGAAACGCGCCAAGT
>CAZKJP010000009.1:0-14706 GCA_964553075.1 uncultured Sangeribacter sp. | reverse complement strand
TTGGAAGTGAAGGCTTGGGTAGTTGTGCTAAAAGCTTGAAATATATTATATTGGCATTAAAATAAAGATTGATGTACGATTATTGTTTTTAGTGTACTCCATAGAGTCCTTTATGATGGTTTTGACCGCGGTAGGTGATTATGCATATCGTCGTAGTGATGATGTGCTGGTAGTACCCGTTGGATGCCTTAAACCGTAAGGAACTAAAAAGGGGCCGCGAAGATTCGTGGCCCCTGAGGTCTATTACCTAAATATTTTCTTGCCGTTTTTAATTATGATTCCTTTAGCGTTTTCCTTAACCGGCAATCCGTGAATATCGTATTCTCGCTCCGGTTCAGAGGTCTGCCCCTGCTTTGCGGGATGAACCGTTACCGGGTCACCATATATGACAGTACCGTCCGCATCTACTACACTTTCCAATTCCGGTATGGAAGGTTCTAGAAAGCCTGTAGTCGCCACGTAACCCAAGGATAACGGGCATAGCCAATAACCATACCAGGTTCTGAACTCGGAGTACATCTCGAAATCCCCGTTTACAATCCCTATTCCTTCGATTATTTTCCCTGAGCCAGCTAACTCACAATCCTGAACGAAATATTGGTTAATGGTGAATACGTTTCTTGGTTCACCAGGCAGAGTATTGTCAAGTCCTATATTATCAATAAAAACTTCTTCCTGAAACTCATAATATGCATATGGAAACTCATGACCCATTCCAGACCAAGGCCATTGATAGGTATCTCCTATTGTGTAAGAATAATCGTAAAGGAGGTAGGTATTGTCTCCATCTTCCTCAGCCCATTGTATGTCTGCAACATCGGGAAATGCATTCCTAAATCCATAAGGATAAAAGTATCCATCCCGAAATCCCAACCAGTCAAAGATCATCTTAGCTTCGAATGAGTCTTTGTCTGATTCTGTATCATATAAGTGTAGGTTAGGTCTTACCCATACTTTGGAATCCTCTTCTTTTAATGAGGCTATTGAGGCTCCTAAAACCCGATTATTCTGCCTGTCAACTACATAGCAGGGTACCCATCCTTCAGCGTCTATCTCGTTCTGTTCCGCTAATCTCAGCCCAGTAGTGATCATTTCCCGTGTCAAAGGATCGGCCACTACATAGGACGAAGAATACCACCAAGTGCGACCAGGAACCACAGTAGCGCTCCACCCAGACAAGCCGAGAATTGCCAACAGAATTAATAATAAAAATTTCTTCATGGTGTAAGGGGTTTTGGTTAAACTTGTGCCGGTTAGAGGCGGTTATTTAGATTCGATGGCAAAGCTAATACAAAAATCCCATAATAACAATCTTTTCGTCTGATTTTTTTTGGTGTCTGATACTAATCATGGATAAGTTTCTTTAAGTAGCAGTTTTTCAGAGTGTAATGATTGAGTGGTAGGACATGCCTTTGGCATGTTGGAAAGTTTATATGGAGCGGGTATCTGGTACCGGTATACATGCCGACGGCATGTCCCTACAATTGAGAGTCATGGAATCTGCATCATACTCGGAGACTCGAATACCCTACGGGCATTCTGTCATTGTTGTTAGATGGGGATCTATCCCCCGACGGCGGAAAACCCGATGGGCTTTCCTTGTCGGGGGTTACGCGGAGACAGAAGTCCCCGATAGGGACTCCTTCCCCCTACGCGGGAGGCTACGCACCGTATGATTTGAGGATTAGCCGAAGAGATCGGAATGTGTGCCCGTGTCAACCATAATTATATCCCAAGGATCTGTTGGAACATATCATTAACGTCTTTGCATTGGGTAACTCTCCCGGCATCGATGTCCTCAAACGCTTTTTCCATGCCAGACTTTTTGCGTTTTTTTGTCGGTTTGGCAATGGAGACTCCTTCAAGTGCTGATAGAATCTTCTTGAGGTGAGGTAGAATAGTTTTATCTTCTATATTTATTGTAAGCTGAGTCATTCTCTTATGAAGTTTATGTTGTGTAATAAAGGCAAATGCCTCAGATTAAACACTTATCTATCAACAAAAGTATAACAAATCTTTCAGATTTCAAAATAATGATGTGGCGAGTCCACGAATTAAGTTGTCCGGAGACTCGAATACCCTACGGGCGCTCGGGGGTGGTAAGGGGGGAAGTGAAAAGTGCCGGACCTTCGCAGGCTCGGCACTTGTTCCCGTCTCCTTTGTCGGGAGACGGCATCATTTATGGAACAAAAAAATTATCTTTAGAGGGCTACTTTCCGGGTCTCGGTGCCGGAACGTAGGATGTAGATGCCGGTGGGCAGCTCGATAGAGGAGGTGCCGGCGCCCAAAGTGGCGATCTGTCGGCCATCGGTAGAGTATATGAATACCGGTGCACCGGCGTTATCTACCGTCAACTGACCGCGTTGTACTCGTACCATAAGCTTAGATCCTACAGCCAAACTCTGTTCAACCTTGGAGTCTACGTTATTAGTGGCTATGGTAACGAAACAGTTCGGCTCAACGGTTACAGTCTTGCCCTGAGCTGAGAACGACGGATTGGAATTGTAGCTCTTGGATACAATCCAATAGTTGTCATTGTTATCAGTCAAGAAATCAATATCCACTGTGATAGCATTGCCAGTGACATTCGGATTGATGACAGTATAGAGTTCCTTGTCGCCCTTGGTGTTTACAATGGTGCGCCCCCCGGCCCAGGCATTGTCAGTACACTTCATTGTAACTTTCGCTCCCTGGCTGATATCATACATATCCTGGTTTCCAAGACGTACATGGATCAGCTCAGCATAATTCTCCATCAGACCCTTGTGGTCCGGATCCTCAAGCAGATTCCAGTTTACGATCTTCGGGTCAGTATTGTTACCGCCGGTAGCATCCTTTGTATTCTGGGCGTTACCCATTTCGGAGAACATCCAGATCATGTGGGAGCCCGGGGCCATGATCATCTGAGCAGCAGCGGAGCCCAGACGGCGCATAGATACCTCGACATTACCCTTTACACCGGCGATTCCGTATGTATCCTGTTCGTAAGCAAGGCGCTGCTCATCATGGGATTCAAGGTAGGAAACGGTGCTTCCCATCTTTCGGCCACCATCAAAAGGAGCATAGAAACGGTTCATGTTGGTGCTGGAAGAAATGCCCTTGGCATACTGACAACCGGCATAGTTTACATTAGCCCAGTTGAGCATACCGAAAGCAGCCATCTCATTCTCCTCTTTGGCCCCGGCAAGGTTCTCGTTGATACAATAGGCATCGGGAGCGATTTCCTGGATAGCGAGCGTAATCTCGTGCATGTTGGCTACACGAGAAGCATTGTAATCGTTGGTACCGCTGTCTCCGCTATTGGGATAGGAATCATTGTCGCCAAGACCCTTTACGAGGTCGAAACGGAAACCATCCACATTATATTCGCGCAGCCAATACTGTACGCAATCCTTCCACTGCTGGCGCACAAGCGGATGACCCTGATTCCAGTCATTCAATACTGAATAAGCATGAGGAGCTACGGCATTGTACATCGGGTTCGACCCAACGTTGTAGAGCTGATACCAAGGATGCTGCCAGTCAGACTGATTGAACACAACGTCCAGGATAACTGCGATACCGTTCTGGTGGCACTTGTCGATGAATTCTTTGTAGTCATCGGGGGTGCCATACGCCTTATCGGGGGCGAAATAGAAATTCGGGTTATAACCCCATGATATATTGCCATTGAACTCATTGATCGGCAGAAGTTCCACGGCATTGATACCCAAGCTCTTCAGATACGGGATCTTCTCGATAGCCTGGCGTACGGTACCGTTACCCTTGCTCTGGCCCTCGGTTCCGGTAAAATCGCGGAAGAGCATCTCGTATATAACGAGGTTGGTCTGGTCAGGACGCTCGAAATTGCGTACACGCCAGTTGTAGTCATTAAGATTGGACTGGTAAACGGCCACGTTCACACCTCCGGTGATTTGGGAAGGATAAGTGGGGAGGTTCGGATAAATATCTGAGGAGATGTAACGGTCATTGGAGGGGTCTAATACCAGACGTGCGTATGGGTCACCTACAGTCTTCACTCCATCTACCAGGAAGCAGTACGGGTGAGGCTGGCCATCGTCCAGGCCATCGACAGTGATCCAGAAATACTTGATATCATTCTCCACGCAGCAATTCATCAGCGAAGAGTCATCAGCCTCGTAATTGTTCCAGTCACCTAAAATATATACACCAGCCTTTTGAGGGGCTCCGAGACAGAAAGTCACCGATCCGTCATCATTGCGTACCGGCCCCATCACAACCTTATCACCCGGATAAGGAACAGTCGGTGAGCCTTCAGCCCATGTATAACGCTTGATGACACTCAGATACTTACCTTCGGAATTGGTAGCGGTCGCCTTTACCATATAGGCTCCGGTAGTAAGCGGCTCAAACTGGTACTCAACATTCAGGGAAGTGGAATTGGTAGTAGAAGCCTTTTCCTGATTGTTTACAAAGAACTTGATCTCAGCCGGTTCGGTAGTGGAGATATTGAAAGTAGCGAAAGAGGAAGCCGGTGTAATTACGTCCCCCTCGATCGAGGAGTCCATCAGCATCTGGAAACCGGTAGCAATTACATCCACAAATATATCCTTGTCTCCTACAGCCTTACCGGTCTTGTTGCCGGTAGCATCGCGGAAGACAAAAGCCAGTTTCTTGATGGTTTCATTGGCCGGAACTCCATAATAAGTGTGGATATTGCCGATAACAAGTTTCCAGAGATTCGGGCTTACATACTCCAACTTGTACTTAGCCTTGTTATCGCCCCACGTAGGAGCATACTTCCAGTCAGAATCATTTTTAGAGGATTCGGTTATTACACCCGTATGAGCGTAAATAGCCCCTGATTCAGGGGTGTTCATAAGTCCTTTGCTGCCTTCGTCAGCATGGAAATAGATTACTGCGTTCACAGCATCTTCCGGCAGGGGGGAGGGTTCTGTAGTAACCTGCGCCCTCAATCCTAAAGCTCCGAGCAAAACGGCAGTAAGAGCAAGAAATAGAGATTTCATGTGAATTTATTTTAGTTTAACAGATTTTTAATTCATTGCTATAGGCGACCGGAGTTTCTCGGTCTACCGGTTGAGAGAAAGGGCTAATCCTCTTCCTCCGGAATGTAGGTAGTCTCGCGCAGATGCCGATACTCCTCCCAATCCGGATCCTCCTCAGCCTCAATTGTGAACGGCAATATCGGGAGATCCGCCAAAGCGCGATTGAAAAAGGAATTGAACACCTTCAGATTCTTGGTATAGAAAACCCAGTCCCGTCGGCCGTCGCCGGTATAGATACCGGTAAGCACCGCAACCTTATCATTAGCCAAAGCAGCCGAGAAAGCATCCGTTACCTTCTCGAGCGTCTCCGCGCTCTGGGAATCAGGCATACCGTCCGGCAGAGCCGCGTATTCCCAACCTACCTCTATGCGGTAGATATACTTCCCGGAAAGCATCTGTTTCTCCAGCCCGTCATGGCCGGAGGTTATGATTGTCTTTCCGTTTTCGGCCTCACAAGGGTAAGACCACCATTTCTCCGTCTTAGCCATCTCTTTTTATAGAAGTCAGCAAAATATAAGCCTCCATTAATGGATAGTCACCAAGGTCGCTCCGAACCCATATTCACGGAACGATGCATCTTGCAGCTCCGCCTTGGGATACTCCTTTTTCAGTTTATCCCATACGGCCTTTCTAAGGACCCCGTCTCCCTTGCCGTGGATTAACACGATTTTCTGGCCGATGCGTTTGCAATTATCCTTCATGACCTTAGAGACGGTATCCAATTGCAGCATCAGCATATCCTTCGGTTCCATCCCGACAGTAGAGTCGGTCAGTTCCCCGATATGCAAATCAACTTCAATCAAAGGGAGCAGCTTATGGGGATTCAGACGGTCATCGGGATTGAAGCCACCCTTACTGTGCTTCTTTCCCTTATTCATCCGGTCGGCCTCTTTAGGAGCCGGTCCGGTAGAGGCGTACATCTCCGTAAGACGCTTCAGGTCCTCCTGAGCCGGTGTCTCCCCCTTGATCTTGTCTTTGTCGATAAGCTGAATTTCTATAACCGGATTATCGAAATAGATTCCCGGACGGAAGCAATGCAACTTATGGAACTTAGTCAGGTCAAGACGTCTGACGAAAGAGAAAGGAGACTTCATCTCAAACGGGACATCCTTACGCAGAGCGATACCTTGGATCATTATACGGCTGTACCCCGGGAGTTTATCCAGAGATAGCCTATCAATATCCAAAAGCTCATTGGGCGCGAGCTCGCCGGATTCGACCAAGGTCCACATGTGGTCATCATCTCCCCGACGGCTTACCGAGAAGTAGAGAGTATAATTGGAGTCATTGACTAATATGGCATTGAAGGAGGTCTCCGAGAGACGCTTTATGTCTACCGGCTCGAACGCCAACGCAAGGGAGAGACGGTCGCCGTGAGCGGTAAGTTCTACGGGCTGAGGTGCCGGGGCAGGAGTAACATCCTTAGACTTGACCTGTTCCGGTTGCGGAGCCGGCTTGCGTCCATTGTCGAAAGCCTGCTGATCGAACATCAGGCGTGGGCCGCCCGGCTTTTTCTGGTGTCCAGCCGGAAGGACAACGACAATATCCTTCAGCATCACCGGTGTCTCGAAGCCATCCTCATCTACGAATGCCACCTTCCCCTCTATTCGGGTGATGATACCCCCACCGACAGCGTTGAGGTATCTTACAGTATCTCCTATCTTAGCCATTCCTAAAAATGCTTAGCCATTTCTGAAAATTAATTCTGCTTGTTGTCTCCCTTGTGAGGGGGGAAGTCGAGCTGTTCCTGATACTCGCGATCTACCTTCTCCTCCTTGGCCTCGTAGGCATCTACAATCCGCTGTACGAGCGGATGGCGTACGATATCCTTCTTTACATATTCTATGATGCCGATTCCCGGGACCCCGCGCAGGATCTTTAGGGCCTGCATAAGACCGGATTGGATAGTCCGGGGAAGGTCTATCTGGGTAGCGTCGCCCGTAACGATCATCTTGGCGTTGACACCAAGCCGGGTCAGAAACATCTTCATCTGATGTTTGGTAGTATTCTGTGCCTCGTCAAGTATAATGACCGCATCGTTGAGCGTACGTCCGCGCATGAAGGCCAGAGGCGCGATCTGGATTGTATCGTTCTCCATATACTCCTTAAGACGCAACGGCGGAATCATATCCTCCAAGGCATCATATAGAGGACGCAGATAGGGATCGATCTTATCCTTCATATCACCGGGCAGGAACCCGAGCTTCTCGCCCGCCTCGACAGCCGGACGCGAGAGTATGATACGCTTGCAGGCCTTGTTCTTCAAGGCAGCCACAGCTAAGGCGATAGCGATGTAGGTCTTACCTGTACCCGCCGGACCAAGCGCGAAAGTCAGGTCATTTTCCGCGAAGGAACGTACCATTTTGGCCTGATTGGGATTGCGGGGGGCGATAGGACGCCCGTTCTGGCCGAAGATTATGACTCCTTCGGCATTGACCTGGCGCGGCGGCTCACCCTTTACGATATCAATTATCACATCTTCGGAGAGCTTGTTGTATTTTACGGCATACTCCTCGATCTCCTTGATCTTGGACTCGAAAAGAGCCGTCTCCTCCTCGTTGCCGATAACCTTTATGACATTACCGCGAGCAGCCATACGCAACTTCGGGAAGAGGTTGCGTATAAGGTTGATATTATTATTGTTGACACCGTAGAACACCTGCGGTTCGGTACGGTCTATGATTATAGTTCTTTCGTTCAATTACTTATTCTTTTTTAAGTGACTCCCTGAGAAAGAGAAGGGGCGGAAATCCCGGCTCACTCAACATCTAAGGATTAGCCTACAGATCCTTCGAGGGTAACCTGCAGGAGCTTCTGGGCCTCGACAGCGAACTCCATCGGAAGCTTGTTCATCACCTCCTTAGCGTAGCCGTTTACGATCAGCCCTACGGCCTCCTCAGCCGGTATACCGCGCTGACGGCAGTAGAAGAGCTGGGCTTCATTGATCTTTGAGGTAGTGGCTTCATGTTCTACAGTCGACATGTTGTTGGCCACATCGATTACCGGGAAGGTATGGGCTCCGCATTTGTCTCCCATAAGCAGGGAATCACATTGTGTGAAATTACGGCATCCGGTAGCCTTGGGCAAGACTTTCACCTCACCACGGTAGGAATTCTGGCTCCTTCCTGCCGAGATGCCTTTAGATACTATCGTAGAACGGGAGTTCTTTCCGACATGTATCATCTTTGTGCCTGTATCAGCCTGCTGGAAATTGTTGGTGACAGCTACCGAATAGAACTCACCGACGCTCTCGTCTCCCTTGAGGATACAGGAAGGGTATTTCCAAGTTATAGCCGACCCGGTCTCTACCTGGGTCCAGGAGAGTTTCGAGCGGTGTCCGCGGCAAAGGCCGCGTTTGGTTACGAAATTATATATTCCGCCGCGTCCCTCGCGGTCTCCGGCATACCAATTCTGGACAGTCGAGTATTTCACCTCAGCCCGTTCCTCGACGATTATCTCCACTATTGCGGCGTGAAGCTGGTTCTCATCGCGCATCGGGGCGGTACATCCTTCGAGGTAGGAGACGTAGGCATCATCATCGGCCACTATCAGGGTGCGCTCGAACTGGCCTGTTCCGCTGGCGTTGATGCGGAAGTAGGTGCTGAGCTCCATCGGGCATCTTACTCCTTTAGGTATGTAGACGAAAGAACCGTCGGAGAATACAGCCGAGTTGAGGGCGGCGAAATAATTGTCGCGATAGCCGACTACGGAGCCGAGATATTTGCGTACGAGATCCGGATAATCCTTTACGGCCTCTGAGAAAGAGCAGAAGATCACCCCTAATTCCGCCAACTTCTCGCGGTGGGTAGTCTTGACCGACACCGAATCCATTACAGCATCGACCGCTACACCGGCGAGATGCTTCTGTTCCTCCAGGGATATTCCGAGCTTGTTGAAAGTCTTGATCAGTTCGGGATCCACCTCATCAAGACTCTCCTTAATTGGCTTCCTCTTGGGGGCGGCGTAGTAGGAGATTGCCTGATAGTCAATCTCAGGGATAGTAAGATGTGCCCAGGTAGGGGGTGTAAGCGTCAACCAATATCGGTAGGCTTTCAGGCGGAAATCAAGCAGCCATTCCGGCTCTCCCTTGAGACGCGAGATGGTACGTATTACCTCCTCGTTCAATCCGGGGGGTACTATTTCGGTATCTATATCTGTAGTGAAGCCGTACTTGTAGTCCGACTCCGTGGCATCCTTTATGATGTCGGCGTTAGAGACGCTCTTCTCGTTTTTGGGGGTCTCCATGCCTTGCTGGATTTTTTGTTGACTCATGTTTTTACCTAATGTTGTACATTATACAACACTCTTGGGGCAAAAATACGTAAAAAATCCCGAAATTCGGGTATAATTCCCTTATAATTTGGGGATGATAATATTATTGGCTAAATTCGCGGGAAGAAACACAAGTGACTTGGCTCCTCGGCCCGCAAATTGAGTGGGTGGGCAGACAAGGACTCTAACCTCAAAAATCATGCCACAAATATCAAACCGTGTACTTAACCTTTCTCCGTCGGCCACTTTGGCCATGTCTCAGAAGAGCGCCGATATGCGCGCCCGGGGCATAGATGTGATCAATATGTCGGTAGGGGAACCGGATTTTAATACTCCCGATTTCATCAAGGAGGCCGCCAAGCGCGCCATTGATGAGAATTACTCCCGTTATACCCCGGTCCCGGGGTATATGAGCCTGCGTCAGGCCATCGCCGGCAAACTCAAGAGAGAAAACGGCCTCGACTACGCTCCCGAGCAGATCGTAGTAGGCAACGGAGCAAAACAGGAACTCTGCAACGTGCTCTTGGCCGTAATTAATCCCGGCGATGAGGTAATCATACCTACCCCGGCTTGGGTAAGCTATATAGAATTGGTGAAACTCGCCGAAGGAGTAGTGGTTACCGTACCCTCAGGAGTAGAGGAGGATTTCAAGATCACGCCTGAAAAATTGGAGGCTGCGATCACTCCGCGCACACGGATGATCATGCTCAATACACCCTCGAACCCGACCGGAAGTGTCTATTCCCTTGAAGAACTGACCGCCTTGGCCGAAGTGATCAAGAAGCATGACAACATAATGGTAATGGCCGATGATATATATGAGCATATCAACTTCTTAGGTGGTAAGGTTGCCTCAATCGCACAGGTAGAGGGAATGGCCGACCGCACAGTTATTATAAATGGTGTGTCAAAGGCTTACGCGATGACCGGATGGCGTATCGGATTCATGGCCGGCCCGTTGGCGATAGCCAAGGCCGTGACCAAACTTCAGGGCCAGATGACCTCCGGGGCCTCTTCGATAGCCCAGAAAGCAGCCGAGGCTGCCTACGATGGTCCCCAACAGTGTGTAGAGGATATGCGTGTGGCCTTTGAGCGCCGCCGCGATCTGATCGTGAGCTTAGCGCGTGAGATCCCGGGCTGGGTAGTGAATTGCCCTGAGGGGGCGTTCTATCTTTTCCCGCAGGTCGAGGGATGCCTTGGCAAGAAAGCCGGTGATAAGGTGATCAATACCAGCGGGGAGTATGTTGAGTACATATTGGATGAAGCTCATGTGGCATGTGTAGATGGCGCGGCATTCTCCGCACCGGGCTACATGCGTTTGAGTTACGCTACCAGCGATGACAATATCCGCGAAGCCATGCGCCGTATCAAGGAAGCTACCTTGCGCCTGAAATGACTTGCTGACTGAACGGTCGGAAGTCTTGGAAACAATAATAGGGTAAAGAATAATTCTAAGGAAAAGAATATGAAGAAGGTAATTAAGTATTTGGGGCTTATGATCTGCCTTATGGGGATTATGGGTATCCAAAGTTGTTCATCGGATTCAAGTTCGGATGCGCGCAGTCTGCTTGAGACCGTACCGGCCGATGCCGACGTAGTCGCCATCGTTAATGTCGAGCAGATGCTGACTAAGGCCGGTTGCAAGGTCAAGGGTTCTAAAATCGAACTTTCATCCGACCTGCAGAAGGCTATCGAGTCGATGAAGGATACCGCGACCCGCCGTCAGATAGAGCTGATCACCAGCGGCGAGGCTGGTGTGTCTCCCCGCGCTGTCTGCATCTTTTATGGAACGCGTCTTTTCCTGACCGGTCATTTAGAGGACCCGACCGCGTTCAAGACCTATGTCGAGAAAGAGACGGGGAGTCCTTTCAGTCAGGACAACGGTGCTAATGTCAATGGCAACATCGCCTATATCGGCAACCAGTTCTGGATCGGAATGCCCGGTTTGCCGGATGGGGCGGACTTGGTCAGATACACTAAACTGAGCGAGAAGCAGAGCATGGCCGGCCATAAGGGGGCTGACGAATTGGTGTCTATGAAAGAGGATATCTCCGGATTCGGCTTCATCTCCACTCTCTTGGGTACAACCGGCCGTAATCGCGCGCAGGTTTCGATGGCTATGGCGGCATTGTTTGAGAATGCCTCTTTGCTCGGGTTCCAAGGGAATATGAAGGATAAGTCTATCGAGTTGGAAGGAAAACTGTTGAACGCCGATGCCAAACCGGCCAAGTTCCTTTTGCCGACCGGAAAGATAGATGTCTCGACTGTAGAGAAAGTGGGTCAGAAAGCCGAAAGCCTGTTGGCGGCTCAGATTCCCTCTTCGCTTACCGAGAAGGTGGTCAAGATGTTCGCCAGTTTCGGTGGTGGACTTCCGGAATCAATATCGGCTCCGTTGCTGGAGATTTCCGGTACATCGGTAGTTGCCAATGGTCCGGAAGGGGTAACGGCCCTTATTTCGACTGCTAAGGCTCCTACTTCCTCTTTGGTGGAATTAGTAGGTCAGCTGTCAGGCGAAGTGGCTACAGTAGAAGGAAACTCGATAGTGCTCAACAAAGGCAAGCAACCGGGTGGAGCCCTCGATATAGCTGCGGTAGCCAAGGAGTTCAAAGGGGCAATGGTAGGATTCGCTACCGATGCTCAGGTAATCCCTAATAAGGATGTGAAGATGACTTCCGTGTTGACCTTGGTTCCGGAAGATGGCACCTTGGTAGTCAAATCCAAGATTGACTTAGGCCCTGAAGGGTGGAAAGTGCTGCTGCAAAACTGATGGAGAGAATAAATCGCATTGAACTTCGGGATCTCCTCCCCTTGGTGTTTGAAGGGGAGAAGATACCGGATTCTGAGATATGGAAAACCGGGGCGGAGTTCAGCCGTCCCGGATTTTATATGACCGAGGCCCATAGCGGAGGCGGCAAGTCTTCCTTGATATCATTTATCTATGGGGCACGCACGGATTATCGGGGCGAGATACTTTTCAATAGAAAGGATATACGCAGATTGAGTATCGCTGATTGGCAGGAATTACGCCGGCGCCATATCGGGTATCTACCGCAGGAGCTCATGCTGTTCCCTGAACTTACCGCATTAGAGAATATAGAACTGAAGAACTCTCTGACCGGGTTCAAGACTGAGGTGGAGATAAGGGATATGTTAGGTCGACTGGGAATGGCAGACCGAGTAGATTGGCCGGCTGGCAGGTTGTCTGTAGGACAGCAGCAGAGGGTAGCAATCGTACGGTCCCTTTGCCAGCCGATGGACTTCCTACTGATAGATGAACCGGTATCGCATCTTGATGTGGCCAACAACCGTATAGCAGCCCAAATGATAGAGGAAGAGGCCCGGAAACAAGAGGCGGCGGTGATAGCGACCTCTGTGGGTAATCCTCTTAAACTCAATTATACAAAACGCCTGTCATTATGAAACTTTCTTCGAAACTATTGCTAAAGAATGTCTCTCCGGGGCGTATGTTAGCCTTTGTACTTTCCAATGTAATGGGGTTGCTGATAGTTACGGGAGCGATCCAATTTTACAGCGATGCCAAGGGAATCTGGGAAGATGAAGAAGGTTTCATGAGTGCTGATTATTTGGTGATAAATAAACAGGTAACCGGTTCGACCCTCTTTTCGCCCTCCGCTTCAGAATTCTCAGAGTCGGAAATCAAAGAACTGGAAAGACAGCCCTGGGTGAGGAGCGTCGGCAAATTCAAGTCCGCCGCCTTCCGTGTGGGTGGAGCGATCAATCATAATGGAAACGGGGTGTCGACCGCCCTCTTCATGGAATCTGTACCGGATAAATACTTAGATGTCTCCGCAGCAGACTGGCATTATTCTCCGGGTCAACGCACCATTCCTCTGATTATTCCTAAGGATTATCTTACATTATATAACTTCGGTTTCGCAGCCTCAGCCGGAATGCCACGTCTGAGCGAGCAATTGATGGAGGGAGTACCCCTTCAGCTTCGGCTCAGAGGGGACGACGGGCAGATTTTTGAAGTACCGGGAAGGGTAGTAGGGTTTACCAACCGCCTCAATACTATCTTAGTCCCGGAATCCTTTATGGATTGGGCTAACGGTACTTTAGCACCTGATGCCGGCCAGAGTCCTACGCGCCTAATCATAGACACTAATTCTCCGGGAGATACTGCTATCGCGGAATATCTCAATGTCCGCGGTTGGGAACAGGCCGGTGGGGAAGGACGCAACTCAGCCGCCTTTCTGCTGAAAGTCTCTGCCGGGATAGCCGGCTTGATCGGGTTGGCGATAATCCTAATGTCGCTGATGATACTATTGCTCTCTATCTCGCTGCTGATGGAGAAGAACCGTAAGAAGATACGCTCTCTTCTATTGTTAGGGGTTCCCTTGTCGGAAGTCGGTCGTCCCTATTATCTTCTATCCGGTGGCGGAGCGATGGCAGCTTGGGTTATCGCATCCTGCGGAATCCTGATCTTGCGTAGTGTCTATTTGCCATCATTAAAAGGCCTGACGGAGGTCTCCGCGACCCCATTAAGCGGAATCGGTTGCGGACTGATACTGGCGATATTGATTTCAGTCGTAAATTTCATCCAGATAAAGCGCAGGATAAAGAAAAGTTGGGCGAACAAATAGCATTAACAAGAGTTAAATATATTTAAAAATGGGGCTTTTTAGGGGATTCAATCCAAAAAAGCTAAAAAGACTATGAAAATATTGTTACATTTGTCCGCAATATAGTAACCGGTTATATACAAAGTACAAAAAGTATTAGTTAAAATCGGCTTAAGTTGTTTGAGATTCAGGCGATTAAGTTGGATTTTAGCAAAAAGGCAGAACTAAGAGGCCCTCCGGGTCCGCCTAAGACGGGTGTTGCATTGCCGCATTTCATCTTTCCGGAGGGGAAGATGGGAAGGAATAACCTTAAAATAGAGAGAATTTTTAACCATAATAACCCAAGAACTAAAACATTCTTGCATGAAGAACTTCTGTTTTCACATGACCAGGAAGGTGATGTTGGCGGTAGCTATGCTGCTTACGTTCACGCTTCCCGCGTTAGCTCAGAAGATTACCGTCCACGGAAACGTGGTCGATGAGCTTGGCGATGCATTGATTGGTGCTACCATTATGGAAAAGGGCACCAACAATGGTACGGCAGCCGACCTTGACGGCAACTTCGAGCTGAACGTAAATCCGAATGCCACACTGGTGGTAAGTTACGTAGGCTACGATCCGATGGATGTACCGGTAAACGGCCGTACAGACATCAACGTAGTGATGAAAGAGAACTCAACGATGCTCGCCGAGACCGTCGTAATCGGTTACGGTTCAGTAAAGAAATCTGACGCCACCGGCTCAGTAGCCATGGTGATGCCCGATGAGGTTGAGGCAGGTATCTCGACTTCAGCCCAGGACCTCCTGGTAGGTGCTTCCCCGGG
>CAZKJP010000008.1:0-46542 GCA_964553075.1 uncultured Sangeribacter sp. | reverse complement strand
ACCCCGAGATTACAAATCACGTGCTCTGGCCAACTGAGCTAAAGAGGCAGGCGGACGAGCTATCTATATCGCACCGCTCTACCTGCTACCCTTGCTTCGATCAAGATCTGGGGGATTTACAAGGAGCTGGTCGTACAGGACTCGCCCATTTCTGATGCAAAATTAGTAGTTCTTTTTTTATTGACAAAATTTTTCGCCAAAAAAATTACTAATTTTTATTAATTCATTGATTCCCAGGTATACATCGCAAAGCGATGTCCCTACTAAGCAGCCACACTCTTATTTGCGACCTCCTTTGCGCTGGCTGCGCTTCTTGTCGCGGGGCTGATTGCGCCCGTGGTCCTTTTTCTTCTCCAAGGGTTTATTGGGGTTGCCCATATCATTTATAAGGGCAAAGTCCAATTGCTTGCGGTCTACATCTGCCCGGGCTACCTGAACCTTAACTTTGTCACCCAAGGTATATTTGTTATGGTGACGGCGTCCTACCAGACAGTAGTTCTTCTCGTCGTAGTCGTAGTAGTCGTCCGCAAGGTCGCGCACCGGCACCAGTCCCTCACACATGTTCTCGTCCAACTCGACATAGAAGCCCCATTCGGTAACTCCTGAGATGACTCCTTCATAAATCTCGCCCATGCGGTCGCGCATGAACTCAACCTGCTTGTAACGTATCGAGGAGCGCTCGGCATTCGAGGCCAACTGCTCCATCTCGCTGGAGTGCTTGCACTGGTCTTCCAGTTTGCCGGCTTCGACACTGCGTCCCCCGGAAGCATATCGCTCCAATAGACGATGTACCATCATATCGGGATAACGGCGTATCGGCGAGGTAAAATGGGTATAGTAGTCCTCGGCCAAACCATAGTGGCCGATGTTGTCGGTACTGTACATCGCTTTAGCCATAGACCGGATAGCGAGCATGGAGAGCATATTGGATTCTCCTTTACCCTTCACATCCTTGATGAGGCGGTTCAGGGACTTGTTGACCTTGCGAGCAGCTCCATCGGTATTAATCTTATATCCGAACCGGGAGGCGATGCTGCTCAGGTTGCTCAGCTTCTCGGCGTCCGGGTTATCGTGGACGCGGTAAACAAATGGCTTGGCCTTCTTCCCTTTCGGCACCTTGCCGATAGATTGCGCTACGGCTACATTGGCCAAGAGCATAAACTCCTCGATGAGTTTGTTGGAGTCTTTGGCCTCCTTGAAGTAGACGCTGATGGGCTTACCATCCTTGTCGATCTCGAAGCGGACCTCTGCCCTTTCAAATTCCAAGGCTCCGGCCTCATAGCGGCGGTGGCGGATCTGTTTGGCGAGGTTATTGAGCACATTGATCTCGCGTGCGTAATCACCCTGACCTGTCTCGATCCTCTCCTGTGCCTCTTCGTAGGTGAAGCGGCGATCGGATTTGATCACTGTCCTTCCGATACGGCTATTCTGAATCTCTGCCTTATCGTTAAGTTCGAAGATTGCCGAATAGGTCAGTTTCTCTTCATTAGGACGAAGGGAGCAGATGCCATTGCTGAGATGCTCCGGGAGCATCGGGATGGTGCGGTCTACCAAATAGACACTGGTAGCGCGCTTCTGGGCCTCCTTGTCGATTATAGAGTTGGGGCGCACATAATGGGTAACATCGGCGATATGCACACCCACCTCCCAGTTGCCGTTTGCCAACTGGCGGATTGATAGGGCATCGTCAAAGTCCTTAGCATCGCGCGGGTCGATAGTGAAGGTGGTAACGCCGCGGAAGTCCTCGCGTTTGGCGACCTCCTCGGGAGTGATACCGGCCTCGATCTGGTTGGCTGCCTTCTCGACGTTTGCGGGATATTTGTATGGGAGTCCATATTCGGCCAGGATAGCGTGCATCTCGGCAGTGTTCTCCCCTTTCTTACCCAAGATATCGACGATCTCGCCGCGCGGATTCATCTCCTCGTCTTTCCAGAGTGTGATACGGGCAATGGCCTTGTCGCCGGTCTTGCCTCCCTTCAATTTGGAACGCGGGATGATGATATCGGCTGCTAAGAATTTGGAGTCGGTAACTAACGCGGCATAATCTTTCTCCACCTTGAGAGTACCGATAAACACCTGGTCCTTCGGCTCGATAATCTCGAGCACCTTTGCCTCGGGCTCCTTATCCTTGCGGGAAGCGGAGACCATTACTCTCACCTTATCACCATTGAGGGCGTGGAGGGAGTTACGCTCGGCTACGAGGATCTGCTCGTCGTCGATCTCGACAGCATTCTTGCCGTTGGAGCGGCGCACAAATATACCGATATTCTCGCTGCCACGGTTGGACTTGGCACGGTAACGTCCCAAGCTTACTTCCAATATCTCGTCGGCTGCCGCAAGTTCATCAAGGACATTTATGACGTCGTTGCGGTTAGCAGGATTAGTGGCATCGATTGCGAAAGCGATCTGCTTATAGTTGAAAGCCTGTTTATTCTGGCGCGTCAAGAAATCGAGGACGCGCTCCTGTATATCTTTTTTCTTGAGCCGCGGCTGGGCGGCTTTTGTGTCTTTGTTTTTCATTTTCTTCTATGCGTCTTTACCGGAAAAAGCATGTCTGGCCGAAGTTGAGAGGCGTCGCGCCTCAGAACCGGCTGCCATTTCCGGCCATGTTTCTCCTGAATTTTGGTTATACTTATTTCTGTTTTAACAACTCAAAGCCCAAAAAGGCTGAAATCGGGCCTACATAACTTGCCGGAGAGGGGTTAAAATTTGAGTTTGTAAGCGGATTGGCGCAGCTCCATCATTTTCTTATGGAGGGGTTCCTGGCCATCATATTCGTTGCGGTATTTGCGGAACCATTCTATATCCTGGTTTTTTAGCAGGTAGACCGAGGGATCGCGATCGGAGCGTTTCTTATCGAACCGAGCGTCTATCTCATCTAAGGCCCGCTGGCGCGCACCGACCTCTACGGCGACTACCAAGTCCGGTTTTGCCTGCGGCTGTTGACGGGTAGCCTTGATGCGGTAACCTTCGTGCCAGCGGTTGAGCGCTACCCATCCCCGGGCATACTCCTTCAGGGCCTTCTCGCGTTCCTCATCCCATCTTGTCAAATAACATGCCAATTTTTCTTCCTCCCCCTTTTCCTCTAGTAGCTCGCTTTTGACAAAGGCATCCATAAGAGTCCGGAAACATTCCAGGGTCTTGCGGGTATCATAGTCGGCGCCGTGGGCCAGGTTCTCGGAAAACTCTACTCCTAAGTCCTCGGCTGTAATGGCCAATTTCTTTCTTGAATTCAGATCTACGCCCTGATGGCGGGTATTCTGTAGCCAATGGAAGTCGCGGACATCGACCCTTCTCTTCTCAGCCAACCCTTTTATACCCTCTTTCTCCAAGGCCTCGATATCGTTCTCGAGGGCAAAACCTACGATAAAATCGGCCTGACTTACTATCTCCTGAATCTTCTTTCTCCATTCCTTGAAATGAGGCTTTCCGGCTACCATGGCCGGCGAGATATGATGGACGGGCTGAGAATGGGGCCAACGTCGGTGATAAACCGGACGGAAGTATTGGTGGAACACCTGACGGTGGGTCGCTTCCGGACCGAGTCCTTCGGTCTGCCATATCGATAGTTCAAGTATCTCTTCGGGTAGTCCGGCCTCGTTGGCGAACTCCGCGTCAAAACATATCCCTTTCATTCTTTTTCTTCACTTGAGGTTACTATGGGGTTGCCTTCATCGGAGACCTGAGGATGGAAATGGTCAAAGACAATCTTTGCTTTCGACTGTCCGATTGCATCGGCAAGTTGCGAGAATTCCGCCTCACGTATTTTCTTCACACTGCGGAAGCTCTTCATCAGTATATCTGCGGTCTTCGGGCCAATACCTTTGATCTCATCGAGCTCACTTTTGACCTGCCCTTTCGAGCGTCTCAACCGGTGATGGGTGATACCGAAGCGGTGAGCCTCGTCTCGCATCGCCTGAATAACGCGCAGCGATGGGCTTTTCTTATCTATGCAGAGCGGGAAACTGTCTTCCGGGAAATATATTTCCTCTAACCTTTTTGCGATACCAACCAAAGTTACATCGCCGCGTATTCCCATCTCCTCAAATGCCTCCACGGCTGCGCTCAGCTGTCCCTTACCACCGTCGACAACGACCATATCCGGCAACTTCTCCCCTTCGGCTATCATGCGCGTATATCGCCGATGCAGCACCTCCTTCATGGAGGCAAAGTCATCGGCTCCAACTACTGTCTTGATGATAAAATGACGGTAGTCCCGTTTGCTCGGTTTGCCGTTTCGGAAAACTACACAGCTGGCGACCGGGTTCGTGCCTTGGATATTAGAGTTATCGAAACATTCGATATGGCGGGGCTGGACCGGGAGACGGAAATCTTTTTTCATCTGTTCCATCAGTTTCTCAACCCCACGCTCCGGATCAAGAGCCTCGGCCTGTTTCTCGCGGTCCTTCATAAATTGAACCGCGTTCTTCTGGCCTACATCGAGAATCTTTTTCTTGTCACCTCGGGTTGGCACTACAAACTTCGCCCCTTCAAATTCCACATCCGGCAAGAAAGGCACGATGACCTCGGAAAATTCCCTATCGAATCTCCGGCTTATCTCAGCTATCGCCATTGAGAGAAGCTCCTCTTTAGACTCTGCCAAACGACGCCGGAACTCCATATTGAGACTCTGGATGACTGCTCCGTTGTGAAGGTGCATAAAATTGATGAAGGCATGGTCGCCGCTCTCCTCGTATGCGAACATATCCACGTCTTCGACGTCAGTTTTGGCAATCACGCTCTTGGCGTTGTATTTCTTGACAGCCTCAAATTTCTCCTTGGCGAATTGAGCTTCCTCGAATTTCCATTCGGCACTGAGGCGCTCCATCTCCTCCTTAAGATAGCGTTCAAGCTGCAGGGTCTCACCATTCAGGATCTGGCGCACCTGCCCAATCATCTTGTTGTAGTCCTCCTGGTTGACCCAACCGCGGCATGGCGCACCGCATTTGCCGATATGATAATCGAGACATACGCGGAACTTACCCTTCGCAATCCCCTTCTCATCTAAAAAATGACGGCAGGATCGGATCGGAAAGATATCGCGTATCAGCTGAAGCACCACCTTCGCGGACTGCATATTGGCGTAGGGACCGTAATATTTACCGCCCAATCCGCGGTCGCGGGTCATGAACACCCTCGGGAAAGGTTCTTTGGTAACTACGATCCACGGATAAGATTTGTCATCTTTAAGCAAGACGTTGTAATGCGGCTGATATTCCTTGATCATCGCACTCTCCAAATGCAGAGCATCCTCTTCGGAGGCGACTACGATAAACCGCATATCCACGATATTCCGCACCAAGAGATTGGTACGGATCGAGTCATGGCGACGATTGAAATATGAGGATACTCTCCTTTTCAGGCGCTTCGCTTTACCTACATAAATCACCTGCCCCTTTTTGTCGAGATACATATAAACTCCCGGTGATTCCGGGAGATTCAGTATTTTTTGGCGCAGTTGCTTTCCGGGGCGGTTCTCGCGAATCTCCTCGGGGGTACGGTCCGGCTTGATCTCAAGGCGGAACCCACCGGTCTCGTTTATGTCGCGCCCGATGGCGCTTATGATTTCTTTAGATCTATCCTCTCTTTCTCCCATCTATATCTTTTACCATCTACACTTTTAGAACTCAATATTTCAGAAGGGATGTGATCTCGCAATCTTTGGGAAGGTTATCGCGACCATGGAGTCCCTCGAGTTCTACGATAAAATTGATGTAAACTTTCTTCGGGTTCATCGACATTACAAGGTTATAGCAGGCATTCATCGTACCACCGGTAGCCAAAAGATCATCATGTATAACCACGATATCATCGGGCGTAATCGCATCCTGATGCAGCTCGATAGTATCAACACCATACTCCTTGGCGTATGAAGCCTTGACCGTAAAAGAGGGAAGTTTGCCCGGTTTGCGAGCCGGCACAAACCCTGCCCGCAGACGATCGGCAAGGATACTTCCACCGATGAAACCGCGGCTTTCGATTCCAATAACCTTGGTGACACCCTTATCGCGATACAGATCCTCTAAGGCATCCCCTACCTCATGCAGAGCCTTTCCATTCTTGATCAGAGTTGTAAGATCGCGAAAGATGATTCCTTTCGAAGGAAAGTCAGGTACATCCCTGATCTCCGCTTTCAGATATTCCAAATCCTTTTTCATGACATCATTTCTTTTATGTTCCACGTGGAACAATCATTATCTATTTATTTAATTTTTCAGGAAGTTAGAGCCGGGAGGCTACCTGTGCATCAGGAGCAACAGTACATTCACATCCGAGGGAGATACCCCGGGTATGCGGGAGGCCTCCCCGATGGTCCGAGGACGATGGGATGAGAGTTTCTGGCGTGCCTCGGTAGAGAGGGCTTGCAGCTTGTTATAGTCGAACTCTTTGGGCAATCTCACATACTCAAGACGGCTGGCTTTCTCTGCTGATTCCTGCTCGCGGGCTATATACCCTTCATATTTTATCAGGATCTCTGCTCCCTCTACAATCTCTTGGCGCCTATTTTCTTCAATTCCTTCAATCGCCTCTTTGAGGGCCGGAATAGCGCCTGAGAGATTAGAGAAGTCGAGTTGCGGGCGTTTCAGCAATTCATAAAGCCGTATACCGGCGGTGAGAGGGCTGCTGCCACAGGAGATTAGAAAATCTTGAATCTCCGGGGTTGCTTTGACAAGGTATCCCCTACAAAATCCTATCAAGTTATCTGTAGCGGCTTTCTTACTTTCCATAGCTTCGAAACGGTGCTTATCTGCAAGCCCTATTTCGTATCCTAAAGGAGTCAGGCGCATATCGGCGTTATCTTGGCGCAGGAGTATCCTATATTCGGCTCTGGAAGTAAACATCCTATAGGGTTCATCCACTCCCTTTGTTACCAGGTCATCTATCAGCACCCCAATATAAGCCTGGTCGCGTCCCAAGATTACCGGCTGATTTCCCCTAAGGCTTCTGACTGCGTTTATTCCGGCCATCAGACCTTGCGCGGCTGCCTCTTCGTATCCGGTGGTACCATTGATCTGGCCGGCGAAATAAAGTCCTTCAACTAACCTTGTCTGGAGGTCATGACGAAGACAGGTCGGCGGGAAAAAGTCATATTCAATTGCATAACCAGGCCTGAGGAAATGGACTTTTTCAAGTGCCGGAATCTTGCTTAATGCATCGAGCTGTACTTTCCAAGGCAGTGATGATGAGAAGCCGTTAATATAATACTCGGTGGTAGTTTCCCCTTCCGGCTCCAAGAAGAGCTGATGGCTGTCTTTATCGGCAAAGGTTACTATCTTTGTCTCTATACTGGGGCAATAGCGGGGACCGATACTCTGAATCTGCCCGTTATAAAGGGGAGAAGAATCAAGATTTGCGCGCAATTCTTCATGCACTTCGGGGTTTGTATGAGCGATATAGCAGCTTTTGGGTGCCAGCTCGCGCTTCACCTCCGGTAGAAATGAGAATTTATGATAATCACGCCGCAGTTCCTTCCCTTCTTCTGTCTCTACATAGATATCATCCCCTGTCTGTTCCTCGCAAAGTGAGAAATCGATGCTTCGTGCGTCTATACGGGCCGGTGTACCGGTTTTCATGCGGTCAGCCGGGAAGCCAAGGCTCACCAATTGCTCGGTCAGACCGTGGCTGGCGGGTTCCGAGATTCTTCCTCCCTCTATCTTAAGGGGTCCGAAGTGCATCAGACCATTAAGGAAGGTCCCATTGGTAAGGATTACTTTCTTGGCGTTAAAAGTAAATCCCAAAGCGGTTTTCACCCCCTTTACGATCATGGTGCGAGTATCTTCGTTTACCTCGGAAGTCGGTTCCAATGGTTCTATGACCAATTCAGTCACTGTATCTTGGAAGAGTTCCAGATTAGGGGTATTATCTAATGTTTCTCTCCATAAGGTACTGAATTTCAGTCGGTCACTCTGCACCCGAGGAGACCAGACTGCAGGACCTTTGGAGCGATTCAGCATCCGGAATTGGATAGCGGTCTTATCGGCTATTATTCCGGACATTCCTCCTAAGGCATCTACCTCGCGTATCAGCTGGCCTTTAGCGATTCCTCCAACAGCAGGATTGCAAGACATCCAAGCAACTTTAGCCAAATCGCTTGTTATCAAGAGGGTACGTGCATCCATACGGGCAGTGGCTACTGCCGCTTCGCACCCGGCATGGCCGGCGCCGACTACTATTACATCGTAATTAAAGTTCATATATCCTCGTACATTTCCAGGGCGCGGTTTTCGGCTGCTTCTATAATCTCGCGCTCTCCGGGCCCTTTATCGTCGATACCGCAGAGATGGAGCAAACCGTGGACTATGACGCGTCGTAATTCGCGGTCGAAGGGTTCACCTATCCGCTCGGCGTTGGAGGCCACAGTCTCCAGGGAAATCATCATATCGCCCGCTACGCGGTCGCCGCGCGAGTAGTCGAAGGTAATGATATCGGTATAGTAGTCATGACCTAAGAATTGCTTGTTCTGCTCCAGGATATACTGGTCATCACAGAAAAGATAGGTCAGGTTGCCTACCCTACGGTCATGATCCTGGCCGACGGCATTGAGCCACCGGTCAATCTTTGCGTAATCCAATACCGGGAGCTCCACTCCCTCCGTCTGAAAATCAATCATCGTAATTAAAAAATAGCTTAAGGCTCGGGATTCTCGGGATTCTCAGGTTTCTCGAGTTTCTCGAGAGTCTCGGGAGTCTCAGGAGTCTCAGGAGACTCGGGCTTCTCGTCAGTCATTTTATAATGACCCTCAAACATACAAAGTTACAACATTATCATTGCAAAGTAAATAGCATTAATAAAAATTAGCAAATTAACCCCTCAGACATTCCAAAAATCCCGCCAACTCCCCGCGCCCTCCCCAAAAATTCCAACCAAAACGGGTTAATTCAGGCCATAATCTGATATAAATTATTCATATACTGACTCTTAAGTAATATATTTCTTTTATTCGAATATTCCTCTGCAAATTCATCTACTGAAAGTCTGAAGTTAAGATTCTGCTATTTCTTTTGCAAGATCATTCATTGAGAGACACATTGCGCGAGAAAGCGGCGTTTTAGGAGGCAAGCCCATGGAGATGATAAGCAAGCGACCCTCGCAGCACAGCGAGAAGTCATGAGCTGAGGGTTTGAAGCGTTCAGGGAAGGCTTCGTGAGTGATTAGAATAATTCTTCCTCCTATTTTCTCAGCCGCTGACCTAATTTCCTTTTCAGCTTTAGAAATAAAGGGAGAAGTAAGTACCGAACCCTGACTGGAGGCTAAAAGCCAGTGTTCTCTTTTTTGCTGACACTCCTCCGGGGTAAATTTTCGGCTGATTTTGATAGCTTCCTTATCAGGATTTCGAAAAAGAAAGAGATTGCCGTAGGCCTCAAACTCCTTTTCTCCTATTTTGAGTTTACGGATACGCCGGAAGAAATGAGGATATTGTTGGCGCATTGCCAGTCTATGAGGATTTTCGCGGATATATTTAAAAAGCGCATTAAGAGAGCGGTCATCGTATAGCGGTTTATCGCAATATCCGGCCTCAAATATTTCTTCTTGGTGAATTTCTTTACTCTCAATAGCTGAGTATTTAGCAACTATCCGATCTTTCAGAGCCGCAATATAAAAATCCAAATGCTTATCCGATTGAAATAAAATTTGCAGAAGGATATGAACATGATCCGGCATAACACAAAACTGATATATCTTTATAATAGGAAACTCATACTGTAGATGTAAGATAGCCTTAGCGATGAGTTTACCTAATTCCGATTCTTTTATTGAGGCGCCACCAGGAAGACCGGGAGCGATCCTGGCGTCTCCTTCCACTGTTCCAAATATAATACAGCCAGCAGCTTTTTTGATTATAATATGATAAATGAAAGGGGAATAATAGTTATGGGCAAAAGACCTCCTATGATAGGAGTGCTGACCGGTTTCCTTTAAAGGCCTGATCGCTGAGTAATTCATACTGGTATTTTTTTATTGATTGTTTGACCTCCGACAAACCGGATGCTCAATTATATCACTACTCTCACCTTTCTCTCACCTCCGACAAACCGGATGCTCAATTATATCACTGCTCTACCCTTTCTCTCACCTCTCTCTCACCTCCGACAAACCGGCTACGCGGGTGGGAATGGGAGGAACTGAAAGAGGTTTGTCGGAGGTGAAAAAAGGATGAAGGAGAGAAAGGCCGGAGGAGAGGGAGAACCCGGGGGTTTGCGGCCTACCCGGGCGCCAGAGCTTCAGCTCTGAGGATTGCCCTCAGAAGGAGGAGCCATAGGAGTCTCGGTCGAGGGAGCGGTAATTTATGGCTTCGGAGAGATGTAGGTTCTTGATCTCCTCGCTGCCGTCCAGGTCGGCTATTGTACGGGCTACGCGTAGGATGCGGTCGAAGGCGCGGGCCGACATGTTCAGTTTCTCCATGCGGCTTTTCAGCTTCGCCATACCCTGCTCATCAGGCCAGGCATACTGATGGATCAGCCGGGAATTCATCTGGGCGTTGCAATGGATAGCCGGCTCGTCGGCATACCGAGACTGCTGGATGGCGCGGGCCCGGACTACCCTCTCGCGTATGGCTGAGCTGGGCTCCGCGCTCTCGCGCGAGGCCATGGCATCAAACTCTACCGGCTGAATTTCCACCTGAATATCAATACGGTCAAGGAGAGGTCCTGAGATACGGTTCATATACTTACCGACCGCGCCGGGGGGACAAGTGCATCTTCTGGTAGGATGGCCATAATAACCACAAGGACAGGGGTTCATCGAGGCTACCAACATAAAGGAGGCGGGATAGTCTACTGTATATTTCGCTCTGGAAACGGTAATAACACGATCTTCGATAGGCTGACGCAAAACCTCCAGTACCGGGCGGGGGAATTCCGGGAACTCATCCAGGAACAGCACCCCATTATGGGCAAGGGATATCTCCCCGGGCATCGGGGATAAACCGCCGCCCACCAAAGCAACAGGCGAGACAGTATGATGAGGAGCGCGAAATGGGCGCTGGGTCATCAGCATCGAACCGCGGCTCAATTTTCCGGCCACAGAATGGATCTTCGTAGTCTCCAAGGCCTCGGCCATGGAGAAAGGCGGGAGGATTGAGGGGATTCGTTTAGCCAGCATTGATTTACCGGCTCCGGGAGGTCCTATCAGAAGTATATTATGACCTCCGGCACACGCTACCTCCAGGGCTCTTTTAACCCCTTCCTGACCCTTTACCTCAGAGAAATCGAAATCAAACAGACCGGCATTCTGCGCGAACATAGCGCGTGTATCTACCACGGTAGGTTGTTTATCGGAAACACCGCTAAGAATGGCTACAGCCTCGCCTATTGTCTCCACACCGTAAACCTCCAGGTTATTCACTACCGCAGCTTCTGTAGCATTCGCACCGGGGACTATCATCCGCTTCAGACCCATCTTACGCGCCATAACCGCTACCGGGAGAGCACCTCTTACCGGCAGCACCGTCCCGTCTAAGGACAACTCCCCCATCATCATGGTATCACCTAACATATCCGCCGGCATATCCTGATTGGAAGCCAATATCCCGATAGCCATAGGGAGATCGAAATGTGCACCCTCCTTCTTGATATCCGCCGGCGCAAGGTTGATTACCGTGCGACGTCGCGGAAAAACCTTGCCGCTTTGCTCCATAGCGGTCGTAATACGCTGATAAGCCTCCTTGACGGCGGTGTCTGCAAGTCCTACGATGGAGAAGGAGGCACCGTTTGTTACCGAGGTCTCGATGATGACCGGAGAGGCCTCGATCCCATAAATCGAAGCGGAATATATTTTAGTCAGCATGTCTTTGGAGGTATTTTCTGAAAGATTGGGCGGCAGAACCATGATCGCTCCCGCGGTAAACGGGCTTGCCTAAAGAATCGACAACTAAGAAATATGGAGTACGGGCAACTCCAAGCATCATGGCGCGACGGTCGGCAACGCCTAATGGCATCCAGGCATCCATTACTTTCGGGATGGAATCGAAGATTACAGCCGCTCGCCAGTTAATAGAATCAGCTTCCATTGCAATTGTCGCAATTCGGGCTTTGGTTGAGTCCGGGAACTGCCTACGCAAGGCTTTCAAGGTATCGGCTATCTCTTTCTGGGTATTGTTTCCGCGGCGGTAGAAGTATAGCAAAGCGGGGTTGCCGGTATTGAAGTAGAGGGTGTCGGCAGTTCCTCCGGGACGCCTTAACGCTAAAGATTTCAATCGGCTTTTGTCCCCGTTATATTTAATCTTACCATTAGCGTTAAGTTCAAAGAGGGAGCCACTCACAAAATCCGGCGCCCCCGATAATTCCGCCATCGTAACCGGCTTAGCTTTATCCTCCAAGGAGTTCCAGAGGGTTACAAACTCCTTGGGACGGGTCTGGCGCGGGTATTCGGTCAGCAACAGAAGGGCTGATACAGGTGAATCGGGATTCTCTTTCACATATCTCTCTACCTCTGCCGGGTAATCTGCCCCGGCCTTTTCGGCCAGTCCCTTGCGCCACTGGCTCAGATCCTCATCGATCTTGTTGCCGGAAATGCTCCAGGTACGGGGATCGGTATTGTCTCCTGTAATTTTCAGTTTCTGACCAGGCTCGACATAAAAGGCGGTCTTCGTATTATTGTTATAAGTCAGATATACGATTGCCGGTACGCGGGAAACTCCATTGAAGAGGAATTTGCCGTTTTGCAGCGGGACCGTAACCGATATCCATTGGCCATGCTTACCATCAGAAGCATAATACATAAGCTGATAGTTTCCCCATACATCCGGGGACAAAGCGAAATCAATCTTAAAATTGCTCTTGCGGCAGCTCCCAAACAGGAATAGAGCCAAGATAGAAAAGATAAAAACCGAATATTTGCACCTCGTAAGTCTCATAGATGCAAATTTACGAAAAATAGCCTGAAAAGAGCCAACTTCCAACTCTTTTCAGGCTAAAATAATTTTCTATTGCTTACCGCCTATCGGCTTTGAGCCTCTGAACTTACCAATTTTTGTCTAAGAGACTTATTTGGCTAATCAAGCCGGTACGGTATTCCAAGGAGCATTGTCATTAAGCTGTTTGTCAGCCGTCATAACCTTCACTTCCTTAACCAATACTTTCTTAATCTCATCTACAGCCTCCTCATTGAGGGGAGGATAAGATTCAAACTGATCCCTGTGGGCTTCGGAAATCTCTGTAACCTTCGGGGTAGTGTAGAATGCGAAAGTACCCTCCGGGAATTCCTGTTTCAGGTATTCATTCAGTTCATTCTCGAATTGAACGAGACGTGTATCTTTAGCGACTCCATTAACTTTGTCATCAGATACTTCGATACGATACTGCTTAGAGTCTCCGAAAGAGACAATATATAAATGCTTTGTGTTTTCCATAACTTTGTGTTTGTATAAATAATCGGGATTCAATTAATTCTCCGGGCATCCAAAGAAGCGGGGAGAGCCTGTCGTAAGGCAGTTTATTTACAAACACCTGAGACCCTGAAATGGTTTATTCAGCAATCTTCAGTCCCCTACAGGAGGGAGTCCGGCATTACGTCGCAGTCCGACCAGTTTAGTCCGCTTGATCGGGGAACGTTTCATTATCCGGGAGAAGTCCTGAGGAGTCATTTCTGCAATGCGCTCTACTGTTAGTTCCTCGATCTCTTTACGGGGCAAAAGAGGCTTCAAAAAAACTATCTCCGCCTCCATTCGGTAGGGAGGATAGTTCAAGGGACAAACGGCTACGCAACGGTCGCATCCGAAGAGTGTCTCCTTACCGGCCGACGTCTTCATCACTTCCCGTGCCTCCGGAGTATCAAATTCGCCCCGATGCTCAATAGTAAGGTAGCTAAGACAGCGTCTCGAATCAACTTGCCCATTGAAGAGAGTCCTCCCCGGGCAAGTCTTCTCACACAAACCGCATTGCGTGCAATCTGACGGCTCCAAACCGGATGAGATGATATCAGGTACCTCGACCTCCAAACCAAACAAACGGGCGAAATCTGAGGGGCTCAGGAGGACTTTATCCTGTAGGGAAAGTTCCTCCAGAGAGCAGGTAGTGAGCAATTCAGCTAAAAAGAATGCTGTCCCAAGACCATCTGTAGAGACCATCCCGGATAAAGTCCGGCGACAGAGTCCGCTTCGCACCGCCCAGTAGCGTTCCATCACCGGAGCCGAGTCGATACAGAGCCGCCACTCCCCTACCCCGTCATCCTGAAGCCGTTTCAATGCGGGACGGAAAAGATCCCGTATTACATCATGGTAGTCCTCCCCGAGCGCATAGGAGGCAATGGGGTCAACCTTATGGAGAGGGAAGGGTACGGCAACCACTATCATACTCTCTGCTCCCGGTAAAAGAAGCTCAGGATTCCGGCGTAGCTCCTGCCAATTGGACATATAGTCCATCCCGGCCTGTTTCCCCCGTGAAAGCCAGTCCTGAAATTCTCCGAAGGACTCCCCTGAAACCTCTGATAAAGTTACGGCCGCCCCTTTCAGGGTTAATTTACTCAGGACAAAATCACTCATGGCTAATTTACCGGCTTACAGAATATAAGCATCCATCATTTGCGGTCAAAATCGGCCGGCACCTCGCCCCAGTTATCTGTGTCCCATTTGAGGATCTTGATCGGCCAGTCATGGCTTCTGAGCCATACCACCGCCCGACCCAGCAATTCATACAGATAGCGGGTCTTGTCATCCTGCTGAAGGGTAGTCTTCGGTTGGCGCTTCCTTACCCATCCTATCGCTGTCCTGGAATCTGAATAGAGGGTATGCCAGTCATTGTTGCGATACATCAGAGCCAGGGCGTGGACTATGGCTAAGAACTCGCCGATGTTATTGGTGCCGCGCTCGAAGGGTCCGACATGGAAGATCTCTTTTCCGGACATTAGCTCCACACACCGATATTCCATGACACCGGGATTTCCAAGACAGGAGGCATCTACCGCCCATCCCTTGAGGTCAATCTCCGGGAACTGGAAATAGTCGCTCTGGACAGCCCCTTTAGGCTTATGAGCAGCCTTGTCATATTCCGGTTTGCGGTGAGCTGAGGCCTGTCCGACCAAGTTAGCCAAATCTTTGCTCTCCTCTTTGGTCAGTTCTTCGCGGTAAGCACGTGTAGCTTCCTCCGCGGAGCTGAAACCTTTATATTTCGCTCCCGGGAAACCATCTACCTGCTCCTTGGCGTCCTCCCAATTATCATAGACTCCCGGATGATGGCCCACCCAGACTGTATAGAACTTAGCCATATCAATCTGTTAGGCCGGCAGCCTTTTTAATCAATTTCGGTATATCAGTATTATCTAAGAGTCCGGTAAACAGTTCCTGACCTTCACCTATGGCATAGACCGGCACCATATTACCGGTGTGGCTGGTCGAGGTCCAGCCAATCCCATAACGGGTATTTACAAGATCGAAAAGTTTCATTGTAAATGCCTTGAAAGTCTGATACCAGGTCTCTGTATCTTCAGCAGAACCGGTCTCGAAGGTATCCCGGAACGCCTGTTTCAATTCCTCGGTCTCCTCATCGCTAAGGGGAATGGCTCCCCAAAGGTCGAACTTCTCGCGCAGCGTCTGCTCCATCTCAGGCCAGGTGAAGGTATGACCCTCACCCAGCTGCCGTTCGATCCATTGGCTGAAGGCATCCTTGGAAATACGCTGATAATCTATCAGCTCAAGATGCGGGGTCTTACGGTTTTCCTCGCGTCCCAGGGCCATACCACCGGTGTCATGGTCGGCTGTAACTATAATCAGGGTCTCTTCCGGATGCTGTAGGTAGAAGTCGTAAGCCTGAGCAATTGATTCTTGAAAATTGATTATCTCTTTGATTACAGTAGCTCCGTCATTTGCATGGGCTGCCCAGTCGATATTTCCTCCTTCAATCATCACGAAGAAACGGTCAGGATGGTTACCGCTGACCGTCTGGATACAGGCAGCTGTTATTTCCGCGAGGGGAGTCGCACCCGGAATGGAGTCAATAGTATAACCCAATTGGTCGAACACATTCTGAGTCGGCATAAACAGAATCTTCTCCCCTTTTCCTTTCTTTTTCCCCTCATTTAGCTGGTCCAAAGAATTAACTAAGCGGTATCCCCCCTTTTCCTGCATATTCTTCATCCATTGCTCACCTTTGGGAGAATGGTTAATTTTGTAATTACCGCCGGCAAAGAAAGCATAGTCGCTGTCTATAGCCCATGGGGCGATTTTTTCTTTCTCCCCTCTACCTAAGGCATGGCCATAAAATGCAGCCGGAGTAGCGTCATCACCTGCTACAGAAGTAGCTATACCAACTCCGTAACCGGCCTGACGTAAGTCGGCAGCGATACTGCGGTAATTTACAGAATCGGGGCTCATGGCGACCCGGTCATTGAGGGTCTTATTACCTGTCGAGAGGGCTGTGCCGGCCGCTGCTGAGTCGGTTATTGGGGAATTGAAGGAATAGGTGGTAGATTGGGATGCTACCGGGAAGGTCGTCATAAGCAACGGGGCATCGGCCTTAATTATATCTCGCAGATAGGTATTGGTTGTGGCAACATGGCCCATTCCCATACCGTCTCCGATGAAATAGAAAATATATTTTGCTTCCGCGGCTCCGGTAAGAGCCGAGGTCAATAACAACGAGGCGATTATATTTCTGGTATTCAGTTTCATGGTTTATTTAAGTATGAGGTATGAGTGATGAAGTAAGAGGTATGAGGGTTATTTGGTCTCTTCCCGCAATTGATAAAGATTACGGAGATGGTCGAACTCTCGGGGAGCCTGTCTCAATGCTTCGGTATCAACGGCTGGATCGTATGAGGCTAATATTGAGTCAGCGGTAAGATTTTCCGGAGCCTGATACGGGCCTTCCAGTCCTGAGAGGTCTATATCCATATCAAAGAACTTTCCCAAAGCCTCCAAGACCATTCGGGTAGCCCGCTCCTTTCCTTGGCGGGAATAGCCGGCAATGTGAAAAGTTCCATAGTCGACAACCTTCAGCAGATTGAGGTTAAGATTAGGCTCACCCTCCCAGGTATCCACGGCGGCACGCAATCTCCCCGATGAAACCTCCTTCAAGAGAGCCGCGTTATCTACCACCGGACCACGCGCTGCATTTACTACCAATCCTCCATCTTTCAAAAGGCGCAATTCATCCTCTCCTGCCAGATGGAATGTCGGATCTTCTCCATCTTTGGTCAAAGGGGTATGGAAGGTAACAGCATCTACTTTTTCCATCAGTTCCTTCAACGGCAGATACTCCTCATCTTCCAAACCGGCGCGCTTACGGGGAGGGTCACAGACCAGCACCTCGGCCCCCAGACGGCGTCCCCAGGCTACTACTATACTGCCTACATTTCCTTTTCCCACAACCCCGAGTTTGTGCTTCCCCGGTTGGAATCCCATCCTCAGCAATGCGCTCCAGACATATTGGGCAACCGCCGGAGCGTTGCATCCCGGGGCATTGCTTACACTGATTCCGGCCTTACGGGTAAAAGGAAAGTCAATCTGATCAGTACCGATTGTGGCTGTCCCTACCATCTTGACTGAACTCCCTTCAAGCAAAGCCGAGTTGATCGGAGTCCGGGTACGGATTAGGAGGGCGTCTGCATCCTTTACCAGTTCAGGGGTGAACCCGAACTGATCCACATAAAGGACTTCAGCACCGGTTTTTTCAAGCCTTCCCTTCAGAAAAGGGATGTTCTTATCTGCGACAATTTTCATGGTAATCTTTTTCTTTTGAGGCATTTCACTTTAGCGGTCAAATCTTCTCAGGCCCAGACTTAGAATAGCAGCAATGCCCAATATAGTACTGAGAGGCCCGCTATACTCCAGACCCAGATATTTGTTTTCGGGATATTATTGAGGGCCAATAGATTGCCAAACATAACAGCGATTCCGAAATAGAGAGTCTGGATATAAGAGAGGAGATGGCTGCTGTCAAATACCATACAGGCCAAGGAATAGATAGCCAAAATATAGACAGCGTAATTGTAAGTACGCGTCTGGGGATTTCCGGCATATAGCTTTACGGCAGTATTCAAGGCTCCTAAAACAGCGCATATCGAGATTATTCCAACTCCGACGCTCATCGTCAGCATATCGGAAGGGAGGATTGCGCCATTAGTAAAATTGGCGAATTGAGGCACATGGAAATCCTCCGGCTTCAGCAATCCGAATCCGAGCCCTATCCAATATGGGGCGATAAGTCCCATAAGGAAGGCTAAAAACTCGCGGAGGCGCATAGCCTTGAGCATCACCGCTGCGATTATCACCATCGGAGCCATGACCAGATAGGCATAATCTATCATGGAACCGATGGAGAGGAATGTCGATACCAGGAATATCTCCTGGGTAGAGTTGCGCTGACGGTAACAATCGAACAGCACGGAAAAACAGAGAAGCCAAAAAGCTAACAGTAGCGTAGAGGTATCTATAGCACCTGTGATGAAAGGGTTCGAAGCGGCCAAGATTACAAATATGGCCGGAACCGTAAAGCCTGAATTGCGGACGAAATTATACCCCTTGTTCAGAAACCATATCCATAGCGAGAAGCCACCTATGGCAGCACCATTGATAATCTTGCTCCAGAGGGGTATTATTGGCCATAGATTCGGGGAAGGGAGACAGATACCGGAGTCATGGGTTGATGAGGGTATAACACCGAAAAAGCCGGCTCCGAGCATCAAAGCCGCAGCCAGCAATAACATCCAGATATAAGTCCGCGTTCCGGAACCTCTGTAATTCACTTTCCTATGTTTTTAGAATCAATCCAGGTCATCATCATCGTCCCATGTCGGACGACGACGCGACCGCATCTTGCCGGTACCGAATTTTGTCTCGGAATAGTTTGCCAGCTTGGGACCTTTATCGGTGATTCCGCGCGGTTCCCTTTTCTTAGCAGCGCGTTCACGGCTATAGTCCTTTTCCCGTTTGAAGCCCTTATCGCGATCCCGGGTGAACCCTTTATCCCGATTTCCACCTTTGTCACGACTGAAGCCTTTATCGCGGCCATCCCTGCCTTCGCGGCTATCTCGCATCTTTCGGGGTCCGCTTTTGGGAGCACCATACTTGCGGGTCTCCTCTTTCCATTCCCGGTCAGACTTATGATGACTTTTGGCTGCTTTCGGATGATCATCAGACTTACGGTCCTTCTTCACACTCTTACCTTCAGCGCGGAAATCATCATATTTACCGCTGAAAATCACATACTCCCTCAGAGAGCATTCCAATGCTCCATTGTGCAGAGGAATCTTCACAGATGGTTTGAACCCGATCTCGGCGAACTGCTCATCGGTCATACCGATTATCCAGGCATGCCACCCGGAGAAATTGGCCTTAAGATCTGACCCGATGCGGCTCCAGAGGGAATCCATATCACCGGGACGCAGGCGGCGACCATAGGGAGGATTGGTTACCAACACACCCTTATCAGTCATAGGCTGCACCTCCGACATCGGAAGACATTCAACGCTGATTATATTGTCGAGACGGGCATTCTTGATATTGGCATTTGCAATGGCCACGGCCTGCGGATCCTTATCGGAGCCGGTAATACGGCAGGTAACGTCCCGTTCCTGTGAATCATCGTTATAGAGAGACTCGAAAAGATCGGCATCGAAATCATCCCATCTCTCAAAGGCGAACCCTTTGCGGTAGATACCGGGGTTGATATTTGCCGCTATCAGGGCCGCCTCGGTAAGGAAAGTACCTGAACCGCACATCGGATCCATGAAATCCACATCCCCACGCCATCCGGTCATCAGAATAATTCCGGCCGCCAATACCTCATTGATCGGAGCCTCGGTATTCTCGACCTTGTAACCACGCTTTGAGAGCGGCTCACCGCTTGAGTCAAGCGATATGGTAACTCGGTTTTCAAAGATATGGACATTAAGCATCCTGTCGGCCATTTCCAGGCGCACTGACGGGCGTTTGCCATACTTATCAACAAAGTAATCAGCTATGCCGTCTTTAACGCGATAGGCGGCGTATTTCGAGTGAGTGAACCGGCTGCCGTTAACCGTTGCATCGATAGAGAACGTCTTATCCGGCCCGATGAAACGGTTCCAGTCGATATCGCGCACGCGGTCGTATAGCTCATCCGGATCTTCGGCCGTGAATTTAGCGATCGGTTTCAGGATACGCAAAGCGGTACGACAGCAGAGGTTGGCCTTGTACATCATTTCGAGATCACCCTCGAAAGAGACCATCCTATGCCCTATCTCAACATTTTGAGCCCCTAATTGGAGCAGTTCCTGTGCCAAGGTTTCTTCAAGTCCCTGAAAGGTCTTGGCTACCATCTCGAAACGTGAGGTGGTCTCAGGTATATTTTCCATTTGTTAGAATGTAATTGTTTCTGAAGAACGATTCTGAGAAGGCTTCTGCGCCTCTTTAGGTGCATGGCCTACCACTACCCCGGAATTACGCTTACGCAATTCCCGCAACTCCTGGTTGAAACGCTGGTCGCGGTCAATGGCGGTTGTGCGCTCAAGGAGGTCTATGATGTCGTGGTCATCCAGTTCCTGAGGAGTCAGGACAACATATTTGGACTTCGCGGCATCCCGTCTCTGTTTGGTCATCTTTTCAGTACCGTAGACCTCCTCGATGATACTCTTGGTAAGGGTATTGTCACCGGGAGAAGTATGGGTATGAGTATCATTATCCCCTCCACCGAGTACAATCGGGCCACGCGAGGATTCTCCTCTACCGGCGGCCGCCTTCTCGTTGCGAAGTGTAACATCGAAGCCGGAGGCAAGTACGGTTACCTTGACCTTATCCCCCAAAGAAGGATCATCGCCGATACCCCATTTGACATCAACTGAATCAGGCAATGTATCCGTAAACTGGCGTATCTCGCCCATCTCGGCCATGCCGATCGGAGAGCCATCCTTTGAGCATACAAGCTTCAGGAGCAGACGGCGAGCCGTCTTGATATCATGTGATTTCAGCAGCGGCGAACGCAGTGCCTCCGCTATCGCGGTAGCTACCCTATGCTCGCCTTGGCCGTAGGCAGTCGCTATAATGGCAGTACGGGCATCCTTCAGGGTTGTCTTAACATCCTGAAAGTCCACATTTATATAGCACTTCTCGCTTATGATCTCCGAGATAGAGCGTGCAGCGTTTGCCAATGTATCATCTGCCTTCTCAAAGGCATTGAATAGGTTCAAATCCTGATAGAGTTCTATCAGGTTCTCATTGTTGATAACCAGCAGAGCATCGACATGCTTCTTCATCTCCTCGGCACCTTCCAAGGCCTTGAGGATTTTCTTCTCGCCCTCGAAGAAGAAAGGCACTGTTACGATACCGATAGTAAGCATACCGGCCTCCTTGGCTATACGCGCTACTGTCGGCGCGGCACCGGTTCCGGTACCACCACCCATGCCGGCGGTAATGAACACCATCTCGGTACGGTCATTAAACAGCGCCCGTATATCATCGGCCGAGGCTTCGGCACATTCGCGACCCACTTCCGGCTTATTGCCGGCTCCCAAACCATGGGTAATCTCGGTACCGAGGCAGATCTTAACCGGCACCGGCGACTGCTCCAAGGCCTGCATGTCAGTATTACAAAGCACAAAATTCACATACGGAATATTCTGCTTGTACATGTAATTTACAGCATTTCCGCCGCCTCCGCCCACTCCGATCACTTTTATGATCGAGGGGGTGGAATCGTCCAGAAAGTCAGTAGTAGTCCCGTATTCTTCGGGCTCAAGATTATAATTGTTCTGATCCACTTCTTACTCCTTGATTAAAAAGTCCTTTAACAGGCCTTTAATTGAGTTACGGATTGATCAATAAAGATCTGAATCCTCTTCGTCATCATCCTTGGGTACGAACATTTTCCCCATGGTATCTGACAATTTTCCCCAAAAACCCCTTCCCTTGGGTTTTTTATCTCCATCCTTTCCCTTGTCCTTCCCTTTTCTTTTTGGCTTGAAGCCTTGATCTTCATCCTCTTCCTCATATCCCTCCTCAGATGGCAATTCGGGAGCGGAAGGCATTTCCAGACAGACTTTATCCGTCAGATCGGCTCCTGCATATAATACACTTACGGCCTGAATAAGATCGAATCCCGAAATTTTCGGTGATTCAATCCGGACGTAAGCCGGAAGCTGGCCGGTACGTACATCCAAACCGCTCTGGGATTTGAGCAATTCGGGTATACCTAACAATTTCGCACCACCACCGATCAGGACTATACCGCCGGGTATATCCTTCTCGGTCAGACCGGCGTAGGTAATCTGCTCCAGGATATTGGCTACCAGTTCCTCAGAACGGGCTACCACGATCTGGGATACATCCCCAAGACGTACTCCTCCTAAATTCAGATTGTTTACGTTGCTGACAGGCATAGCATTGCCATGGGTAGTCTTTATCTCCTCCGCCTTCTCCTCCAATAGGTTGAGGCGCGTCAGGTCGCGGGTGATATTGCGGCCTCCGAGTGGGATGGTCGCCAGATATACCAAGAATCCTTTACGGTATATGGTAACGGTTGTGGTCTCGGCGCCCATATCGACCAGCATACAGCCCAGACGCTTATCCTCTTCCGGTAGAACCACCAGTCCTGTAGCCAAAGCCGTAACCATGAAATCGCATCTCAGATGAAGCTTATCGGCTACAGTGCGCTCTACATTACGCCGTAGGCTCGGACGGCATACAACCAAATCAAAAGAGGCTGAGATAGAACTGCCGACAGCTCCTTTCGGATTATGGGTCTCGGTCTTGCCTACCCGGTATGTGCGGTCTACGGCATCAACTACCTCCAAAGTATTGTCAATAGCTGTTTCCAATGCCTGACGGCGCAGACGCTCCAGAATCTCGGTAGTTATTTCCGTATCGTCCGGTAACGAGAGGGTTACATCCGTATTTATCGAACGCATCGATATACCGTTCAGGCCGACGAAAACACCGGTTATTTTCCGTGGAGAGACTGCCGGATTATTCTCCAGCATTTCGATGACCCGGCCGATACGGCGCGAGGTATCCTCCAAATTTTGTATATGTCCATATCGCACGGCCTCAGTATGATGCTCCTGCTCGGCTGCTATTATGTCGATATGCCCCCCTTGCCGCAGGACTCCTACGACACCCGTTATCTTGGAGCTGCTTATATCCAATGCAGCTATATATCTTTCGTTATCCATTATTGTCAGAATAAAAAGTTCCTGTTATCCAAGAAGTTCTTATAATGTATATCTTTACGGCCATAAGTCTTGCCGATGTTTTGGCCCTCACCTTATATGTCAGCGCTATGGGCTACATTCAGGTGAGCGGTACCTCCCTCTTCCAGACCTTCGAGAGTTGCCTCTTCCATATCCGTTTCATCTGTAGACCCGGCATAATCGGGACGTCGTCCTCGGTCGCGTCGGGTGCAGACTACCTGATTACGGAATTTGACCGAGACAGTATCGTAGGTCTGCCACCCCATTTTGGGCAATATGCTCATATAAGCCGTCATGATACCTTGGCGTTTCTCGGCTAAAAGCGTTGTATCGCCGATGTTTATGACATGCCCCCCTAACTTGGGTATTAGCAGGATATTGTCAGCATCCTCCGCCTTTACAGAAGAGATCAGCAACTGAAGCTTGGGGTCGCTATTAATAAAACGCACCACCGGCAAAAGTGCCGTCGGACTGAAATCTTTTCCGAAGCGGCCTTGCACCACCGGGACATCTACAAAGAACTTCGCATTCGCGTCGATCCTTTTGCCATCCTTGTTGATATAATAGCTCACTCCTCCAGGCTCGAAAACCCTCAATTCTGGAATCAGAGGGACTGCCTTGACCTTCAGTTTCCTTTCGGGAGTGAGTATGCACTGGATATTCTCAAAGTTATTGAATTTCGAGAGATATCGCTCTATCTCAAGGGTATTGATGGTGCTGAGCTGCGCTCCGATTATTTTCTTGGGGAAACGATCCAACTCTGATCTCAATCCACGGGCAGCCACGGAATCCGCAATTCCGCGCGAGGCGTCTATATCCACCTCAATCGCGGTACAGGTATGGCTTTTGGCTTCCGAACGTGCCCAGAGGGTAATTCCGGAAACATAAGCCAGCAATAATACCAGCAGAGTCCACTTAGCTACTTTCTTCCACATGTGAGTATCTGCTTAAACTCGGGCAGGAGCCGGTTGATGTCAGCGGCCCCGAGAGTCATAAGCACCTCAAAGTTACTTCTTTTTATCAATTCAGGCAAATCTTTACGCTCACAGAACACTTTTTCTGGCCCTTTTATCTGATTGAGAATCAAATTTGAGTCCACACCGGGTATCGGCAATTCACGTGCCGGATAAATTTCGGGCATGATAACGCGGTCGGCCATTGAGAGGGCTTCGGCAAATTCCGGAGCGAAATCCTTAGTCCTGGAATAAAGATGGGGCTGAAAAATCACTGTCAGATGCCGTCCCGGATAAAGTTTGCGTACAGACCTGATAGATGCCGCTACTTCGGCCGGAGAATGTGCATAATCATCAATGAGCACTGGCTGGGTCTTATCCTCAACATCTCCGCGCAACCATATCTGGAATCGTCTTTCCGCGCCTTGAAAATCCTTAAGTCCCTGTTTCACCTCTTCCGGAGTCGCACCGGCAATCAGAGTTGCTGCGGCAGCCGCAACCGCATTATCTACATTTATCTCCACCGGCACCCCCAACTCTATATCCCGTATGTTGTAATCGTCCTCCGGTCCTTCAAGGTCGAAGAACAGCCGCCCCGGCTCAAAACGCACGTTTGCACTTTTCCAATCAGCTTCGGCTCTTTCTTCCTCAGACGCTCCCGGTCCGCAATATTTCTGGATTATTACTTCCTCTTGTTCTCTCGGATGCAATTTCAACCCTGTGTGAAGTAAGAGTATGCCGCCGTTACGTATCAGTTCGGTAAATTGGGCGAAACCCTCCAAATACCCCTCTTCATCCCCATATATATCCAGATGATCTGGATCAGTAGAGGTTATGATAGCTATCGATGGGGTAAGCCAAAGGAACGAACGGTCATATTCATCCGCTTCTACGACCGCGCGCCCCGAGCCCGGCTTCAGGATAAGGTTGGAACCGGTATTGCGCAATATACCGCCCAGGAAGGCATTCGTACCCCTTTCGCTCAGACTCAATATATAGGCAATCATCGAGGAGGTGGTAGTCTTGCCATGGGAACCGGCTACACAGATTGCCTCCTCGCTCTCTGTCAACATTCCCAAAAACTGACTTCGCTTCATTATCTGATGGCCACGTTTTCGGAATTCAGTCAGGATAAGGTTGGAATCATCCACCGCCGGAGTACGAACTACCAATGTCTCCTTAGGATCCAGAAATTCCTCCGGTATCAGCGCAGGATCATCCTCGAAAACCAATTCTGCACCCTCTTTACGGAGAACATCCGTCAGGTCTGATTCTGTACGGTCATATCCGGCTACGGCCAGTCCGTTTGCCATAGCGTAACGCTCCAGGTTGGCCATGCCAATCCCGCCTGCCCCTACGAAATATATGCGTTTAATACCCTTCATTTCTTCTCCAATATTGCCATTATACGGTCAGCTATCTTCTCATCGCTGTTGAGATGCGCCATCGCGCGGGCATTGCGTCCTATCTCTTTCAGTTCTTCCGGGTTGGCTATCATTTTCTGGATCGTCTCCCCTAACCTGCGCCGACATTCCACATCCGGTATCATATAGGCAGCATTCTTTGAAGCCAGCGCCATTGCGTTCTTGGTCTGATGATCTTCCGCTACATTAGGACTCGGCACAAGGATAGAGGGCTTACCCAGCAATTCTATCTCGCTGATAGCCCCGGCTCCGGCCCTGGATACAACCAAGGTAGCGGCTGCGTAGGCCGCTGCCATATCGGATATGAATGGAGTAACGACTACTCCTTTCAGTCCTTTGGCATCCTGAGTTCCCCGCTCGGCGAAACTCTTGCCCGTCTGCCATATAACCTGAATTCCTTTGTCAGCAAGCTCCTTTACGCATCCTTCCATGCTCTCATTCAAGGTCAAGGCTCCTAAGCTACCGCCGACTATCAAGACGGTCGCTTTATCGGGATGCAAACCGAAACGCGCACGCGCCTCCTTGGGACTCAAATTGGAATCATAGAGATCCTTTCTTACAGGATTACCGGTCACCACAATCTTGTCTTCGGGGAAAAAGCGTTCCATTCCACTGTAGGCCACGCATATCGCATTAGCCTTTGCGGCTAATAGCTTATTGGTAACGCCGGCATAGGAGTTCTGTTCCTGAAGCAGGGTAGGGACTCCGGCTCTCTGGGCAGCCTTCAGCGTGGGGCCGGAGCAGTATCCGCCCACACCCACTGCGATATCAGGCTTGAAGTCCGCTACTATCTTGCGGGCTTTGCGGATACTCTTCCAAAGCTTTAGCAACACTCCGAAGTTACGCCATAATTTCTTACGGTCGAAGCCCGCTACCGGCAAGCCTATGATCTCGTATCCAGCTGCCGGGACCTTTTCCATCTCCATACGGTTGTCGGCTCCTACGAACAATATATCTACATCCTGACGACGCTTAAGGGCGTTCGCTATCGAAAGGGCCGGGAAAATATGTCCCCCGGTTCCCCCTCCTGATATTAGTACTCTATATTTCTGATTCTTCATTTGATCCGTTGATTAATTCAACTCCAGATTTTTAGACCCGAGCTCGTAAAATTAAAAAACTTCCGGGGGTCTTATTGAGCGGTTACGTTGGCTGCCTTGAACTCTTCCGGCAACTCGTCCAGTTCCTCCTTCTCGTTCTTCTTGTTATTATCGTTATGTGAAACAGCGAAACGGCTCACGGAAAGCATGATGCCGATAGCCGCGCTCATTACCAATATCGAGGTTCCTCCTTTCGATATCAAGGGCAAGGGCTGTCCGGAGACGGGTACAATACCGGTAACGATCGCCATGTGGGCCAATGCCTGAAGGACTATCAGTACCGCACACCCCAATATGAGGAAAGCCGGGAAAGCACGCTTGCAGAAATAGGCTATCATACCGGCGCGAGCTAACAGCCAAAGGTACAATATTATCAGCACTGTCCCTCCTATGAATCCCGTATCCTCTACTATGATGCTGAAGATATAGTCTGAGAACGCCAACGGGAGTCGCGCGCTTTCACGCGAGTTACCTGGTCCCTGTCCGATCATCCCACCGTTTGCCTGGGCGAAGCGCGCCATTATCACCTGACGGTTCATATCATCGATAGGATCATTCGGATGGACGCCGGCCAAGTGACGCGACAATCTTCCTTTGTGGGTGTCAGCACGCCCCTGACCGGAAGTCGAGGCTACTATTCCCGAGGTTTGCATCTCATTGAACTCTCGCGCGGAGTCATCATTTCCGGTATATTTTACCATAAACAGCACTCCGGCAGCAACTCCATAGCAAACCAGAACTATCATCAGCTTCTTTGCCGGCACATACCCGATAAGAAACATACAAAGGCTGACTCCCATCAGAAGGAGGGTGTTGGTCAGACCGTTGGTCCAAAGAGAAGCACCGAATACCAACACTATGACCGCTACCCATATCACACCTTTGGTCGTCACACCTCCTGGCCGTTGGTTCTTGGCCATTATCGATGCCAATAGTATTACCACCGTAAGTTTTACGATCTCCGCCGGCTGGATTGTGAATCCGGCTATATTTATAGCACGCTGGGCACCATTGATCTCGACACCGAATTTACTCGAAATCCAGAGCAAGACTAACGAAAATATCGCTAATGGCCAGGCATAATGGAGGAAATACTTATAATGCACCTTCTGGAGCCAAAGCACCATCAGCAGGCCGGCGCCCAAGAAAATGCTATGGCGAACCAAGGGCGCATATACATTGCTTGCCACTACCTCGGTACTGGAAGCTGAGAAGAGCTCGACTACTGATATTACGAGCAGAAAGAGGTAGATACCCCATATATAGGGGTCTGACTTATAGGTGCGCTTACCGGTCTCAGTCTCAGACTTTGAACGGCGGCCACGGCGTCCGGTGGGTTCTACGGCTACCCCATCTACGGTTTCCCGGATTATGATATCATCTTGTGCTGACATTCAATCTCTATGAATTAGGTTAGGTGAAAGGATTATATTTAGAACTTTTACAGCATTTTCTTTACAGCATCACGGAATTGGTCGCCGCGATCTTCGTAACTCTTGAAGAGGTCAAAGCTGGCGCAACAAGGAGAGAGCAAGACGGTATCGCCGGCTTCAGCCAAAGCCCGACAGGTATCTACCGCCTCCTGCAAGGAATGGGTATCCCGGATATCCTTCACTTCTCCTCCGAAGAACTCCAGGATCTTGGAATTATCTACACCCATAGCTACAATAGCCTTCACTTTCTCCCGGACCAGCGGCAGAATCTCCGAATAGTCATTACCCTTGTCTTTGCCTCCCAAAATCAATACCGTCGGGGTGTTCATGCTTTCAAGGGCATACCAGGTTGAATTTACGTTAGTAGCCTTGGAATCATTTACATAACGTACCCCATCTACCGTACCGACATATTCAAGGCGATGCTCTACGGCCTCGAAATCCTCCAAAGACTTGCGGATCTCCTCATTCTTGACATTCATAACGGAAGCCGACAATCCGGCAGCCATAGAATTGTAGAGGTTATGCAAGCCGGGCAGGGAAAGGCGATCGCGCGGTATATCCCATACAGCAGCCGGCGTATCAAAATGCACTATTCCCCGCTCATCGCTCCAGGCTGCCGCGCCATCCTGCCAATGATCCGAGAAGGGGAGCGCCATTACCTCGGACTGGACCTGACGGATCTGTTCCGCTATGATGGGATCATCCATCCAGTAGATGAAATAATCCTCAGGAGTCTGATTCTGGAGAATACGGAACTTGGCAGCCGTATAGAGTTCCATCTTATGGTCATAACGGTCCATGTGGTCAGGGGTGATGTTGAGGATAACCGCAACATTCGCCTTGAACTCATACATATTCTCAAGCTGGAAGCTCGAAAGCTCGATCACATATACCGAATGGGGATCCTCGGCAACCTGAAGGGCCAGGCTCTTACCTACATTCCCGGCCAATCCTACATCCAGACCGGCCTCTTTAAGGATATGGTAAGTGAGGAGTGTAGTGGTGGTCTTGCCGTTGGAGCCAGTTATGCAGACCATCTTCGCGTCAGTAAACCATCCGGCGAACTCTATCTCCGAGATTACGGGAATACCCTTCTCTACACAAGCCTTAACCAACGGAGCAGTCGGAGGGATACCGGGGCTCTTGACTATGTAGTCAGCCAGCAGGATTTCGTCTGTGGAATGACCACCCTCTTCATGGCGGATACAGCGTTGGTCGAGGGCTTCAGTGTATTTGGCAGCCGGATGGCCGTTGTCACTTACCAGGACCACCATTCCTAACTTAGAGCCAAGTACGGCAGCCCCTACTCCGCTCTCACCGCAGCCGAGTACTACCAGTTTCTTCCCCCTCATAATATCTTTATCGATCATTTTTATCTAATTTTAAGTGTAGCGAAGGTCAGGGCCGCCAACAGTATCCCTACGATCCAGAAACGGGTTACGATTTTCGATTCCGGAATCGGACGCTTCGGAAAATTTATAAGGCACTTAATCGAAGCATCTCCGGCTTTTTGGAAATGATGATGAAGCGGGGTCATCTTAAACACCCGTCGCCCTTGACCATATTTCCGTTTTGTGGCCTTGAAATAAGCGACCTGCATGATTACCGACAGATCCTCTATAAAGAAGATAAGACACAGCAATGGGATCAGCAATTCCTTACGTATCAGGATGGCGAATACGGCCAAAATTCCACCTAAGGTCAGCGAGCCCGTATCTCCCATGAATACCTGAGCCGGGAAAGCGTTGTACCATAGGAATCCGACCAAGGCACCGATAAAGGCCGCCGCGAAGACTACCATCTCCTGACTTCCCGGTATATACATGATATTCAGGTATCCCGAGTAAATTATATTGGAGCCTAAGTAAGCCATAATGGCTAAGGCGACCCCTATTATAGCCGATGTACCGGCGCATAAGCCGTCAAGACCATCCGTAAGATTGGCACCGTTTGAGACTGCCGTCACCACTATTATAACCACAGCCACAAAAATTATCCATCCCAAAGTCTGGGCAGCGTTACGGTCCGGAATCCAGGAGGTAAGCCATTCGTAATTGAAGTTGTTGTTCTTTACGAAAGGTATGGTGGTCTGAGGAGTCTTCTCGAAATCGAAGGAATGTACGATCTCGGTATGATCCGGTTCAGTCTCCACCTCCATATTCTCGCTCATCACAATCTGGGGGGAGAGCCACATCGTTATTCCGACAACCAATCCGAGTCCGACCTGACCGATTACCTTATATTTCCCTTGGAGACCATCCTTATTGTGGTATTTCAACTTCCGGTAATCATCCAAGAAGCCTATGGCACCCATCCATAGGGTAGCCAACAGCAACAGCACCATGTAGACATTGAGCAGATTACCAACCAAAAGACACGGAATCAATATGGCGATGATAATCAGGATACCACCCATGGTCGGGGTTCCCGTCTTCTTCATCTGGCCCTCAAGGCCAAGATTGCGGACAACCTCCCCAACCTGCATCTTCTGCAGACGCCCGATGATCTTATGTCCGAACAACAGGGCGATCAGAAGCGCCAAGGTAAAGGCTACGGCAGCCCTGAAAGTGATGAAATCCATCAGATTCTTTCCCGGAAAATCAAATCCGTCAAGAAGCTGGAAAAGCGAATACAGCATCTGAATCTAAATAGAAAGTCTGTAATTAAATTTCCTTAAGTTCCGGGATGGAATCAATCCGCGAGCTCGGCGAGGGCGGCCTGTACTTCCTCACGGTCATCGAAATGATGGCGCACTCCTTTTATTTCCTGATAAGGCTCATGTCCCTTTCCGGCAACCAGAATCACCTCTCCTGGCCGGGCCATCTGGACTGCAGCCCGTATTGCCTCGCGACGATCCGAGATGCAAAGCGTGCGCCTGAGCTCTTCTCCACTCAGACCCTGGCGCATTTCCGCTATGATAGCATCCGGTTCCTCATCCCGCGGATTGTCGGAAGTAAGGATAAGCCGGTCGCTGCGGCAGGCAGCCTCCTGGGCCATCATGGGACGTTTGCCGTGGTCGCGGTTGCCGCCGGCTCCCACTACCGTTATTATTCCCCCATCGCTACCTACGATCTCACGTATCGTATCCAGGACATTCACCAATGCGTCAGGAGTATGCGCATAATCTACGATTGCTGTAACACCGTTTGCGGAGCGGAAACTCTGGAAACGTCCCGCTACCGGCACCAAACGGCTCATATTTACCAGCACCTCTTCCGGATTGAATCCTGTAAGGATAGCAGCCCCGTAGACAGCCGTCAGGTTGTAGGCGTTGAAACGTCCTGTAAAACGCACCTCTACCTCATGATTGTTCAGCATCATCAAGGTTCCATCGAGACGGCTTTCAAGTACACGTCCGCGGAAATCTGCATCTGAGCGCAGTGAGTAAGTGTAGACTTTGGCCTTGGTATTCTGTACCATAACCTTACCGGCCTTGTCATCGATATTTACTAAGGCGAACGCATCCGCCGGAAGCATATCGAAGAAAGACTTCTTGGCGCGCAGATAATTGTCTACCGTACCATGATAATCGAGATGATCACGGGTAAGGTTGGAGAAAACAGCGCCGGTGAATTTCAATCCGGCGATACGGTGTTGGGCTGCAGCGTGGCTTGACACCTCCATAAACGCATAATCACACCCTGCCTCGACCATACGCGCCAACAGGGAGTTCAGGTTGATCGGGTCCGGAGTGGTATGGGTAGAAGGCTCGGCCTGATCACCGATGTAATTGCATACGGTCGAGAGAAGACCGGCTTTGTAGCCCTCCAACTTTGCCATCTCATAAAGCAGTGTTGCTGTGGTGGTCTTGCCGTTAGTTCCGGTTACACCTACCAATTTCAGTTTGGAAGAGGGATATCCGAACCAAGCGGAAGCCAAGTGGCCGAGAGCATCAGCGGAATTCTCCACTTTTATATAAGTCACCCCCGGATCCAGCATCTGCGGCAATTCTTCGCACACTATTGCCCCGACATGTGTCGAGGTTACGACAGGAATATACTTGTGGCCATCGGTAGTTGTACCGCGTACTGCCACGAACATACCCTCTTTTTCAGCGCTGCGTGAGTCGGAAGCCAATCCGACGATATTCCGGTCGGTAGGACCGACTACCTCAAGTGTTTTGAGGCTTTCCAGGAGTTGTGATAATTTCTGTGTCATAATATATGCGTCAATGCCTGTCGCAATCCGGTTCTTCAATCACCGCTGAGACAGGCTACTCAGATTTTCAGATTTAATGTTATTTTTTGACCCTGCCTTACATCATTGCCGGCCGGGATTGATTGAGACACTACCCTACCGGTACCTTGCAGAACCACATTGAGCCCTAAGCTTTCAAGAGTACGGATAGCTGCGGCTACATCATATCCCTTCACATCAGGTACCTTCGCCTTATCGGAATGTACGGCGGTCTTTATCTTGCGGACTGTGGTGCCGAGAGTCTTGGCGATACGGTCAGCTTCACTATGGTCTGTAGCGGCCACCAAGGGGGGACGGCGGTCAGCCGAGGTAACGAAATCGCCACCACCCTCCAGCAGACCGTGGGCATACATCTTAAGGGCCATATTCTTCACTACCTGACCCGAAGTACGGTTCGCGCTCGTCCCGCTCGGTCCCAAGATGAGGGCCATACAGGAATATTTCGGATTAACATACGGGAAATACCCGGCAAAAGCATATCGGCGTTTCGAGCGGTCATAACCACCCGGTCCGACCGGGTAAGCGGTACCGGTCTTCCCAACTATCCTCACACGGTCATCACGAACGGCGCGGGCTGTGCCATGCTCACCCCATACCACTTCCTGGAGGCACTCTCCGACCTTGCGGGCTGTCTCCTCGCTGCATATACGGTCGCGTATATATGTAATAGGCAAGACAGAGTCACGTCCCTCGGAATCACGATAGGCCCTCACCAGATGCGGGCGTACATATTTCCCTTTGTTAGCGATAGCGTTGTAGACCGACAAGGTATAGAGAGGTGGAATCTCGGTGTTATAACCGTAAGCCTGACGGGCCAGGTCAAGATGGCGGGCGGTCATGGTAATGTTCAACCCGGAGGGAGTCTTATCGACAAGCCGGCGGATATTAGGGGTACACTCGCCGGCGATACCGGTGTGCATCGGCTCAAAGAAACCGATCGAAGCGAGACGGTCATAGAACATAGCCGGATCAGCTGCATATTTGCGGAAGATGACTCGGGATATACCGGTATTGCTCGACATCTCGATAACCTGTTTCATATTCTTCACGCCGGGGGCATGTGGGTCAGACGTACGCTGGAAAGGCGAGCAATCTACAACATCATTTACGCTCTTCACCAGTCCATCCTCGAAGGCTATCATCATGGAGATAGGTTTCATAACCGAGCCGGGTTCAAAACCCAACACCGCACGGTTGCGCGCCTCCCCATAAGTACCGTCATCGAGGAGCTGAAGATTGGAGATAGCCTTTATCTCTCCCGTCTCCACTTCCATCAGCAGGGCTGTGCCCCACTCGGCACCGCTTTCGGCGCAAATCTTATGAAGCTCCTGCTCCAGCATATCCTGAAGGTCGATATCAATGGTTGTAACAAGGTCATACCCTCTTTGGGCCGGAGTGGTCATCCAGCTCCCTACCCCGCGGTTGAGCGCAACCTTCTTGGCGAAGCCGGGTTTTCCGTAAAGCAGTGTATCCAGGTCTTTTTCGAGACCTGAGTAGCCGTGGATCTCACCGGTCTCGGCACATTCATTGACGCGCCCAATACTACGGTGGGCCATGCTCCCGTACGGATACATGCGGATATTATGCCCCTCGGCATATAGAGGATTGCGGAATCCGGAGCCCTTGAAACGGTTAAGGAAAGGCCAGGTCTTCATCTGCTCGAAATCCACCTTACTCTTGTTCTTGGCAAGGCGCAACGAACGGGTACGCTTATCCGGGTCCTTCTCGAACTCACGGCGTAAGCGAGTACGCCATGAATATTTGGCGATAGAATCCTTAGGCATCGAACTCAGGTTGCGCCGGCGGGGATAATAGTAATCAAGAGAATCGGCTAATGAATCTATGGCCGCCCAGGGTATGGGATTAAGCTTTTTAACCTTATCGTGACGGAGATCGAGCTTAAGGTCATAGACCTTAAGGTTGCAAGCAAGGATATTGCCGTTTGAGGCCAATATGTTGCCGCGTTCCGGGGCGATCGTGTCAATCTTGGACAACTCCCGGCGGGCACGATCGTTCCACGCGCGTGCGTCGATGACGGTATTCTGAAACAGCTTCAGGCAAATCAGTACGGCGAACAGAAAGAACGCGGCCGAGATCCATCCGTAGCGTTTCAGTATGTTTTTTTTATTGTTATTTCTACTTTTTCTGGCCATCAGGCTTCAAAGATGAAAAGTAAGAGTATCAGTTTAATCAAAAATTCACGTTGCGGGACTTTACTTCACTCTTTGAACCTCTACCGGAGGTTCTTCGCGGAAGACAAGCCCCAATTTCTTCTCCTCTACCATCCGGAGCATTTCGGTCTCGCGGATAAGGGACATATACTGCGCCTTCTCCTGAAGCTTGGTACTCTGGGAGCGCTGAAGCTCGGTGGTCAAGGTCCGTATCTGCTCCATCTTGGACTTAGTCTTGTAACGGAGTCCCATCAGAGCGAGCACTACCACTATTACCGGAACCAACACCCAGGCATTGCGACGGAAAGTATCCAAGGATACAGCCTGTCCAAACCGGAGATCCTCAAAGGCCCGTCCTAAAGCTCCCCTTTTCTTAGGAGTCTTGGCGCGACCTTTGTCTGCTTTGGCACTCGTTTTTGTATCAACCGCCATAATCAGTCCTCCATACGCTCTGCCACCCGGAGCTTAGCGGAACGAGCCCTTGGATTTGTCTCTACCTCTTCGGTGTCAGCCGTAATAGGCGAGCGGGTAATCCGTTTCCAGGCAGCGCTTGATTTACCGTAGATGTCATTGTGGAGGCTGTTGGCAGGACCCGTAGTACCGTTCTGGATGAAGTTCTTGATTATCCGGTCTTCCCCTGAATGGTAGGAAAGTATCGCCAGACGGCCGCCCACCTTAAGCAGGTAGTTGGACTGCTCCAAAAGTTCCTTAAGAGCCGAGAACTCGCCGTTTACCATAATGCGCAGCATCTGAAATACCTGCGCTAAATCCTTCTTGAAATTCTTAGGGTTGAAACCTTTCGGGTTCAATACCGGTTCGAGCGCCGCTACCAATTCACCAGTTGTCGTGATCGGAGCTTTCTTCCGGGCATCGAGTATAGCGTTGGTGATGGTCGCTATCTTATTAAGATCCGTATACTCCCGCAACGCATCGCGCAGCCCCTCCTCATCCATACTGGCCAGATAATCGGCGGCAGTGAATTGGGAATTACGGTTCATTCGCATGTCGAGTGGCGCATCTTCGCGGAATGAGAACCCTCTTTCTCCATCATCGAAATGATGAAAGGAGACTCCTAAGTCTGCCAAAATCCCATCCACTTTATCCACGCCGTAGAAACGCAGGAAATTATAGAGATAACGGAAATTGGCGTTGACGAAAGTCACTCTGGGGTCATCCGGGATATTGGCTTGCGCGTCCGAATCCTGATCAAAGGCGAAGAGACGCCCTTTGGGGGAGAGGCGATCCAGGATCGCCCGGGTATGTCCGGCCCCGCCCATAGTGCAATCTACGTAAACCCCGTCGGGATTCACGACTAAGAGATCTATGGTCGGCTTCAAAAGAGCCGGTATATGGTATGGTATATTGGTATCCATCTATTCAGATATAAAGACCTCTTGTATTATATATTGCTGACTATCAATCAATTGGTTAAATAAATCAGAATTATGTATAACAAAAGGGTATTTGGATTGTAAAATTACAGAAAACCTGCCTTAAAACCTACATCCTGAACAGGATATTTTCAGAAAAAATCAAAAAAGTTATTGACAATCCTCAATCCGAACGTATCCTATACCAATATTGGGCATCTCGTTGCACTATCCGCACTGATAGAGAACGAAGAGGGTGGAAGTTCCTCATTTATATAGAGCGATTACCAAAATAAATTTGTAATTTTGTAAGCATACCCACTAAAACCAGCCAAAATGGGAAAAATTCTGTATTTTCTTTGCTTCATCTTATCAGTGTTTCCAACGGATGTAAATGAGAACCGAAGGCATGTGCATGTTATACGCAGAGGGAGCAAAAAGTCTCATACCGGACATACAGTGGCCAAGATATGGATAGAAGAAAATGGGGAAAAGAAAATAGAGATAAGCTGGTCTGAATTATCAGCTGAGGATAATAAGGACATCATAGAAGTGATCGAGAAATATTATGATGCTATCAACGACAGGATAGATAATTTGTTTAAGGGAAAGAAAGTAGATATTCTAAAAATCAATAAAAGGGGAAAGTAACATGTGTAGATATAAGGATACAACATTAGGGATCAAGAAGCTGGATTTCAATGAAAAAAGGGGTAAAATGGCGGTTTATCTTACTGATGGGAGAGAGATATTCGTCCCAGTAGGACTATTCCCTGAAATAAAGAAACTTAATAAAGAACAAAGACAGGATTATATGATCCTCGATGACCAATTCTTTTCATTTGAAGCTATAAGCAAGATATTTTCAATAAAAGATATCCTCGCCTGCTAACCCCCTCTCCACTTGTATTTGCCGTATGAAAATTGGAATGGACGCCAAGAGGGCGGTCGCTAATATGACCGGTCTCGGGAATTATTCCCGGTTAGTGGCAGAGGAACTGGCTACTGCCTATCCGGAAGACACTTTTTATCTCTATACTCCCGAACTGAAAGTTCGCCAAAAAGAGAACCCGCGACTCGCGAAGCTGAACCGGCTCGAGAATGTCGAGTTCAGGCTTCCGTATGGCTTAGGGCCCTTAAGCCACGGCGCCCTATGGCGTTCGGTCGGTATAACGCGCCATTTCCAGGCGGACAAATTGGACCTGTATCATGGGCTGAGCAATGAGCTGCCTCTCAATGTATCCTCGACCGGGGTACCTACGGTTGTTACCATCCATGATGTAATCTACCGGCGGATGCCGGAATGTTATCCACCATTGGACCGCAAGATCTACGATTGGAAATATGGTAAGTCAGCTCGCGTGGCAAGCCGTATCATCGCCATCAGCGAATGTACCAAACGGGATATAGTCGATATCTACAAAGTAAATCCCGATAAGATCGATGTCATATACCAGGGTTGCGACCCGCAGTTCCGGACAATCCATTCCCCGGAAGAGATAAAGTCCCTGAAAGAGAAATATAATCTTCCCGACAGATACCTGATTCAGGTAGGCAGCATCGAGCGACGTAAGAACTTAGAGCTGACGGTACGCGCATTGTCAGCCCTACCTTCGGATGTAGTCTTAGTTGCCGTAGGCCGAGACAACGCTTATCTACCTTTCATAAAGAAACTTGCAATTCAATTAGGGGTCGCAGATCGGGTGAAGGCACTGCAGGGGGTACCGTTCGCTGACTTGCCATTGCTATATCAAGGAGCAGAAGTAGTGCTTTATCCCTCCCGTTATGAAGGATTCGGGATACCGGTACTCGAAGGACTGGAAAGCCGCCGGCCAGTAATAGCAGCCACAGGAAGTTGCCTTGAAGAGGCGGGCGGAGAGGCAGCCTGGTATGTGGATCCGGATGACGCTAAAGGAATGGCAGAGATAGTGAATGCTATCTTATCCGGCCACGCAGATACAGAGACCCGTATCGGGCTGGGACTACGCCATGCTGCCAAATTCGACACCTCCCGTATGGCCACCCTAATAATGGAAACTTATCAACGCACCCTGGAAGGACACGGCCGAGGGCGTTGACCATAGTAACTCAACCTTTCCAATAAAATAAGCTGATTATTTTGGCTTAATTAATGATTTTTATTAATTTTGCCATAACTTGACTCAGTATGTGTTTACCGGGTCATGTTCCTCAGGGTGTCTCATTGTCCCCTGAGGGCTTACTCTTGAACTATTCATAGTTAGTACCTTAACTAAATAATTTTAAATTCTTACATGTTACCCATCAAAAAACTCATGCGCAACATGGCTATCGCCGGTTGCCTGATGGGAAGTAGTGCAGCCGCCATGGCAGGAACTTTCGTGGGAGATCGTACCGACTTCCGCGACGAGACTATCTACTTCACCATCACTACCCGTTTCTATGACGGTGACCCTAACAACAATGTCCTTTGCTGGGATGCCCAGGAAAAGCAGATCGCTAACAACGACCCCTGTTGGCGTGGTGATTTCAAGGGTCTCATAGAAAAACTCGATTACATCAAGGCCCTCGGTTTCACTGCCGTATGGATCACACCGATCGTACAGAACGCTTCCGGCTTCGACTATCACGGTTACCATGCTATGGACTTCTCAAAGGTGGACCTTCGTTACGAGAGCCGCACTGCCTGGGGATCCTCCGAGGACGTGAAGTTCCAGGACCTGATCGACGCTGCCCACGCCAAGGGCATGAAGATCATCCTTGATATCGTACTACAGCACACCGGCAACTTCGGCGAGAATTACTTCTGTCATCTTTTCGACCGCGACCAGAACATCAAGAGCCAGGCCAACATCGAAAGATGTCTTATTCCCGATCAGCTCTTAGGTGGTCAAGATTACTGGAAGCTCCCCAACGACGGAGCTAAGACCCAATACTCAGAGCGCTTCAAATATATAAAGAACACTGACGGCCAGAACCACGATGACAAGAACTACTGGCATCACCTCTCCACTTCATGGAACTGGGACGAACCCTCCAGATGGTGGGGACAGATCGCCGGCGACTGCGTGGACCTCAACACCGAGAACCCCGCTGTAGTTGATTATCTGGTAGAGTGCTACGGCAACTTCATCAAGATGGGCGTAGATGGTTTCCGTATCGACACCACAGGCCACATCGCACCTCTTACTTTCAACTCAGCTTTCATCCCCCGTTTCATCGAATTGGGCGAACAGTATAAGAGCAAGCGTCTCAACGAGGCTCCTTTCTATATGTTCGGTGAATGTTGTGCACGCTATAGTCAGGTTATCTACCGCGACCAGCATCTCCTTTCCAGCCATTATTATACATGGAAATCAGATCCCGCTCTGGTTACCGAATGGCAGAGCTACACCGCTGACTGGTGGGCACAGCAATTTGTAAAGGAGGGCGCCGAGCCGCTCGGCAACATGCTCACCTGCCTTAAGGATCCGGGAACAGTACACAACTCCGACAACGTATTCATGAAGAACGGCGCATGGCATGAGCCTGATTACTCCCAGGCTTCCGGCTTCAACGTTATCGACTTCCCGATGCACTATAACTTCGGCAGCGCCGGCGACGCAGTACGCGTAGCTAACGAAGGCGACAAGTATTACAATGACGCTTCATGGAACGTCGTATACGTAGACTCTCACGACTACTGTCCAGGCCCGAACGATGGCGTTCGTTTCAACGGCGGTACTTCCCAGTGGGCCGAGAACCTTTCTCTGATGTTCACTTTCCGCGGTATTCCCTGTCTTTACTATGGTTCTGAGGTTGAGTTCCAAAAGGGCAAGACCATTGACGAAGGCCCGCAATTAGCTCTTAAGGAATCCGGACGTGCTTATTACGGTACTTATCTGGAAGGAGACGTAACGGCAAGCGATTTCGGCCAGTACACCGCTTCGGGCAACGTTTCCCAGACTCTTAACGCTGACTTGGCTCAGCACGTACGCCGTCTGAACATGATCCGCGCTGCCGTACCGGCTCTCCGCAAGGGACAGTACACTTTCGATGGCTGCTCCGCTAACGGAGGCTGGGCTTTCAAGCGCGCCTATAAGGATGAATCCTACGCTTTGGTATGTATCAATGGCGGTGCTACTTTCACCGGTGTACCTGACGGCACTTACGTTGATCTCGTAACCGGCGACAGCTATACTCCACAGAGCGGAAAGATTACCGTTACTGCTCCTCAGGGCAAAGGTCAGCTCCGCGTTCTGGTTAAAGGATGGACAGGCGGCAAGGTAGGCGAAGACGGCAAGTTCATCTACAAGACTTCCGCTGTATCACATGGTGGTTCCGTAACCTTCACTGACCCCGGTACAACCCATTACTGGAAGAAAGAGGATGCTCCTCTGCCGAAGGTAACTGCTGTTGAGTTCTCCCCGGCCGGTGGCAGCTTCAAGACTGAGACCTTGACCGTTACCGCTAACCTCTCTGAGGATGCCGTTTCCGGATGGTATCAGATCCAGGGCAAGCAGCGCGTAGACCTCTCCAAGAACACTGCTGAGACTTTCACTATCGGTGGCGATATGCAATTTGGCGAATCCCTCTCCGTATCCTGGAGTGCTACCGACGAGGAAGGCCAGACCTTTACCGGCGTTACTTCTTACAAGAAGATTGACCCGAACGCTTCCATCACTGTTTACGTAACCGGTTGCGACTCACCCAACATGTACGCGTGGGGCACCAACGGTTCCGGGGCTGCCGTAGAACCTTGCGGTGCTTGGCCGGGCAAGACCCTGACAGAAAAGACTTCTATCGACGGCCGCGATTTCTACTATGTTACTTTCGATGACATGGAGTCTGTAAACGTTATCTTCAACAAGAACGGCCAGCAGACCGGAGATATCACCGGTATCACTGAGGATTCCTATTATGAATATGATGGCGGTTCCAATGCCAACAAGCTGAATATTGACATAACTCCGGCTCCGAAGGTAAGCTTCTCCCCCAACGGCGGCACATTTACAGATCAGGTTAACGTTACTGTAACGGTTTCCAATGCTACTTCGGCTTGGTACAAGATCGGTAATGGCAACCAGCAGACTATCAACGGTACCAGCACTTCCTTCACCCTTGGCCAGAACATGAGCGAAGGCGAGAGCGTAACTGTAAGCTGGAGCGCTACCAATGGCACCGATACCCGCACCGGCAACGTTACCTTCACCAAGAAAGCTCAGCAGGTTGAACCCGAGGGCATCACCATCTACTACGATAACTCGATTACCAATTGGTCTACCGTACGGGTTCATTTCTGGGGTGGTGAGACCTCTTCCAACTGGCCTGGCGAGGAGATGACAAAGATCGATGGGGTTATTTACAGGTACGTAGTTCCCACAGGTACGACCGGCCTTGTATTCAACAATGGCAATGGCGATCAGACCAACGATATCACCAACGTCCTGCCGGGTCACGTCTATAAGGGCACCGGAAACCGTGGTTTCGAGGATCTGGGCGTTTACCAGTTCGACAGCGTTGAGACAGTGATCATCAGCGATGACGAAGTTGAGTACTTTGACCTCCAGGGTCGCCGCGTTAAGAATCCTTCTCAGGGCATCTACCTGATGAAACGTGGCAACAAGGTAATCAAGACCCGCGTACGCTAATCAATCCAACATAGAGTCCTGCAAGGACCATTATTAAAAAAAAAGAGGAAGACTTCCCGGTCTTCCTCATTTTTTATGTATGTACCTGCGTAACTATATACATTCCCATATAGCGTACGAACCATACATTATAGCCTTCAAATCTGATAAAAGGGTACCTGGAATGGTTGGAAATCGTTAAAAAAGGGGTACATTGCTATTTTTTTGCCAAAATTATTGGGTAGAATCAGAATTAATAGTTAGATTTGCCTGTAATTGTAAAATTATCAACCTTTATTCCCCGACTATGCCCTCTGCGAGGCGGCTCCGTCTCCCGGTATAAGGCATGCGGGACTACTAAACAACCATGGAAAAAGTAGATAACCTTGACAGGAAGATCCTGAACATCGTGATGAATAATGCACGCATACCGTCGAAAGATGTAGCGATCGTATGCGGCGTCTCACGCGCAGCTATCCACCAGCGCATCCAGCGCCTCATTGAAATGGGTGTGATCGTCGGCTCCGGCTACAATGTAGACCCAAGACGTCTCGGATACAATACATGCACTTATATCGGCGTGCGCCTTGAAAAAGGCTCTATGTACCGTGAGGTCGTTACCGAACTGGAGAAGATACCCGAAGTTGTGGAATGTCATTTCACCACCGGTCCCTACTCGATGCTGATTAAAGTTTACGCCCACAGCAACCAGCATCTGATGGAGCTCCTCAACAATAATATCCAGCATATCCACGGTGTAGTCGAGACCGAGACCCTCATCTCCCTCGAACAGTCCATGCAGCGTCAGCTCCAGCTCGACGTAGACCCTAACCGCCTGCGCTAAAGCATCGGCATCCCGATATGCCCGAAATCATTCGATAACGCATTATCCCCCGCGTCGGGCCTGAAGGTCCGACCGGGGGGTTTGACATTTTTCCTCTCCTCCACGTTCTCAAACTATTTAGAGACTTACAGACATGATGAAGAAAAACCTGATCTGGTCAATAGTGGCCGCCGCTTTCCTCGCCATCGTAGCTTTCCTCTTCTTTTTCCCCGATGACGTAGAGGGAAACGTACTCCAGCAACATGACATCATGCAGGGCCTGGCAAATGGCCAGGAAGGAAAGGCATTCCAGGAATCTACCGGAGAGACTACCCGATGGACCAACTCCCTTTTCGGCGGAATGCCCAATTTCCAGATCGCACCCTCCTATCCGGCTAATGACCTGCTGACTTGGATCAGTAAGGTATACATGCTCGGCCTGCCCTCGCCGGCCAACCTGCTATTCGGAATGATGTTAGGGTTCTTCATCATGTGTCTCTGCCTGAGAATCAAATGGCCTACCGCCCTATTCGCAGCCTTGGCTTGGGGATTCTCCTCCTACTTCATAATCATAATCGGAGCCGGCCATATCTGGAAATTCCTGACACTCTGTTATATCCCACCTACGATCGGGGGTCTTGCCCTACTCTACCGCGGCAAATATATATGGGGTTTGGCTTTGACCTCCCTTTTCGGGGCGCTCCAGCTTCAGAGCAACCATCCCCAGATGTCATATTACTTCCTTATCGTAATCTTCTGTATGGTCCTGGCATGGCTATGGATGGCGATAAAGGAGAAAAAGATCACCCGCTGGGTGGCTGCGACCCTCTTGGCTTGCTTAGCCGGCGCTTTGGCCGTCGGAGCTAATGCACCCTCCCTCTACAATAGCTTGGAATACAGCAAGGAGACAGTGCGTGGACGCGCTACCGACCTCATATCCGCCGATGGTGCCCAGACTGCTGCTGGCATGGATAAAGATGCCATAACGGCCTGGAGTTATTCCCCCGGTGAGACTTTCACCCTTCTGATTCCGAATGTCAAGGGGGGCGCGACCTTGAAGCCTGTCCATGGCGAGAATCATATCCTTCCGACTTCGGATACGGAGGGCGCCCAAAAGATGTCGCTTTCGCCCGAAGAGATGCAATTCGTAGGGCAGTTCCCGCAATATTTCGGCGACCAACCTATGACCAACGGCCCTGTATATGTAGGGTCATTCGTATTGCTCTTAGCCCTCTTGGGACTCTTCACTCTTAAAGGGAAAATGGAGACACCTATGAAATGGGCGCTCTTAGGAGCGACTGTATTGGCGGTGCTCCTCTCCTGGGGACATAATTTCTCGGGACTCACCTACTGGATGATCGATCATTTCCCGGGTTACAATAAATTCCGGGCCGTGGCTTCGATCTTGGTGGTTGTAGAGTTTACCGTACCATTGTTGGCCGCAATGACACTGCGCCAGATGATTCGGGAGGAGGACTACTTCAAGAAATATAAGTACACCATTTATGCCGTTTTCGGCTGTGGCATAGTGGTATGTCTGTTGGGTTGGATCTCCCCTTCTATCTTCGGCACTCCTTATAGCGCTCAGGAAAGCCAGTTCCTCTCCTCTAACGGATTGTTAGGGAACCCGGCTTACGCTAATGCGTTAGCGGCCGTTTCCAAAGGGCGCCTGAGTTTAGTTAGCGCCGACTGCTTGCGGTCCCTTATTTACATCGCCGGATGCTGCCTGATTCTTTGGATGTGGAGCCGCAAGAGCATGGGATCCCCTTATATGTGGGTACTTCTCTTGGCCGCGCTCGCTCTGATAGATCTTTATGGAGTCGGCAAGAGGTATGTAAATACCGACAATTTCGTAGAAGGTACCTCTCAGGATGCAGCCTTCGAGCCTACGCAGGCCGACCTTCAGATACTTCAGGATAAGTCCAACTACCGTGTAATGGATGTCGACGGTTTCTCTGAAGCCCGTTCCTCATATTTCCATAAGACTATCGGTGGATACCATGCCGCCAAGCTGACACGCTACAACGACCTCCTACAGAACCAGATCCTGAAGAATAACCCGGAAGTGATAAACATGCTTAACGCCAAGTATTTCATTTCCCAGGGAGAGGCCATAGAGAATCCGGATGCCAATGGCAACGCTTGGTTCGTAGACAGCGTGATATACGTATCGAACGCCAACGCTGAGATGCAGGCCTTAGATACGTTGCCTACCAAGCGATTGGCAGTAGCGGATACCCAATATCGCGCTATCTTAGGGGAAGGGATGGCTCCGGTACCCGGAGATACCATATACGAGACCTCTTACGCTCCCAACCGTCTTAGCTATAAATACCGCAAGGCCAAAGATGGAGTAGCGGTATTCAGCGAGATATTCTTCCCATGGGGATGGGAGGCAACTATTGACGGCAAACCGGCTGAGATAGGGCGGGTAGACTATACGCTCAGGGCCATGCGTGTGCCGGCCGGCAGCCACGCAATTGAGATGAGCTTCGACCCCAAGAGCGTGAAGGCTACCAATACCATCTCTATAATTTCCGTAATAGCTATCTACGTCTTCTCTGCGCTCGCCCTGATAATATTGGGGATTTACTGGGCCCGCAGCCGCAAGAACCAAAACAAGATCATATTTTCGGATAAATGATACGTCGTCAGCGGGATGGTAGACCCCGTCTCATAAAATTAAAGGGGCACTGGGGTCTGAATCGCCTGCGCCATAGGCATGGTTTCGGCATCCATTCTCCGTTCGGGTACCAGTTGGTGAAGAACGCCCTCTATCTCTCTTCTAAATACCGTTTCTACGGGGAGACAGAGTTGGAGGCGCGGCCGGAGAAGCGGGCTGTCAGACGTCGCCTGAGGGCGTTGCTGCGCGTCGCGGCATATATGGGAGTTGAGAGCATCTGCACCTCATCGCCGGCCTCCGAGGGTTTGCGCGAGGTATGCCGGCTTGGAGGTATTGATCTTAAGGAGGGTGAGCCTGATGATGCCCGGATGATGGTAGATTTCGAGGGTCATTTCTCTTTAGAACAAGCCGGAGAGTTTCTGGAGACACCATGGAGGATCGTGTGGCAGCACACTCCCGAGGGAGTTTCAGCCGAGGATCTTCCGGGAGACCTTATAATCGCTTTCCGGGACTCATACCTTGCCTTCTCGCGTCCCGGGATGGCGCGTAACCTCTACAAGATGTAAAAAGATGCCGGAGCGGGATTATTATCGAGAGTTCGGCAGCTACCTTCGCGTCGAACGTGGTCTTTCCAACAATACAGTCGCCGCCTACGCATCAGATTTAGCCCACCTGCAATCCTACACAGAGCAGAATGGACTGAGCCTGGAGACGTTGACGGCTGATGACATACATAATTTCATGGCGTCGCTGCGGGACTTGGGAATCGGAGCGCGGTCGCAGGCCCGGTTACTGAGCGCGGTCAAGGCGTTCTGCCGTTTCCTGATGATGGAGAAGGCATTGGAAGCAGATCCGGCTGCGCGTATCGAAATGCCGAAATTGGACCGCACTCTGCCGGATGTGTTGTCCGTGGAGGAGATAGACGCTATGGAGGATGAGATAGATCTTGCCTCAAATGAGGGGCTTCGCAATTTGGCCATTATCGAGACCCTTTACGGAAGCGGACTGCGTGTTTCGGAATTATGCGACCTGCGTCTTTCCCGGATAAACTTGGAGGAGGGATGGCTGATGGTATCTGGCAAAGGGAATAAGGAGAGGATGGTGCCGATGTCACCGCGCAGTGTTGATTTGATCCGCAATTGGCTTGATGAACGAGGGAACATGAATCCGAAAAAAGGGGAGGGGGATATACTGTTTCTCAACCGTCGGGGGAGCCGTCTAAGCCGGGTGATGATATTTTACATAGTCAAGGGATTAGCGGAGGCTGCCGGATTAGGGAAGCGGGTATCGCCGCATACTTTGCGCCATAGCTTCGCGACCCATCTTTTGGAGGGGGGAGCGTCGCTGAGGGCAATCCAGGAACTGTTGGGGCATGAATCGCTGTCTACGACTGAGATATACGTACATTTTGACCGTAGCCGGCTAAGGGCGGAACTACTGCGATGCCATCCGCACTTTTCCACTAAGTCATAAGTCATAGTTATGAGGTAGGAGGTAAGTGTATAAAATGAGACTGCCTCTTTTCACAAAGAGGCAGCTCCAAGAATTTTCATTGTCCTTATGCGTTATGAGAAGTGGGCGTTGACGGATTCGAACCGCCGACCCTCTGCTTGTAAGGCAGATGCTCTGAACCAGCTGAGCTAAACGCCCGATTGCTCAAGAACGAAAGAAACAGGTTTGGTGGGCGTTGACGGATTCGAACCGCCGACCCTCTGCTTGTAAGGCAGATGCTCTAAACCAGCTGAGCTAAACGCCCT
>CAZKJP010000007.1:0-50950 GCA_964553075.1 uncultured Sangeribacter sp. | reverse complement strand
GACCTTTGGGTTATGAGCCCAACGAGCTACCACTGCTCCACCCCGCGGTGTCATTGCGAGTGCAAAGTTAATACCTTATTCGGCTTTGCGCAAGTATTTCACGGTTAAATTTTGTTAACTAAGAAAACAGCGCAGGCCGGAGGCCTACGATCCTGGCGGGAAGAGTCAGCCCTATCGAAGGGGTGTCAGGTTGACATAATGACATGATGACAAGTTGACATGGGGGTCAAAATGACATCTTGACAATATGACCCCAAGGGGCCGGCTCTCTATTACGGCGCGGGACGCGCCTCCTCCCCAGTTAGGGGCCGGGCCTCTATTACGGCGCGGGACGCGCCTCCTCCCCAGCTAAAGATGGGGTCATCGAGATTCTCCTGATAAATCCAGAGTCTCGGGATTATCTCGGAAAAGAGCCGGTCGCTGATTTTTGTTTGCGGGAATTTTGGCTGTTTTAAAGTTTTTAATTACTTTTGCACACAAAGGGGGTTGATTGTGCAAAACCGGGGAAGGAAACTTGATCAATCCTGGGGGGAAAGAGGGAACCGGAGGGAGGTGGGCTAATCCGGGGGAGGGAATTGTGCAAAACTTAGCTTCTACACAAAGATGGTTCTGAAAACCCGTGACAAGTTTATCGAGGTCGCTCGTCAGCTTTTCGCCCGTAAGGGGGTCGAAAACACCACCATGAACGATATCGCTTCTGCCTCTTCGAAGGGGCGGCGAACCATCTACACCTATTTCAAGTCAAAACGCGATATCTTCAATGCCGTGATTGAGCAGGAGACTGATCGCGTCTTGGGCAAGCTGAAGCTGATCGTGATGAGCCCGATTCCGGCCGACCGCAAGTTCGCCGATTTCATCGACTGCCGCCTTGAGACCATGCGCGAGATCGTATCCAGAAATGGTTCGCTGCGCGCCGGTTTCTTCAGAGACCCGAGGAAGGTGGACCGCGCCCGCCGTCTGATGGAGAAGAAGGAGATCATCCTTCTGCGCCAGATATTGATGGAGGGGAAAGACCAGGGGTTCTTCCGAATCGACAACCCTCATCAGACAGCGGTGTTAATCACCCAGATCATCCAAGGTCTCGACGTACCTTATATAAGGGAGACGATCAGCGGCGAGGGAATTGGCCAGGAGGAGCTGAAACGGCATTTGGCTGACCTGCTGATGAACGGTATCAGCCGTCAGGATGGCTGAAAGCCTTAAATGCAGTACCAACATTCAAGGGAAGGATAAAAGAGGGAAGGATAAACGTATTTAACAAAAACTATCACGCATGTATATCAATTCAATGGGTTTTTATATACCCGAGGTTAGGATACCCAACGAGTATTACCAGGACAAGAACGGAATGACTCCCGAATGGATTGAGCAGCGCACAGGCATCAAGACCCGCTCGCGTGTGTCGGAAGGTGAGGACACGGATACGATGGGTTTCGAGGCCGTAGAGGATGCCCTCAAGACGCTGCCGTACGACATTCAGGATGTCGATCTGATAGTGGGGGCTTTCTATTGCGCCAATGATACCGTTGCCACCTTAGGCCACAAGATCCAGCGACAGCATGATATCAAGGGAGCTAAGGTTGTCTACCTTTCCTCGGCCTGCTCTTCTTTTATCAATGGAATGGAGCTGATAGAGTGCTATTTCGCAGCCGGGAAGGCCAAGAAAGCCTTGTTGATATGCAGCGAGCAGAACTCCTATTTCGCCAACGAGTCAGACGTTAAGTCAGGCCATCTTTGGGGCGATGCGGCTGCCGCGTGGTTCTTCTCCAAGGAGAAGGTCTCCCCTACCGATATCAAGGTTGCCGGCATCTATACTGAGGGATTAGCTCAGTTAGGAAAGGGTCCGGAGGGCGTGAAATTGCGTCCCAAGGAGGAGGGTATCTCCATGCCGGACGGAAGGGATGTGTTCCTGCAGGCCTGCAAGAATATGATCCATGCGCTGAACAAGACCTTAGAGCAGACCGGCCACAAGGTGGAGGATATAACGCGTTTCGCACCCCATCAGGCCAACATGCGCATTATAGCGCAAGTGGCCCACATGCTCGACAAGCCGGCCGATGATTTCTATTGCAATATCAAGGAATTGGGGAATACGGGGTCGGTGTCGTGCGCCTTGGTTATCTGCCAGCATAAGGATGAGCTGAAAGCGGGCGACAAGGTTGCGATGATGGTGTTCGGCGGCGGTTACAGCTGCGGCGCGGCCATTTTGGAATTTTAAACATGTAGCCGTCTTCTAAAGCGTTCGGCAATTTAAACATCGCAAAGCGATGTCCCTACAAATTCAATTAAACTAATATATATGAAACTTCTTGAAGGAAAAGTCGCTCTTATAACGGGAGCAGCACGTGGTATCGGCAAGGCCCTTGCCATCCGTTTCGCCCAGGAGGGCGCTGACATTGCATTTACAGACCTCGTAATCGACGAGAACGGGCTCGAGACCCAGAAGGAGATCGAGGCTCTCGGCGTTAAATGCAAGGGTTATGCTTCCAATGCCGCTGACTTCGCCCAGACCGAGGAGGTGGTAGCCGAGGTGAAGAAGGATTTCGGTCATATCGATATCCTGGTAAATAACGCGGGCATCACCAAGGATGGTCTGATGATGCGTATGAGCGAGGCTCAGTGGGACGCTGTAATCAACGTGAACCTCAAGTCGGCTTTCAATTTCATACATGCCGTACTCCCGATCATGCTGCGTCAGCGCGAGGGCTCTATCATCAACATGGCTTCTGTAGTGGGCGTTCACGGCAATGCCGGGCAGGCCAACTACGCTGCTTCCAAGGCTGGCCTGATCGCTTTGGCCAAGAGTATCGCTCAGGAGGTCGGTTCCCGCGGTATCCGCGCAAACGCTATCGCACCGGGTTATATCGAGACCGCTATGACTGCTGCCCTTCCGGAGGATGTGCGCAAGGAATGGTGTGCTAAGATACCTCTGCGCCGCGGTGGCAAGGTTGAGGATATCGCAAATGTTGCTGTATTCTTGGCTTCCGATATGTCAGGCTACGTTACCGGCCAGGTTATCCAGGTCGACGGCGGCATGAATATGTAAAAACTACTCTTAAACTACTCTATCTATGAGAAAAGAGGTTCTGCTGCTGGCCGGAGGCAAAGGCCTCCGGGCCGGCGGCGATCTCCCAAAGCAATTCCAGTTTATATGGGGGCGGCCACTTTTATGGTGGTCGCTCCGTAGTTTTTGGGAGTATGACCATGAAATCGGCATTACGGTGGTGGTCAACCCGGAATATCAGGAGCTCTGGGAGGTCTGGAGTGCAAGGATAATGAAGGAAGACCCCATCCCCCACCATATCTGCGTCGGTGGCAAGGAACGAGGTGAGTCAGTTTACAATGGCCTCAAATCCCTTGATGTAAAGCCGGATGAGAAGGTATTGGTGGCGGTCCATGACGGTGCCCGACCTGTAATTCGACCGGAGCTGATACAGCGCGGTTTCGAGATGGCTGAGAAGGAGGGGAATGCGGTTCCGGTGATCAAGATGACCGATTCACTGCGCGAGCTATCGGAGCCGGGGAATATAGAAGGGAGTTCGAAGCCGGTGGATCGCACCAGTTTCGTAGCCGTCCAGACTCCTCAGATTTTTGATTACCACCGTCTAAGGGAGGCTTATGAAAAGTCAGAGGGGGTTGTCTTTACCGATGATGCCTCGTTGGTCGAGAAAGTTTTCGGCGACAGGATACATCTTTATGAAGGTGATCCGTTGAATATTAAGGTAACGAATCCATACGACTTTAGAATTGCGAAGCAATTCTTATAAGTCAGAGGTATGAGTGACAAGTTATGAGGTAGGAGGTGAGAGGGCAACTTAGGTCAGAAGTCAGAGGTCAGAGCAGAGGTTATAAGTATTATGTCGATATTGGATACGGAAATAAAGTACCTGAAAGGGGTCGGTCAGTCGCGCTCTGAGGTATTAGGGAGTGAGCTCGGGATCAAACGGTTCCGGGATTTCCTGTATTATTTCCCGTTCCGGCATATCGACAGAAGCAAGTACTACAAAATCAGTGAGTTCGCGGGTTTGGATATGCCGAATGTGCAGGTGCGCGGCAGCTTCATCTCTTTCCGCGAGGAGGGTCAGGGGGCCAAGAGACGCTTGATCGGAGTCTTCACCGACGGACAGAAGCTGATGGAGGTGGTGTGGTTCTCGGGCATCGACAAGCTGAAGAAGATTTACCAGACAATACGCCCATACGTGCTGATGGGGAAGCCGACATTGTTCCATGATGCCTACACGATGACCCATCCGGAGATCGAGGATTATGACCCTGATAAGCCGATTACTGGTCTGCGCGGTATCTACTCCCTGACGGAGACCATGCGCAGGCGCGGGTTTTCTCAGAAGGTGATGCAGACCATAGCCATGAATCTCTTTGAGAATGAGAGGGTAATGGCGGGTTTGGTGGACCCATTGCCTTACTGGCTCCGCGAGAAACACAAGATGCTTCCCCTGAAAGAGGCCCTTATGGCGTTGCACCTACCGCCGGATCATATTACTCTACAGCGGGCTGCCGAAAGGATGAAGTTCGAGGAACTCTATTATCTGGAACTTCATATACTGAGTATCGCCGGCAAGCGGAAGCGCGAACAGTCTGGGAATATCTTCGGGATTATCGGAGAGAAGTTCAACAGATTCTACCGGGATGTAATACCGTTTGATCTGACCGGCGCGCAAAAGCGTGTACTGAGGGAAATCCGGGAGGATATGCGGACAGGCCGTCAGATGAACCGTCTTCTTCAAGGGGATGTAGGTTCGGGTAAGACAATGGTGGCGTTTATGACCATGCTTATGGGTATCGACAATGGTTATCAGGCTGCTCTTATGGCACCTACAGAAATCCTGGCTACCCAGCATTATGAATCCCTGAAACCCTGGGCCGATGCGTTAGGTCTGCGGATCGAGTTGTTGACCGGCTCCACGAGAGTCAGAAAGAGACGCGAGATAGATGAAGGTCTGAAATCGGGGGAGATAAATATCTTGGTGGGCACCCATGCTCTGATTGAGGAGAGGGTGGAGTTCGCCAAATTAGGGATTGCGGTGATTGATGAGCAGCACCGATTCGGGGTAGCTCAGAGAGCCAAGATGTGGGCTAAGGCCCAAGTGCCACCGCATGTGTTGGTGATGACAGCCACACCGATTCCGCGTACATTGGCCATGACAGTCTACGGCGACTTGGAAGTCAGTGTGATAGACGAGCTACCGCCGGGTCGCAAACCGATCGAGACATTGCTGAGATACAACGACCACCGTCAGGAAGTGGACCGGCTTATAGGTCGGGAGCTTAAAGCGGGAAGGCAGGTTTATATAGTATATCCATTGGTAAAGGAAAACCAAAAGTTGGATTTAAAAAGTGTGGAGGAAGGGTATGAGCGCACGCGCGAGGTTTTCTACAACCACACCGTCTGCATGGTCCATGGACAGATGAAGCCGGAGGATAAGGACCGACAGATGGAACGGTTTGTCAGGGGGGAGGCCCATATAATGGTGGCTACCACGGTTATAGAGGTTGGGGTGAATGTGCCGAACGCGTCGGTGATGGTGATAGAGAATGCGGAGCGGTTTGGTCTTTCTCAGTTGCATCAGCTGAGAGGGCGCGTAGGACGCGGAGCTGAGAAAAGCTATTGCGTGCTGATGGGGAAGGTAAAGTCCGGGGCGATGACCAAGAAAAGGCTTGGGATAATGACCGAGACCACGGATGGGTTCCTGATTTCGGAAGCAGACATGAAGATGCGTGGTCCGGGAGACATCGAGGGAACTATGCAGAGCGGAATAGCTTTTGACCTGAAGATAGCTAACTTGGCGCGCGACGGACAGATAGTAGAATTGGCGCGACGGGAAGCGGAGAAGACCTTGGACATGGCTGCCAAAGGAGAGCTGTCGATGGATGACCGCCGTCTCTTAGGAAGCGAGCTTCACAGGCGCTTCAGCAAAGAGGTAGACTGGTCCCTGATATCATAACCCACATCCCATTAGATTTCCTGACCCAAAGGCAAAGAATAAACGAAATAATATGCAAGTAGTCTACGAAGACAATCATATAATAATCGTCTCCAAGGAGGCGGGAGAGATAGTCCAGGGAGACAAGACGGGAGATAAACCGCTGTCTGAGTTCGTTAAGGATTATCTGAAGGAGAAGTATCAGAAGCCGGGGAATGTGTTCTGCGGCGTGGTCCACCGTATCGACCGCCCTGTTTCTGGGTTGGTGGTGTTCGCCCGCACCTCCAAGGCATTGACACGCCTGAATGAGATGCTGCGCAAGGGGGAGCTACATAAGACCTACTGGGCATTGGTCGAAGGGCATCCCGAGAAACCGGAGGGAACATTGACCGATTGGCTGCTGAGCGACGGCAGGATGAACAAGACGCGCATCGTACAGCCAAATACACCGGAAGCCAAGCAGGCGACCCTCAGTTACAAGACCATAGCAAGCGGAGACAGGTATACATTGCTTGAAATCAATCTATTGACAGGTCGCAAGCATCAGATCCGTTGTCAGTTGGCCGCTATGGGTCATCCGATCAAAGGGGATTTAAAATATGGGGCGAAGAGGAGCAACCCCGGAGGCGGGATCTCTCTTTTAGCCCGCAAAATTGAATTTGAGCATCCCGTTTCGCATAATAAAATAGAAGTGGAAGCAGAACCACTGCCGGAAATGCTCAAAGTTCTTGCCCGATAAATCTCATTTTCCCTATTTTTTTGCTAAATTTGCAATATTCCTCCCCTCGAGTTTAAAATTAATTACTATGGCACTTTGGTTTGAAACAAAAGTAAGATACGACAAGCTCCAGGAAAACGGATCTGTCAAAAAGGTTAACGAGCCTTATCTCGTAGACGCGCTCAGCTTCACTGAGGCGGAAGCACGAATAATCGAGGAGATGACCCCGTTCATTTCCGGTGATTTCTCTATTTCAGCAGTAAAGAAGACAAAGATCTCAGAAATATTCTTCGACGAGAAGGGAGACCGTTACTATATGGTTAAAGTCTCCTTCATCACCCTTGACGAGAAGTCCGGGAAGGAGAAAAAGACAGCCACTTTCATCTTAGTCCAGGCCAGTGATTTCCAGGGAGCGATAGACCGCTTCAACGAAGGCATGAAAGGTACTATGGCTGATTTCGAGATCAGCTCAGTAACCGAGACCATGCTGATGGATGTATATCCGGCAAACTTGGACCCGGATAAAAACAAACCCGCGCAATGATAGCTGAACAGATCCGAAAGATCCATTCCGAATTGCCGGAAGGGGTGGAATTGGTGGCGGTCTCCAAATTTCATCCCGTGGAGGCATTGCGCGAGGCCTACGATGCCGGGCAACGGTTGTTCGGCGAGAGCCGCGTTCAGGAACTCTTGGCAAAAATACCTCAATTACCGGATGATATCCGCTGGCATTTCATCGGGCATCTCCAGACCAACAAGGTCAAGCAGATCATAGGCAAGACGGCTATGATCGAGAGCGTGGATTCCGAGAAACTGCTGAATCTGATCGATGCGGAGTCCGAGAAGGCCGGGGTAATTACCAATGTGCTGATGGAGGTGCATGTGGCCCGCGAGGAGACCAAGTCCGGGTTCCTGCCGGAAGAGCTTAGGGAATGGTTTAGGGCGCGGAAGTTCGAGAATCTTAAAGCGACCCACATCTGCGGCATCATGGGTATGGCGTCAAATACCGATGACGAAGAACGAGTAGCAGCTGATTTCCGGGCCATAGCCGATATTTTCCGTGAGATAAAGGAGGATGAATCCTTGGGGCTAAGAGGATTTGACCGTCTTTCAATGGGGATGAGCGGGGACTGGCCGTTGGCAGTCGCGGAAGGATCGAACTTGGTCCGTATCGGCACAGCCATTTTCGGCAACCGCGAATATTGAAGACCCTATAAACCCATCATCTCAATTCTACGTTACGAATTTACAATATCTTATAATCTTAAGGTAACTTTCAACCTATCAATCTTTAACCAATATGACTCAAACAACAAACAATGCCGGTAAATCACAGATGATGACCATCATTACGATGATGTTCCTCTTCGGCATGATTTCTTTTGTGACAAACCTTGCAGCTCCGATCGGCACCATCTGGAAAAACCAGATTGTGGGCGCGGGTATGCTCGGTAACCTGATGAACTTCTTGGCCTACCTCTTCATGGGTATTCCGGCCGGTAAGCTGCTGACAACTATCGGCTACAAGAAAACAACCCTCTGGGCCCTCGGAATAGGTTTCACAGGTATGGTTTTCCAGTATGCCTCCAGTCTTATCGGAGGTGGTCAGGGAGCGGTAGCTTTCGTAATCTACCTTTTGGGCGCCTTGATCGGCGGTTTCTGCGTATGTATGCTTAACTCGGTTGTGAACCCGATGCTGAACACCATCGGTGGTGGTGGCGTACGCGGCAACCAGCTTCTTCAGATCGGCGGTACCTTCAACTCACTGATCGCGACCGTGACCCCGATGTTGGTAGGTATGCTGATCGGCGAGATTACCAAGGAATCCAAGATGGCCGATGTAGATATCCTCTTGCTGATAGCAATGGGCGTATTCCTTTTGGCTTTCTTCATCATACTGAACGCACGCATACCGGAACCGGCTCTGAAATCGAAAGCTGAACTTGCCAACAAACCGAAAGACAAGTATTCAGCCTGGAGTTTCCGCCATACAGTATTGGGAATCATCGGTATCTTCTTCTATGTAGGTTTGGAGGTAGGTATCCCGGGTACTTTGATCTTCTACTTGTCGGATACCTCAGCACGCGGCGCGGGACTGACAGTCAACGCTACCGCAATCGCCGGCGGTGTGGTAGCTATATATTGGTTCCTGATGCTTATCGGACGATTCGTCTCATCCTTCATCTCGGGCAAGATCTCGAGCCGCACACAGATGATCTTCGTATCACTGTTGGCTATATGCTTCGTAATCGCAGCAATTTTCATCTCAAAAGATGTTACGGTAAACATGCCGGCATATTCTGTTGAGGAAGGTTTCTCAATGGCGGCTGTACCACTGTCGGCACTATTCTTAGTACTCTGCGGTATATGCACCTCGGTAATGTGGGGTGGAATCTTCAACCTGGCCGTTGAGGGACTTGGCAAATACACCTCTCAGGCATCAGGTATGTTCATGATGATGGTAGTAGGTGGTGGTGTTATGCCCTATCTCCAGGAACTGCTGGCCAACGGTATCGGCTACATGAACTCCTACTGGCTAATCGTTGCGATGTTAGGCTATCTGCTCTTCTACAGCCTGATCGGCTCCAAGAACGTCAACAAAGACATCCCCGTAAACGAGGACAACGAACAGCTCTACCTGTAATCTCATTCATAGGTAATATAATGCAGACGGATGCTCGATTTGGGCTTCCGTCTTTTTTATTACTTTAGCGCTAAGTAATCGGCGACTATGAAGGTCGAGCCGCCGATGAAGAGTATATCATCGGGTCGGGCATCATCCCGAGCCGCTTCTACCGCGCCATTCACATCCGGATATTCCCGGCACTTCAGACCGATATCACGGCATTTCTTCCCTAACTCCGTTACCGGCAAAGCCCGCGGAATCTGTGCCTTAGTCAGGTAATACTCCGCATCCTTGGGTAACAAGGCGAGAATATCATCGATAGCCTTGTCAGCCACAAACCCGATGACCATACGCAAGCGAGCATCTGAAGGACGCTTGGCCATAAGAGAGCGTAATTGACCCACGTTATAGGTGATTCCCGCCTCATTGTGACCGGTATCGCAGATGATCAGAGGCTTTTCTGACATAACCATCCAACGCCCTGCCAATCCGGTATTCTTTATCACATTGGCGATACCATCCCGGATGTTTTGCTCGGTTATCGGGAAAATACTACCTTCCTTAAGACCGCGGGCAACTCCCAACACGGTCCGGAGATTCGCTTTTTGATACTCGCCTCCTAATGGAAAACGTACCAATTCAGATAATATATTGCTTCTCCCCTCCCATCCCGAGGGTTCTATCTCCTTTACATCGGTCAGCAAACCATCGATATCCTCCGCGAAAGTTATGGGAGCGCCAACCGCCTCCGCTTTCGCTTGGAAAACTTTCCTCAGTTCCTCATCGGCCTCTCCTATAAGCACCGGTATCTCGGGTTTGATAATCCCGGCTTTCTCACCCGCTATCTCCTTCAAGGTCGCGCCTAAGAATTGGGTATGATCCTTAGAAATGTTGGTGATCACGCAAAAATCAGGTGTCAGGATATTCGTTGAATCAAGCCGTCCACCCATACCTACTTCAATGACTGCCACATCAACATTCTCAGCAGCAAACCACTCGAAGGCCATCATCATAGTCAATTCAAAGAAAGAGGGTGCACCGGGATAATCCATTTTCTTCCATCGGTCTACGAACTCCACAACCTTCTCGCGCGGAATCATCTCACCGTTTATCCGTATCCTTTCGCGGAAATCCACGAGATGCGGTGAGGTATAGAGTGCGGTTTTTAGCCCGGCCTCTTGAAGAATAGAGGCAAGGGCGTGAGAGGTAGATCCTTTTCCGTTTGTTCCGGCGATATGGATGCTCCGGAACTTCTTATGTGGATTTCCGAAAGCATCGGCCAACTGATAAGAGGTCTCAAGGCCGGGTTTGTAGGCCGCGGCCCCTACCCTGGAGAACATCGGCAATCGGCCATACAGGTATTCAAGGGAGGAATTATATTCTGTCTCTCCGGCTTCTAAACCAGAGGAAAAATTCTTGTTTGTCATCTTCAAAAACTATAGATTTGTAGGGACATGGTTACACCAAGTTGAACCTACCATCAGCAATTAAGCGGTTTATAACCCGTAAAGGCAATACCCGGCTATTCCGGCTATGACTATGATCCAAATCGGGTGAATAGCGACCTTCTTCCCTTTCCACGGAATTTTGAAGTAGACCAGACAGAAGGCGCAAACGCAGATAATACAACTTGCGATCAGCTGAAAGGTCTTTCCATCGGGCATGAAATTGGGTTTGTTCATCAGAAGGATGGCCGCTGAGGCTATCAATCCCACAACCACGGGTCTAAGACCGGAGAAGATGCCTTTTATTATTCCGCTCTCATTATGTCGACGGATAAAATGGCTTGCGTACACAACCAACAGGAATGATGGTACAACCACGGCCAAAGTAGCCAAAATTGACCCCAATAATCCCCAATACCAAGTATCAAGCATAGGATTTACCTCGCCGGGAGTCACATAACCGATATAGGTTGCCGAATTTATACCGATAGGTCCCGGAGTCATTTGAGAGATCGCTACAATGTCGGTAAACATCGTCTCGGAAATCCATCCCGGGTCAACCACCGATTTCTCAACCAAAGAGAGCATGGCATAACCGCCGCCGAAACCGAAGATTCCAATCTTAATATATGCCCAGATAAGTTGCCAGTATATTGTCATAGTCTTGCTTTCTTATTGTTATATTTCCAGAATGCCCATCCTCCAAGGCCTCCTAAAACAACGTATAGAACCGGGTTGGAGACCGTACCTAAGTCGAGGGATATCATCAGTGCGACCAAAACAGGAATCCAGATAGTACGCCAGGTAAGTTTGGCAGCCTTGGCCGAGGTAATCACCGGCGCTACGATCAATGCTACGACGGCAGGGCGTATACCCATGAAAATCGAAGATATCACCTTATTCCCTTTGATCATATCCGGGGTAAGGAACATCGCGATGCAAAGTATGATCAGGAAGGATGGGAGGATGGTAGCTAACGCGGCGGTAATGCTTCCTTTCATACCTCCGACCCTATCTCCTACCGAAGTAGCTATATTCACAGCCAATATACCCGGCAGCGATTGGGCGATCGCCAGCAGATCCAGAAACTCATCGCGTTCTATCCACCCATGATGGTCCACTATCTCGCGCTCTATGATCGAGATCATCGCCCAACCTCCTCCAAAGGTAAAGAGGCCTATCTTGAAAAAGGAGGAGAAGAGTTGTCCCAATGGAGCTTTCTTTGCTTGTACTTTCTCAGCCATTTGCAAAAGTCTTTTTACTAATCCTACAATCCGGAACCCTGCCTCTACAAATAAGAGGAACAAGGGTCTGGATGGTTCATCTCTGATTACTTTGCAAAATTATAAAAAAACCGGCCTTGCCAAAAGGGCAAAACCGGTAATTCTTGATTCTTTTTGTCGGATGGCTTAATAATCCTCCTAATCTCTTTATTCAGGTTCCTATGACCTTTGCTATTTGACCCGGAAAACTTCCTCAGTCTTCCTTCTGGTCGCGGTTGCTTCTCGTGCGGTTCTTGGAGTGGCTGCTGCTCATATCGCTCTCCTCCTTGAGATCGACCTCCTTACCGTCTCCATCCACCACCCGGTATTCAAGAAGCGCGAGAGCCTCATCGGCTACCACCTTCATACCACGTCCGTAACGACGGCGCCATTTGCCGTATATGGAGAACATTCCTTTCTTAACGTATGCCTCCACATAGGGGTGGATATAAAGAATAAATTTCTTTACCTTAAGACTACTGACCAGGTATTCGAGCTTTTCGTCGAGTTTGTCGGTAAAGAGCAATGATGGCTGTACCACACCTTTTCCGAAACAGCTGGGACAAGTCTCCTCAGTCGTAATATCAAGCGCGGGGCGCACCCTCTGCCTTGTAATCTGCATCAGGCCGAATTTACTCAACGGTAGGATATTATGACGCGCTCGGTCGTTGGCCATGACATCCCGCATGTGTTCCAGAAGAGTCTGGCGGTGTTCGGACTTGGCCATGTCGATGAAATCTATCACTATGATTCCCCCCATATCGCGCAGTCTGAGCTGACGCGCTATTTCATCGGCTGCCCGGAGATTGACTTCGAGCGCATTTGTCTCCTGATCGCTTCCGGCCTTTGACCGGTTTCCTGAGTTGACGTCTATGACATGAAGCGCCTCCGTATGCTCAATGATGATATAGGCCCCGTTCTTGAAGGAGACTGTCTTACCGAAACTCCCTTTGATCTGGCGGGTAATGTTGAAATTATCGAAAATAGGTACATCCTTGGAATAAAGCTTAACTATCTCTCGGTTTTCCGGGGAGATCAGTCCTACGTAGTTCTGAATCTGGGTGAAGATCTCAGCTTCGTTGACGTAGATATTCTCGAAATTCGGGGTGAAGAGATCCCGTATTACGCTTACTGCCCGCGACTCCTCCTCGTAGATGAGGGTAGGTGGCTCCGAGCGTTGCATTTTGGCTATAGCATCCTCCCAGCACTTGACCAGGGTACGCATTTCGTTATTGAGCTCGGCAACGCGCTTGTTTTCCGCTGAGGTGCGGACTATTACTCCGAAACCTTTCGGCTTGATACTCCCTATCAGCTGACGCAGTCGTACTTTTTCTTCAGTAGACTTGATTTTCTGAGAAATCGAGATCTTGTCGCTGAAAGGAATGAGCACCATGAAACGTCCTGTAAAGGAAATTTCAGTTGTCAGGCGCGGTCCTTTGGTTGAGATCGGCTCCTTAGCTATCTGGACCAGGAGCTTGCGTCCCGGGGCCAGAAGGTCGGTGATGGAACCATCTTTAGGTATCTCCGGCTCGTTGGCGAACTTGGAGATATTGGGTACTTTTTTCGGATCCTTGAATGCCTCCTCCAGGTATTTGGAGTAGGTATTGAAATTCGGACCTAAATCGAGATAGTGAAGAAAAGCATCTTTATCGTATCCGACGTTTACAAAAGAGGCGTTCAGACCCGGCATAATCTTTTTGACATTGGCCAGGTAGAGGTCTCCTACGGCATAAGCCTGATTGCGGTTTTCCTTCTGAAGCGATACTAACCGCGAGTCTTCCAGAAGCGCAATCGAGATATCCTTTTCACGGACATCAACTATAAGTTCGCTTTTCATCTCTGTGCGTAGGAAAAAGGGTTTCGCCGACAGGAACAATTCCTATCGGCGAAACGGTTCCTTAGAAGATTGCTTTATTGGAGCGCTTATGTGCCCCCGTAGCTTTTATTTCTTCTTATGACGATTCTTTCTCAGTCTTTTCTTACGCTTGTGGGTAGCCATCTTGTGGCCTTTTCTTTTCTTTCCGCTGGGCATAATAAATTTATTTTAAAGTGTTTAATCTGAAATTCTGATTTCTGCATGGATTCTTGGTCAACCCTATGCGATCGGCTTCCTAAGGGATAGCCGGAATAAAAGAAGAGAGATTATTTAACTCTTTCCAGGAACTGACGTGAGGGCTTGAATGCCGGGATGTTATGTTCCGGGATGATAAGAGTAGTGTTCTGAGAGATATTGCGGGCGGTCTTTTCGCGACGCTTCTTGATAATAAAGCTACCGAAGCCACGAAGATAAACGTTATGGCCTTCTGCCATCGAGTCTTTCATCACTTCCATGAACTTTTCAATGGTTGCCAGTACGGCAGCCTTGTCGAGGCCGGTGCTGCGCGAAATCTCATTTACGATATCAGCTTTAGTCATCTTAGTTTTATACGGATATTTTTGTTAATTGACTGCTTTAACGTTCGCCAAATGAGGGTCGAACATTTTTTGCGGTGCAAATATCGTTATTTTTTTTGGAATAGAAAGCATAAAAGGCCTAATTTCAGCATAAGAAGCATAAAATTAGGCCTTTTTGATATTGGATTTAGCGTGAACAGGGTCTATAAGGTCCTATTTACGGGTAATTTCTCTCAGACTCCTTCATCCTTGGAGATAGAGACGCCATCTACCTTTGACATCCGACCTATTATCTCGTCGGACTGGGATTTGCGGACTGCGATCAGGAGCTCACACGTGTTATCGAACCTTGTATCTAAGGTTTCCAGTCCCTGGCCTTTCACAATCTTCATCACTCCATCGGCAGAGGGATAAGGGAAGGTAACCCGGATCCTTTCCATCTGGAACATTTCCTTCTTGCCGGCTGCCTCTAAAGCCTCGGCGGCGGCAGCGCGATAGGCTGCGATTAATCCAGGTGTCCCTAATTTTATACCTCCGAAATAGCGCACTACAATCACCAGGACATCCGTCAGGTTGCGGCTGTTTATCTGGCCTAAAATGGGCTTACCCGCCGTTCCGGAGGGTTCGCCGTTATCGTTCAGCATCCATTCCTTACGTTCCGGCCCGAGCATCCAGGCCCAGCACACATGCCTTGCGTCATGATACTCGTTGGAATACAGTTTGATTAGTTCCTGACATTCCTCTCGGGTCTTGACCGGAATAGCGAAAGAGAGGAATTTGCTCATTTTCTCATTGATATACCCTTCGCCGGAACCCGCCACCGTAAAGTAACTGTCCTCAGAATTATCTGACATAAACTGATGCAAAATGATTTAGCTGATGATTATAGTAAAATTGCAGATGGGAAGTCCGAAAATTATTACAGATAGAATTGACCGGAGGAAGCCTGATCGTTGGAGAAGAGCAACATTCCGGCAGCCACTTCACGGGCTTTATCTAATCCGCATGCTTGCTTTACAATCTCCAGAGCCCAATCTGAGGCGAAGCCGGGTCCCTGACCGGTTACGAATTTACCGCTTACCACAACCGGCTCATCCTTTACTTTAGCCCCTTTCATCAGTTCTCCGAAACCGGGATAGCATGTTGCGCTCTCCCCTTTCAAGAGCCCCAACTGACCGAGCACGACTGCCGGCGCAGCACAGATGGCCCCTATCCTGCCTTCGGCAGATTTGGCCTGTCGCTCGAGCAAGCCCTGAAGCGGGGCAAATTCATAAAGATTGGTCGCGCCGGGCATACCACCGGGCAAGATGAGCCATGCCGGATCTGAGAACATGGTATTATCGAATAATACGTCGGCTGATACAGTTACGCCATGAGCACCTACTACCTGAAGCGAGGCCGTAATGGAAACCGTACGCACAGGCATACCGGCACGACGCATGATATCTATGACACTGATAGCTTCTATCTCTTCAAACCCCTCCGCAAGAAATACAAAAGATTCTTTCATATTTATCCTATTTTAAAAGTGTTAATAGCTAAATTTCCAACATTCACTCCGCTTTGTTTGCCTAAATAAACCATTTCAATGATTTGGATTTACGGCTTCCAAAATGCGGAAGTTTGTTTTGGAGACACTAAGGTAACTATTTTTTCTCTGTTTTTCAAATATTCGGAATAAAAAATTTAATTTTGGGGAAAAATTCTTCCCCTACCCTTTCTCCATTAACTCATTAGTTTCATGAATATATTCAGAAAGATTCTTTTTCTCATACTACCTCTTCTGACGGCATTAGGACTTTTCTCCGGATGTCATAGATCAGAGGGTTATCATTCCGTTGGCGGTTTAGTATGGTCTACTTCATACCATATTATTTATAAGGGTCCGGCTGAGCTGGAAGACTCAATTAAGAGTGTCTTGGATGAGGTAGGACATTCCCTATCGGTGTTTGAGCCTGAGTCTGTAGTTTCGCTCGCTAATAGCCAAAAGGAGTCAGAGGTAGATGACCATTTTGTAAAGATTTTCATGATTTCACAAAAGGTCCATAGGTTGAGCGGGGGAATGTTTGATCCGACAATAGCTCCATTGATCGATGCCTGGGGTTTCGGGAAAGGACACCAACCTACAATGGATACCCTAAGAATCGATTCTTTAATGAATCTGACTGGTCTGGATAAATGTAGTCTTCAGGAAAAGCGATTAATTAAAGAACATCCCGGTTTACGTTTCAATTTCTCAGCCGTTGCCAAAGGATATGGCTGCGATGCGGTCGGAGAGATGTTCAAGCGTAATGGCGTGCGCAATTATATGGTTGAAATTGGAGGAGAGGTAAAGACAGCCGGCCTTTCCCCTCAACAACGCAAATGGAGGATCGGAGTGGAATCCCCTTCAAATTATACCATAAAAGATTCACTCCCGGGTAGGCCTCCGAAACCTGAGTTTGCTGAGTTCGTCTCAATTTCAGGAGAGGGAGTGGCGACATCGAGCAATCTCAGAAACATCCATAACCTCAATTCGCAACAGACAGGCCATATAATCTCGCCCAAGACAGGCTACCCCGTGAAGGCGGAAATAGAATCCGCTACGGTAGTTGCCAAAAGCTGCGCGGAGGCGGATGCATTAGCAACAGCTTCCATTGCGATGCCCTTGAAGGAAGCAGAGGCGATGATTCAGGAGGCCAATGTTGGAGCTCTCCTTATGACTGCCGATACCGTGATCAGGATCAACTGGGAACCTTACCTTACGAAGTGAGGTGCCTGGAAATATAATCCGAAGTTTATACCGAAGTTCCAGTTACGAGCCGGAGCCGACAGATAATTTCCGTATAGGGAGAGAGAGGCGAATTTGAAATTGTAAACTGCGGCGATCTCTCCTACAAACTGCGGGGAACGAAACCATCCATCCCATACTGCCATGCCATCCTTGCCTTCCTTCATATTTCGTATAGGCATGAAAAGGTTGAAATCGCCTCTAATCTGAAGATGACTGACAGGTTTCCATACCGGTAGACACCCAAAGGCAAGATAATTATCTGCCCTGAATGCCGGGTTGAAATAATTCCGTGTAGATGGAGTCGGTTCAAAAGCCGCAGCGTGAATCAGTGAAGCCGTGTAATTCTGATATAAAGGAGAGAAAGTTGCAACCCCATGGGCACGGGCGCCAAACGCGACATTACGGAAAATCGGGAAATATTGTTCCCATTCGCCATTCAACCTAACCCGATGATGAAGCTGATAACCGGTATTCAGCGAATGGGCATCTCCTAAGACTCTGGATTCCTCCCTTTGGCCAATAGCCGCAATTTTCAGTTTCATTCCGGAGGAGGGATACTGAGGGAAGTCAAGGGTGTTGCGTTCCGCTTCCAATCTTGCAGCCAAGATATGATACCTGCTTTCCTCCTTTCCGTCGGGTAAGAAATGATAATTATCTATAGGGTAATAGTTATTATACAATCCTCCGTAACCCACGCTTGCCATAGCCTTTCCGGTACGTCCGAGGGCCATGCAATAATTCAGGCGTACGAATCGCTGAGTATCAGTTATAAAGGAGGGGGAGCCAGATTCATAGAATAGCAATTCGGAGTCGTAATACTTCTGTCTGCTCAGAACTCCTTCTAACTGGAGATAGGATGGGATCTGGCTATTGATAGCGAACTTGCCTGACAGTGTTGCTGCGTAATAGGACTGCCCTACCCATGCGCTCAGGTCTATGTCGAGAGAGTTAAAGCTCAATGTATGGTAACCCATAGTAAAGAACAGCATACTGTTGGTAGAAGTCGTTATCCATCCTCCGACTCCTACATTCCATGGATTCTTTATCTGTGCTTCCAAAAGAAGGGTGTTGGCCGATACAACGCTTCTCTTACCCGGGAATTCCATCTTATAAGCCTCCGCTTGAAGAGAATCGGCCCTTAGGTTAAATTCGGATTGAGGCAGGAGGTTATTAAGCTTACCGCTACCTACGGCTCTGTAATATGACTTATAGACCTCTTCCATGGTCATGGGTCGGTCCGGTTTCCCTTTATCAAATAGGAAACGAAGGAAACGTGCCTGACCTTTGTAATGTGCACCGATTACAGCTACAGAATCATACTCAACTATGGGAGTGGCCGCCGCAAACTGCTCGCGTCTTTGAGTCACTTCCTTTAAGGCTCTCCGGGCAGTTACTCTCTTTGCAACTGAGTCTACCATAGCCATGCCGGTCTGGTATCCTATGTCATAAATCTGCTGGGCATCCTGAAAATCCAAGACTGAGAACTGCGTTACAGGAACCTGAATCTTTATACCCTGTGAGGCCGGCAGCGAATAATCATTGTTCTGGATTATCATATCCTCTAACTGCCCATAAATGTTACCCGGTTCCGGTTTTCCATCAGGTTCAGAAACTGAGACTCCGATTATGATATCGGGGTCGAAATCCTCATGCATTACGTCTACCGGGAAATTGTCATATATTCCTCCGTCGAACATCAGCAAGCCGTTTAGTTCTATGGGGCGGTATACCATCGGGAAACTCATGGAAGCCCTTACGGCGTCTCCTAATGATCCTTTTTTGAGGACAACCTTGTGCTTATGATAGATATCCGATGTAACGCACTGAAAAGGTACGAAAAGATTCCTGAAGTCTTCGCCGCATTGGATACTGTAAGGAGTAAAGAGCCGAAGGAACTCAATGTTCATCGGAAGCGGAGAGATAAGGGATGCAGGTATGATTTGACCGGTGATGTTATTCTGCTGCTTCAGGCTGAGGTTGAAGCCGACCCATTTCGGTGTAGGGGCGGGTTCGGAAAAATAATATAGATCGGAAGGATTCAGTTGGCCGAAAGCCCAGTAGCGGAAATCCTTGGACAAGAAGAAATCCAGCATCTTTTCCGGTGACCAACCGCAACTGTACAGACTACCGACAATCGCTCCCATGGATGTACCTACCACATAATCGATAGGTATATCATGGTCTTCCAGAGCTTTGATTACACCGACATGAGCTATTCCTTTGGCTCCACCTCCGGATAATACCAACCCTACGCTCTGAGAATCTTTCTCAGCGGCTGCCATATAGGTTGCTAACTGCGGAAAAAGAAGGGTTACTATAAGAATAGCAACTCCGATAAACTTTGAGTTGAGAAGTTTTTGGAGGTGGGAAAGACGGCTCATTGTCGGTAATATTTAGAATTAAAGAAGAGGCGGAGCGCCGGGGTCCGATTCGGAATCCTCACGCTCCGCCGCTATAGTTGACGATTAATTATTTATCTTCTTTGTTTTCGGCAAGCAGTTTGATTTTCTCTTGTAATTCCTTAATGTCATTGCGGATACGCTCTCCTTTGCGTTCCATCTCTTTGAGCATGGAACTTCCGGAGGAAGATTTGACATTGAAGAAACCGAGATTGTTTTCGTAGGTCTTCAGCTCGGCACGCTTGCGATCGAGCTCGCGCATCAGGCGTTCGCGCTCTCCTCCAACCTTGCCGGGATTCTCTGAACGCAGGTCGCGAACATAGTTGCGGTAACGGCTCTCGCGATTCTCGCGCTGGTGATTCCGGTCAGCCTCATAGAATGTATCGCAAAGGCCTCGGAATTCTTTCCAAAGATTCTCCTTCTCCTGTACCGGCACATGACCTATCTCCTGCCATTTGGCCTGACATTCCTTCACAATGGTCAGATTTTCACGAGGATCCCCTGCAGGATCCAGTTCGCGCAGGCGAGCGATAAGCTCTTTCTTGGCCTCCATATTCGCCTTCTCCTCTTTGCGGCGAGCTCCGATGAACTTCTGACGGCGGGCGAATACAGCGTTACAAGCGGTTGAGAAACGTTTCCAGATTTCTTCGTTGGTCTTACGGCCGGAGTTACCTATAGTCTTCCACTCAGCCTGAAGAGCTACGGCTGCCTCAGCGGCCTTCTTCATGTTCTCTTCATTCTCCAAAGCCTCAGCTTTCTCACACAACTCAACTTTCTTTTTGTAGTTGAGATTCATCTCCTCGCGGCTCCGGGTATAATACTCGGATTTAGCGGTAAAGAATGCATCACATGCAGCCCGGAAACGACCGAACAGCTGGGTGTTGACCTTGCGGGAAGCGAAACCGGATTCTTTCCATCGTGCTTGTTTTTCAAGAACGATCTTGGTTGCATCTTCCCATTCTTGGAAAGTCTTGTATTCTGTAGAGGATATTGCCTCTACTTCCTCACATAATTTTGTCTTGACAGCTTCGGCTTCTGACTCTTCAGCCTTACGGGATTCGAAATAGTCCTGATGACGTTTGTTGACGGTAGTGGAAAGACCCTTGAACTCTTCCCAGATCTCTGCTCTGATTTCTTTGGCTACAGGTCCGATCTCGCGCCAACTGTTATGGAGACGCTGGAGTTGACGGGCAGCTTCGACTACATCCTCCAGTTCTACCAGTTTCTTGGCCTCTTCAATCAGAAGACGCTTTGATTCCAGATTCTTCTTGAAATCCAAGTCCCGAAGCTCCTTGTTGATTTTTAGCTTGTCATAGTAATCTTCTACCATTCCCTGGAAGTTTTTCCAGATAGATGTCTCATCTGTAGGGGGAAGGTCAGCTGGCTCACGGAAATTCTGCTGGAGTTCCTGGAATTTGGGGAAGTTGAGGTTAACGTTATCAATGTCCTCAACAATTTCTTTCATACGGTTGAGAATCTCCTGCTTCTGTTCCAGGTTGGCCTGCATCCTCTTTTCTTCTTCAGCTAAGAATGCGGCTCTTCCTTCCTTGAACTTAGCGAGCAAATCTCGGAAAGGCACTTCCTCGGCCCCGGTCTGAGCGGTGAAAGTCTCAGGAGCATTTCCTTCGGCCACATAAGCTGAAAGTTCATCAAGTTGCTCGCGGTTGCGACGGCTATAGAAAGCTGTTTTCAGGGCAGCCACTTCTCTATGGGCCTGCATGTCGCCTGCTTCCACAATTCGCGTAAGCTCCGCCAGAAGTTCGGAGCAGGTCATGTTATGAATGTTAGAGGTAGTCTCTTCTGCCGGAATCTGCACCTCGACAGTGAGTTTTTCGGTTTCGTTCATCATGAGGTATGGTGGGGGTAATTTATTCGAGTACTGTTACTTTCAAGACTTTGATATCTTCTACCGGTCGGTCGGAACGGTCGGTCTGGGCGCCTTGAATTTTCTCTACTACGTCCATTCCTTCGGTTACTTCTCCAAAGACGGTATACTGACCGTCAAGATGGGGCGTTCCTCCTAAGTTGATATAGTCTTCTTTTAAGTTGGCGGGAAGTGAATCGACTTTCACTTCGGCTTCAGTTTTGGTAATCAAACTCTGGCGCAGAGCCTCGAGTTCTTCTTTTTTACCGGCCTTTCTGAGGGAATCGATTTCCTGATAATGATCCTTGCAAAGTGCGCGGAAATAGTCCTGTCTGGCCTGGGCGAGTTTAGTTTCCTCAAGCTGGGAGAACTGACGGGCCGGTACTTTGCGTCCGGTTACGATATAGAACTGCGAGCCTGAGCTGCGGCGTTCCGGATTGACTTGGTCGCCAGTGCGCGCCGCCGCAAGGGCTCCATATTTATGATAGTGTTTCGGATAGATTATTTCCGCCGGGATAGTATATCCTGGGTCTCCGGAGCCTAACATCTGGCCGGGGGCTGCGTTTTTACTCTCCGGGTCACCGGTCTGGACCATAAAGTCCTTTATCACGCGATGGAACAATACTCCATCATAATAACCTTCCCGAGCAAGTTTCAAGAAATTGTCACGATGAAGGGGTGTATCGTCATAAAGCCTGACCTTGATATCCCCTTCAGAGGTGGAGATCAGTACTTCCGGACCGGAAGTGGCCTCAATGTTTTCCGCTTTCTTTTCTTTTTCCATTTTGCTGTTCTGAGCCCATACAAAACCGGCGAAGCTAAGCGCCAGCAAGAGGGGTATGATATATTTCTTCATATCGGTTCAAATTCCCTCCTTGGGGTAAACTCTCTTGTAAATACGCCGGAAATGCGAATCTTTTTCCTGGAGCTCTGCTACCCGATCTTGGTAATCGGGTCCCCAGATAGCCTCCAAGAGGGACCAGATATATTTCCGTTCGCGGTCTTTGTCTATGGTCGCCTCTATCAATGGGGCAAGCCAGCCTTCGAATTTGCCACGGTCTACCGCGGCCAAGAAACGGGCGGTCGAGGCGCAATACTGGCCTGTAGTGTCCGCGCGTTTTAAATTTTCGATCAGAACGGGCATATCTTCAAGGCAATCCTCGACATTGTTGACCAGATAATCATAGGTCGCCATCCCGTCTGAATCTAATTCAGGGTTTTTAAGTATATCTATCATGATGCAGATTAGATATTTGACATACATTGGGAAGGGTTTTCCGAGTCGTCCTCTTGCCGGGGCAGACTTCAGGTTCTTCCGCTTGAACTGACAAAATTAGAAAAAAATTTCATTCAATGAAGAATTTAGCTTAGTTTTGTACTCGATATGGACAAAGTAAAGTTAAATACCACTCAAAATATGGGGTCAGACAGGGAAATTGACCCGGTTTCTTCATCTTCGGAGCATCTTCGGAAACCGGTTATTGTAATAGGACGCCAAACCGGCAGCGGAGGTCGTCTTATAGGGAAGGCAGTAGCCAAACTGCTCGATGTCGAGTACTATGACCGCGAGCTGCTGAAGGAATGTGCCGCAAGACATGGATATAGCGATTATATATTCGAATCGGCCGATGAACGTCGCCCTTCAATGTTTCGATCGTTGCTGGCCGGATATTCTGCTATGAATGATGCCTCACCTCTGACTGGGGAAGGAATATATAAAGCCCAGTCTAATGTGATCCGTCAGATAGCCGAACATTCTCCGGCAGTTTTCGTAGGACGGACGGCTGACTATGTCTTGCGCGAGCATCCGAGGATGTTCAGCGTATTCCTTCACGCTCCCGAGGAGTGGCGCGTAAAGAAGATTCTTCAACGCGGTGATTCCCGGACCGAGGCCGAGGCATTGGCTATTCTCCGGAAATTGGACTCACGCCGACAGGATTATTACAACTACTTTACCCGAGGTGGATGGGGGAAGGCCGAAACTTACGATATATGTATAGACTCCTCGCGCTTCGATCCTGATTTTATAGCTCAGATGATAGTAGAACTTGCCTCCAAGGCCCGTTCACGCTAAGTCGAGCATATCCCTATCAAAATTACAGCGAAGGAGTAAACAATCAGACCATAATTAACATTTAATAGGAATAGGAGGTATACCGTTCGGTAGAGAGAATGGTCGCGCTCCACTTAGAAGTTCCACTTAAACGAATGTGATTATGAAAAATACTCAGTATATTCTCTCTTACATCTTCACCTTGATCATCGGGGTGTTGTTGATTGTTTATTTCAACAAGACAAATATTTTTGAGATAATTGTCGTTGTTATAGGAGTATGCTTCATCATTCCGAGCCTGACGGGCATCTTCATGGGATTCTCGGGAAAGAAACAAGCTGACGGGACGCGTACTCCCCGACCCTGGTATGTAGGCACCTCGGCAATTGCCGGATTGGTAGCAGGTGTGCTGTTAGTGGCAATGCCTGATTTCTTCGTCAAGTACCTGGTCTACACCTTCGCGGTTATCATGATATTCGCGGGTATTATCCAGATTCTGTTCCTTTCAGCCGAAGGAAGGGATATCAATGGGATGCCTAACGGATGGTATATCGTTCCATGGCTGACAGTTGCGGCTGGTGTAGTAATACTACTGTTAGGTCCGGACCGCATATTGTCTGCACTGACATTGGTTACCGGTATAGTACTGACGATTTACTCCATCAATGGATTGCTCAGTGCATCTGCCCATAAGATCACTCGCAAGAGCATGGACAGGAAACAGGCTGAAGCGGCCTCTGCCGAGCAGATCGAACCGGAAGAAGTGTCAGCCGATGATTCAGATGAGAGTGCTGGATCTCAAAAAGCTATAGAGCTTCATCCCTCCGAAGTTAAGGAGGTAGAATAAAGAAATAGCAGAAGCGCGGTCTGTCGCTTCACGCCAGGCGCGTGAGGAGGAAAGTCCGGGCAACATAGAGCACCATATTTTCTAACGGAAAGCCGGCGGCGACGTCGGGGAAAATGTGACAGAAAACAACCGCCGGATTCTTTGGAGTCCGGTAAGGGTGAAAAGGCGGGGTAAGAGCCCACCGGCTCTGATGGTGACATCGGAGGCCGCACATCCTATGGGTTGCAAGGCCAAATATACCGGCAGTCAAGGGTTGCTCGCCCATTGCCGGGGGGTAGGCTGCTTGAGACGGTTGGCAACATCCGTTCGAGATAAATGACAGATGGTCTCCGGAGTCCCTTTATTGCAAATTTGAGGTACTCCAACCAAAGGAGATTACATAACCCGGCTTACAACGCTTCTGCTTTTGTTACTCCCGCCGGGAGGCTCCCTCTCCGGGTCGCCTCCCGGCTTTTTTACAACTCTCCCCTTAAAAAAAACCGTTGCCTAAATTTCCACATTTAATATCATGGCTAAACTTATAGATAAAATCAAGAACCTCATTTTTTACGTTACCCAGGGTGTCTGGGAATCGGGTAAAGATACCGTCGGTGTCCGGTTGATAAAGACTGGGAACCTGGCAGTAAAATCATTCATGGACCGCGGCCTTCAGCTTAGATCTATGTCCCTGACCTATTCCACTGTCCTCGCTATCGTACCCACATTAGCGCTTTTGCTGGCTATCGCCCGGGGATTCGGATTGCAGGATCTGATGACTACCTCCCTTTATGCGTATTTTCCTTCCCAGACAAAGGCGTTGACTACGGCCATGAATTTTGTGGACTCCTACCTTAAGCAAGCATCATCAGGAGTGTTCGTTGGGGTCGGCATCGTTTTTCTTCTATGGACCGTCATTTCGCTTCTTTCATCTATAGAGGATGCCTTCAATACCATTTGGGATATCAAGAGAGATCGTAACCTTTACCAGAAACTTACAGATTACATCGCTATCTGCCTTCTCGTACCAATTCTTATCATCTGCTCTTCCGGCATCTCGATTTTCTTCGCCACAACGCTTGAGGATCAATTGCATATACCTTTCCTGACTCCGGTAATTAACACATTATTGGAATTAGCCCCTTTGGTTTTGGTCTGGATGGCCTTCTCCATATCATTCTGGCTAATTCCGAATACAAAGGTATCACTGAAGTATGCTATGATCACCGGGGCTGTATGCGCCATAGCGTTTCAGATTCTCCAGATGCTATTTTTCTCCGGGCAGCTTTACGTATCTAAGTATAATGCTATATATGGTTCATTCGCTTTCCTGCCTCTGCTGTTGATTTGGCTACAGCTTTCTTGGCTCATCTTGCTTTCGGGCTGTGTCTTGACTTATTCTCTTCAGAATATCTTTACCTTTGATTTCTTAGGAGACTATACCACTATCTCCGCTGACTATTTCCATAAGATGGAGGTGATAACTATGGGAGTAGTGGTCAAAAACTTCGTAAACAAAGAGGACCCGAAGTCGATCGTTGAGATCTCAACTTCCTACGATATACCGATTCGTATTGCCAATAAGATTCAGGAACGCCTGGTTAAGGCAAAGATGGTCTATTTGGTAGATCTATCGGGGATACCGGGTCATTCAAAGGGAGACCTTGGTCTAACTCCGGCAGTAGACTCAAACACGCTTACGGTCAGCGAGCTCTTGCGTCGTCTTGATCAGGAGGGGAACAGCAATTTCATTCCTCGCTTCGAGGAACTTTATGGTCCGGCCCTCGTGAAACTCGACCAAATAATAAAGGAGGCTTATCCTTTGGGTGAGAATGTGCTCATAAAGGATATACAGCTGCCGGATCCTGATAAACCGAAGAAAGCAACTGAGGTTACACCGGCTTAAATCTGTTTCTTGTCTCATTTTTGGCATCCTATGAAACAGAAATATCATTTAGCATGTTTAGATTTTAGGAAATAGTCAGGACAAACTAAAAATTTATAGTAATACTTTTGGATTGTCGGATTATTTCTATAACTTTGTTGCAAGTGAAAAACTCGGGTAAGTCGCTTTACCAAGCAAGTTACCCCTCCCATTCGAAAATTTTAAACGATCTCTATAAATCTAATATGAGTTATCTAAAGTTTGATAAGAGCCTTATGATTAACTTGGAGCAGAGTCTCACCAAGGAGATGCTGCGAACCAATAAATCCGGGGCTTACCATTGTACGACCATTGTAGGATGCAACACCCGCAAGCAACATGGCCTACTGGTAATACCGATACCGGAGCTCGACCGCGACAAGGCGTACGTGCTTCTTTCATCATTGGATGAGACGGTAATCCAGCATGGCGCCCCTTTCAACCTGGGTCTACATGAATATGCCAACGGTGTCTTCTCCCCCAATGGACATAAATATATACGCGAGTTCTCATGTGAGTCCGTACCTACGGTTACTTACCGAGTAGGTGGTGTGATTCTGACAAAGGAGAAGGTGTTCATTTCCCATGAAAACCGTATCCTTATCAAATATACACTTGTAGATGCCCATTCGGAGACCAAACTCCAGTTCCGTCCCTTCTTGGCTTTCAGGGATGCCAATTCACTGACTTCGGAAAACAATGTCATCAACAAGAGCGTGCGCGATGTCAAGAACGGTATCGCTACATGTCTTTATGACGGTTATCTCGAGCTTTACATGCAATTCAGCAAGAAACCGGAATGGGTGAACGACGGGCATTGGTATAACGGTATCGAGTATTACAAGGATCGCGATCGCGGAATTCCTTACAGCGAGGATCTCTGGGTACCCGGATATTTCGAACTCCCTATCAAGAAAGGCGAGAGCATATATTTCTCAGCTTCTACTTTCGAGACTGATCCTGCTGAATATATCAGGACTTACGATGAGGAATTAGTAACCCGTACCAACCGCACCTCTTTTTATAACTGCCTTAAGAACTCCGCAAAACAGTTCTACCTTAAGAATGATAGCGGAATGTACCTGATGGCCGGCTATCCTTGGTATAATGTACGTGCGCGCGATGAACTGATGGGACTTCCCGGATGTACTCTGGCCATCGACCATAAGAAGGACTATGAAGAGATTCTCGAGACCTTCATCAAGGCGCTCAACCATTTCTTGGAGACCGGTGAGAAGGATCCCGTTATCCATGAGATCGACCTTCCGGACATTCCCCTTTGGACAATATGGACCATTCAGCAATATGCTCGCCGTACAAGCCTTCGCGAATGTATCGATAAATATTTGCCGGAGGTAAAAAAGCTGGTTACTGCTGTGATTGAAGGCAAAGTTCCCAATCTTTATCTTAATGATAATGGATTGGTAAGCTCAGATGGATCACAGAAACCGGTTACCTGGCTTTCAGCTTCACTCGATGGACGTCCGATCATCCCGAGAACAGGCTACATCGTAGAGTTCAATGCCCTTTGGTATAATGCTCTATGCTTCCTCGGCTCCATGCTCACAGAACGTCAAGAGGATCAGGAACTTCTCGATAATATAAATGGGATTGCAGAAAAAGCTAAAGAAGCTTTTATCGCTACTTTCCTCAATGATTACGGATACCTTTATGATTATGTGAATGGTACTTACTCTGACGTTGAGGTTCGTCCGAATATGGTGATTGCCATAGGGTTAGACTACTCACCGCTTGACCGCCGGCAGAAAAGGAAAGTACTTGACCTCGCTACCCGCGAGCTCCTCACTCCTAAAGGACTCCGGTCATTATCACCTAAGAGCTATGCTTATCATCCTACATACGTCGGAGGTCCTTATGAGCGTGAGATAGCGGTTCATCAGGGTCCGGCCCGTCCATGGCTGTTTGGTTTCTATGCTGACGCATACATCAAGGTTTTCGGACTCTCCGGGTTAGGTTTCATCGAACGTATGCTGATCGGATATGAGGATGAGATGACCGAAGGTTGCGTTGGTTCCCTGTCAGAAATGTATGATGGGAATCCACCATACACCGGACGCGGAGCCGTATCTACGGCCAAGAATGTGGGCGAGATTCTTCGCACCATCCGCAATGTGAAGGAATTGAACAAATTACAATCAGACCTCGATAAGACAGAAATATGAAAGCTTTGATGTTCGGGTGGGAGTTCCCACCTCATATTCTCGGAGGTCTCGGAACAGCCTCCTACGGACTGACCAAAGGCATGCATGCCAATGGCGATATGGAGATCACTTTCGTAATCCCTAAACCTTGGGGCGATGAGGAGAAGGGCTTCGCTCAGATTATCGGAGCCTGCAACACTCCTGTTGCCTGGCGCGATGTATCCTGGGATTACGTTGAGGACCGAATCGGAAAATATATGGATCCGCAGCTATATTTTGATCTGCGTGACCATATATACGCTGATTTCAACTACATGCGTCTCAATGACCTCGGATGTATTGAGTTCTCCGGACGATATCCCGATAATATCCTGGAGGAGATCAATAACTATTCGATTGTTGCCGGTGTTATCGCGCGAACCGTTCCCTGCGATGTTATTCATTCTCACGACTGGCTGACTTATCCGGCCGGAATTCATGCAAAGAATATTACCGGCAAGCCCTTGGTGATCCATGTTCATGCTACCGATTTCGACCGTTCCCGCGGAAATGTTAACCCTACCGTTTTCGCTATAGAGAAGGATGGAATGGAAAATGCAGACCATATTATATGTGTGTCTGAGCTGACTCGGCGCACTGTCATCGAGAAATATGGTATAAATCCTGATAAGGTTTCAACGGTTCACAATGCCGTAATACCTCTGAGCAAGGAACTCCTTGAGCTTCCTCGACGCACCGGCAAGGAGAAAGTCGTAACTTTCTTGGGTCGTATCACTATGCAGAAAGGACCGGAATACTTCGTAGAAGCCGCTGCAAAGGTCTTGAAGAAGGATAAGAATGTCCGCTTCGTGATGGCAGGCTCAGGCGATATGATGGATGATATGATCAAGTTGGCCGCAAAACGAGGTATTGCTGATAAGTTCCACTTTACCGGTTTCTTGAAGGGCAAGGAAGTTTACGAGATGCTTCGCGATTCGGATGTTTATATCATGCCTTCCGTTTCGGAGCCTTTCGGCATCTCGCCGCTTGAGGCAATGGAGATGGGCGTACCGAGCATTATCTCCAAGCAGAGCGGCTGCGCTGAGATCCTGACTAATGTAATCAAAACCGATTACTGGGATATCGATGCGATGGCCGATGCTATCCATAGCATCATTTCAAATCCGGCCCTTTACCATACTCTCCGAGATAAAGGTATCGAAGAGATCCATGGTATCACATGGGAAAAGGCCGGTAAGAAGGTCATAGACATTTATAATAAGGTGATCGAGAACCAAAACAAGTAATTTTAACAAAAAAACACGGGGTCAGACCCCGGATAAATACTTATGAAATCCGTCTGCTTTTATTTCAAGATACATCAGCCGTTCCGTCTGAAACGTTACCGCTTCTTCGATATCGGTAATGACCATTACTATTATGATGATTTCGCTAACGACGATATCATCTCCCAGGTTGCCCAGCAGAGCTACATCCCGATGGCACATACTCTGCTCGAAATGATCCGCACCTATGGTAATGACTTCAAGTGCTCCCTCTCCGTTTCAGGTACGGCTCTCGAACAGCTCCAGCAATATGTGCCGGAGTTCATCGACCTCCTTAAGGAACTTGCCGATACCGGAAATGTAGAGTTCATGTCCGGTACTTATAGCCATTCTCTCGCCGGCCTGGAAGACCCGGAAGAGTTCATGCGCGAGGTTAAGGATCATGACCGTCTGATCCATCAGCTTTTCGGAGTCAAGACCAAGACTTTCGAGAATACAGAGCTCATCTATGACGATGAGATAGCAACTCTGATCCAGGCTATGGGATTCAAGGGTTGTCTGACTGAGGGTGCAAAGCATATCCTCGGTTGGAAATCCCCGGATTATGTCTATAATGCAGCTACTGCCCCGGATCTGAAATTGCTTCTTTCCAACAACAAGTTCGCTAAGGATATCTCACGCAATTTCGCTAACACCGAATGGAGTGAGTACCCTCTGACTGCAGATAAGTATATGGATTGGATAGCTGCTCTTCCCGAGGAGGAGCAGGTTCTGAACATCAACCTGTCTATGGATACCTTCGGTGGTTTCCATCCTGCTTCAACAGGTATTTTTGAGTTCCTGAAGGCTCTCCCGCGTTTTGCCCGTGAGAAAGGTATCGCTTTCTGTCTCCCATCCGAGATTGTGAAGAAGATGAAGCCGGTCAGCGAGCTTTCCATCCCCTATCCTATCTCAGGTATGGGCGAGGCACGTGATGTATCTTCATGGATGGGTAATGACCTGCAGCGCGAGGCTCTCAACAAGCTTTATTCAGTTGGCGAGCGAGTAAACCTTTCCTCAGATCGTCGCCTGAAACAGGACTGGAAGTACCTTCAGAGCGCTGACCATTTCTTCTATATGTCAATGAAGACTCCGGGCGGCTTCTCACCTTACGACTCTCCGTTCAGTGCTTTCACCAACTATATGAATGTATTGGCGGATTTCGAGGTACGAGTACGCGAGCAGTTCCCGGAAGAAATAGATAATGAGGAATTGAACTCCTTGTTGCTGACCATCAGCAATCAGGCCCAGGAGATAGAATCCCTCAACAAGGAGGTAAAGAATCTGCGGACTAACATCCTCAATGCTGATGACTCGGTGCATGCCGCCGTAGTAGCTGAAATCGAGGATAAGGGTTCCGCCAAGTCTTCTACAAAAAAGGCTACTGAAGGAGAAAAGAAAACCGCCAAGAAACCGGCTGCCAAGAAGGCTACTTCAAAAACCTCCGCATCTAAGAAATAATCACCATGCCATTGGCATGACATATTACCAAAGCCCTGAATTAACATTTTTTATGGAACGGGCTCTTATTCATAGAGAGGTTACCCATCCCCTGGGCAACCTCTCTATTTATCCATTCTTACCCTGCCAATATACCGATAAATAGCAAATGAGGTATTTATTGACCATTATAATAGTGTTGCTGGCCTGGAACTGGAATTGCGCCGCAACACTAAGCCGCGAGGATAAATTAAGACAGAATAACCTTCTTCTAAAGAGCGATCCCCGCAATCCGGAACTACTGAAAGAAAACGGATCACTCTGCCTGAATCTGGGACGTTTTTCTGACGCAATATCCTATGCTGACCGGCTGATGAAACTTAGTCATAGCCGAAAAGATAGCCTTGTCCTTCAGGCTAATGCCCACATTATATCTGGACAATCCTATATCAATATGGCCATGCATCGGGAGGCTCTTCAAAATCTCGAACGTGGGCGTGAAATTGCAGAAAGGCTCAAGGATCATGAACTTATTAGTTCTGCATATAATGGATTAGGCATCTACTATACCCAAGGGCGAGCCAACCCGGAACAGGGTATCATTTATTATAACCAGGCGTTAGCTCATGCTGACACTGCCGGCAATGAGTTCAGACAAGCGGTTGCTCTCTACAATTTAGGTTGCCTATGGCTTTACCGCAATAACTTAAAAGGAAAGCAGTATGCTTTGGAGGCTTTTGACAAAGCAAACTCTCTTTCCGATACCGAACTTGCTTTTCAGGCTTGCACCGTACTCAATGGATATGCTATGCTCAAAGGGGATATCAAAGAAGCTTCTTCTTGGCTTGAGAAGGCGCGCGCTGTAATTAAGGATTCAAGCAAACTTGGAAGTGGGACTTACCTTATGGCTTTTGAGGCTGAGAATGCTGAATCTTCAAAGCAATATAAGAAAGCGGATTCCCTTTATCGGATTTGTCTATCTAAAATCCACGAACTCGAACCTTCGATGCGTACAAATCTATGTACCCAGTACGGACGTTTCCTGATCCAACAGAAAAGAGTCGCTGATGGTATACGTGTCTTCCGCAAGGGTCTTGAAGAAGCAAAGGCAACTAATGTGGCTATGGACTCTGCAATCTTGATGAAACGTCTGGCTGAGGCTTACCATCTCGCTGGTGATAATGAGACGGCTTATGAACTTCTCGACCGACAGATGGACTTAGCTGATCGCATACGGCTCAGAGACGAAAACCGCAGCTATATGGAATACTCTGTGAAAACAGACCTGTATCTTAATCAGCTCCAACTTGAACGTCAGCGTAGCCAATTACTTTCCAAAGAACGGAATCTGATTCTTGTGATAGGACTTTGTTTGCTACTCGCAGTAACTTGCGGAACCTTATTCTATTCTTACCGGCGCAAGAATAGTCTGTATAAATCCATTGTTGTGCAAAACCATCAGACTTTGGAACGTGAACGTATACTTAGAGAAAGAATCGAGGAATTTACAAAAAAACGTGAGGAGGATACCGCTAAGTCGGGGCAACGAAGCGGGACGGGTTCTGATGAGGGTCTCTCTGAGCTTGCCGATAAGTTCGCTATACTTATGATGGAGGAACGGCTATATGAGAATCCGGAATTGACAGTGAACACAATCGCGGAAAGGTTAGGTACAAACAGAACCTACCTATCGAAAGCCATAAAGCGGGCATCAGGTCATTCCGTAGTGGAAGAGATTTCTAATTATCGAATTCGCCGGGCTGCTGAACTGTTATCTGATACGAATGATACCCGCCCGCTCAAGGTTATAGTGGCTTCGGTCGGTTTCAGTTCCATGTCCACTTTCTATGCCGCGTTCCGCGCTCAATTGGGTATGACCCCGGTGCAATACCGCAAAAACGCTATTGAAATTGCAAAAGATTCCTGAAATTCCAAATTTGCATTTTCCGGAAATATAAAATTTGCCTAACCTTTTGTGTATCTATAATTTTGCAATCGATAAACCAAACCCATTTTTATAGATACATATCATGAAAAAATTAATCCTTACTTCTTTGGGGGCTGCCTGCGCCTTTATAGGCTTGGCTCAGTCCGTCACCATTGACAACATTAAGTATGTTGCCAATGAAGGGACCAACACTGTTTATGTCGAGGGGTTCGCAGCCAGTTGGCTTGCAGCTGACGCTGTTGTTATCCCCTCCTCCGTCGAAATCGATGGAGAAAGTTATGAAGTGACTAAGATAGCTACAGCTGCGTTCTACGGAACCCAACTCAAGAGCATCTCACTGCCGGAGACTATTACATCATTAGGCAAGTACTCCTTTTCCGAGACTCACCTCACTGAGTTCACTGTTCCTTCCGGGGTTACGGAACTTCCTAATTCTGTTTTCGCGGGGAACGATTATCTCACCCACGTCATTCTGAACGATGGACTGACCTCAATTGGTTCCAGTGCCTTTATGAACTGTTTCGCCTTGGAATACATAGATATTCCGGAGACTGTTTCATTTTTCGGTGTAGCGGCTTTCGAGAATTGCACCTCGATGGAATATGTGAATTTCCTTGGAACGCTTCTCCAATGGTACGCTATCGATTTCGAGTCACCAAATGCTAACCCTATTTACTCTGCTCACGAATGGAGGATGAAGGGACAGACCCCAACTTCCATCATGGTACTGCCAAGTGTCAGCGAGGTGAAGCCTAATGTATTCGTGAATTGCTCCACACTCGTATCAGTTGATTTCATGGATGGAGTGAAAACAATCGGAGAGAATGCATTTAGCGGTTGTTCTGATTTGACTTCGGTTACTTTCTACAATACTCTGGAGAGTGTCGGACAATGGGCTTTTGACAATTGTCCTTCTTTAAAGAAAGTTTATGCCGTCTCCCTTCCGAATTTCCTGAACATTGACTTTTCGGGTTGGAACTCAAATCCTCTCAGCAATGGGGGCGACCTGTATGTAGCAGTAAACGGACGTTTCAAAGATCCCACTACCCAGCTTATTATCCCTGATGAGATTACCGAACTAAAGCCTTACGCACTGAATGGATGCGCATCTATTGAGTCTGTCATCCTCCATGATGGAGTGACTTCAATTGGAGAGAGCTCTTTCAAGGATTGTACCGCTCTTAAAGACATTACGCTCTCTTCAGCCCTTACCTCTATTGGGAAAGAGGCTTTCTCGAATTGTACTTCTTTAGAAGCTGTTGAGATGGGAAATACTGTAACGACTATTGGCGAACAAGCTTTCCGGGATTGCTCTTCTCTCACTGAACTTATATTGTCAGATAATTTAGCCGAAATCCCTGATTACATGTGCATTTCTTGTACTTCGCTTCCTACCCTATCGATTCCGGATAGCGTTAAGAGCATAGGCATGAGCGCTTTCTTGAATTGTGAGCAACTGACTGAGGTAAACTTTGGTGTCGGAGTTGAGAATATAGGACGTCAGGCTTTCTCAGCAACCGGACTGACTTCTGTAAATATTTCCGGCGATGCTCTATCTGTTATCGGAATGATGGCTTTCTACGATTGTATGTCTTTGACAGAGGTTACGTTGGGATCAGGTTTGACCGAGGTCGGAGACGATGCTTTCTCTTTCTGCATGGCTTTAAGGGATTTCACATGTTACGGAACTCAACCGGCAACTGCTACTAATGAAATGTGTCTGAGTACCACATACGCAAATGCGACCCTGCATGTACCGGAATCAGCTATCGAAAGTTATAAGTCGGCTTCCGGTTGGAGCCGTTTCGCCAACATTGTTGCTATCCCGGTTACCGGTATCGACCTTCCGGAAGCGGCAATACACGATTCCCCGGTCATCTATTATCGTCTTGACGGCACGAGAGTAGACGGTGAACCCACCTCAGGCACCTACATCCGTCTCCAGGATACCACCACTACCAAGATAATCCTTTAATCCAGGTAGAAACTAACATAGGCCCCAGACTCTATTAGGAGATACAAGAGTTTCTCTTATTAAAAGAGGCGGAAGAACAAAAGAACAAGAAGGCGGAGTCCACTACGGCATCACAAGGTACCTAAAAGCCTTTTTGTTCTTTTTGTTCGTCCGCTTCTTTTCTACTATCCATTAGTCCTCTTAAAACCCTTACCTTCCCAAAAATTGCATTTCTCTATGGATAGCATCTATCATTGCTTTGGGAACTTCACATTCCTTCGCAATTAAGGGCCATTGCGATACTTTATCTACGATATTGTCGATTATCTCTTGGCCCTCTTTAATGTTATTGCGATGAGCAAATTCAAGCAGATCCCATCTTGTGAGATTATCAAATTTCCCATTGATCGACATCTGATGCTGAGATGTCCAGCCGCCTTTTGGATTATATGCAAACCCCATATCATATGCCGGTGAAAGTCTCCATTTCCCCGTTCTATCCATCAAAAACGAAATATTCTTTGTATGATCATCCTGATTCCTAACTATTACATTAAATACCAATCTACGAAACATCTCCTGAGCTTCGGAATAAGATAAATGCAATCCCCTCATAATATTAAACGCCTGCTCATAAGAGAATACTCTGGGCATTCTGTAATCGTAGTGAGCAATTCCGCATAGAGTCTGCATATGGATTTTTTCTCCATTGATTCTATCAAAGCGTTTAGTTAGAAAATGAGCTCGACCGTTTTCTTCAATAAGATTGCACTCCGACATATCGATACCACAATCTTTCACCAACCGATAAAAGGAGTATTCAAGCCTACCGAAATTCTGGGTTTCTCGGAATCCAGCTTCAGCAGAGACTCCGTCAAGTTTAATGAGATAATAATCAAAACCTTCAGGTACATTTATCTGTCCCGATCTAACTTCACCAGTCTCTTTATTGTAGGCTATGATTGCTTTAGCGCGTTGACCACCCGCCGATGTCCCGAGTCTTACTATTTCTGCAATCGCTGCTTTCTTGTCCGTGGATATATTAACCCCAAATTCTTCTTTTTCAGACAATGCCTCACTGGCTACCTCCACTAAAGATTGGAGTTCTATTTTAATATCCGATTTATGAGAAAGATCCATAGCCGGCTCAAATTCCAATGCTCCCATGCATCTCTTCCCTAAATAACATAATGTCTCTACCGGATTACCACTATTACGACCTGTCAAAGCGAGCCAGCTTTCGAATAATGCTCTTCCATAAGTATCGGGCAACGAGTCTGCAATAAGTCCCGGCAGACCTTTAAAGGTCTCACGTCCTATATTATCAAAGGCATAGACACGGCCATGTCTTACCGGCATTAGGAGAGGAGATGGCTCCAATCCTTTCCATATAAAACTATCTGAATATTCGAACAAACCAACCTGACGGCGATCGTCCCACTGAATCGTCCCTATTTGGCTGCCATAGAGATTTACTTTTGCAATGTTTACCATTCTGATTCTGTTTTATTGGAAGATAAAAATTGGAGGTCTTTGCGGCTTGAGGAGGTGACTCTTCTGCGCTGTTTCTTTTTGAGTGTCTCCACAAATTTTAGGTATTCATTAGGACTCATCGTAACCTCCCTCATCAATGGGGTCAACACATCCAGCTCCCCTAAGATACGAAGTACCCTCATCAAGGAATCAAATGTTCCGATTTCTCCATTCTCTATTTTTTTAATCGAGGAAACAGAGATCTGAGCTTGGTCAGCCAACTCCTTCTGAGTTAGGTTCTGACGCAGCCGCAAATTCTTCAACCTCTCTCCTATGCGAAGACAAATCCCCCCGTCAGGAAGCATATATACGTTCTCATCCATAGTTTAAAATTAAGCTCTTGGAGTGCAAATATAGCAATAATAGCTTAAATTTAAGCTATATCGAACCAAAAAAAATATTTCACTAACGAGTACAAACCTGCATTTCTGCCAAAAATCATTGAGGCTATCGTATACTTCACCAGCGCATTCTCATAAATTTTTATTAATTTCGCATTATGAAACAGCTATATCCGCTTCTCTTATTGTTATTTGCTATTTTTGCAAGCTGTACTACTTTCAAATCAATCAGATGTGGTAGTCCATCTACTGATACTTACAAAAATTTTGCATTAGATACTATCCTTACAAGGAAATCCGGAGGCAGCGTTCTAATTTCCGCTGACTCTCACGATAGGTATTTTGAGGATACAAAATTTTCAGGAGGACGTTTCAACAACGAAACCATAGGGGAATATTTTTCAAGGGTTAGAGGGGATGGAGCTCTGCTCATTGTCCGTAATGATACCATACTGCTTGAACAGTATTACGGAGATTTCTCACCCCTATCACCTTCGAATATTTTCTCAATATCAAAGGCTGTTACTGGTTTACTTTGCGGAATAGCAGTAGATGAGGGTTTTCTCTCCATTAAAGACCCAATTACTAAGTACATTCCTGAACTCAATTCCGCCGATCCTCTTTTCAAGGAGCTAACCGTCGAACATCTGCTTGATATGAGAACCGGGCTTGACTTTGAAGAAAGTTATGGATGGAACCCATTTTCTAAGATGGCCCATTTATATTATGGCAAAGACGTCATAAGCCAATTCAAAAAACTCCATTTCAAGTCAAATCCAGGTACTAATCATTATTATAATTCAATGGCTACAGCTCTTTTAGGGGTGGCTTTAGAAAGAGCCGTTGGTATGCCATACTCTCAATATTTACAGGAAAAAGTTTGGGGACCCCTCGATATGGAAACTGATGCTATGGTGTCTCTCGATGACAAAAAGCATCGGCAGGCTAAGGCATACGGGGGTATTGTAACAAATGTCCGAGATTTGGCAAAAATTGGACGCCTTTACCTCAATGGAGGAGTATACAACGACCGACAAATTGTTAGCAAAGAATGGATTGATCGTTCCATCCATGCCTCATTAGATAACGAGGGATATTCTCTTGGATGGAACAATATTATCACTCGAATAGATGGCAAAGACGTTATAACTCCTCGTTTCTTTGCCATTGGCTTATTCGGGCAAGTGCTTTTTTGTGATCCCACCCAAAACCTTATTTTCGTCACTTTAGGTGAAAAGAAAGGTTATGAGTATCATCTCCTATTCGATGATTTCTGTAATATCCTTTCCAGATGATTGAAGCTAAAGATATTGAGGCTACTTTATTGAGCATGGCGGATGAAAGTCAGGCTCGGCATCTCATGCGGTTTTTTAAAACCGGTCCCGGACAATATGGAGAGGGCGACCATTTCCTCGGTCTTCGTAATCCTCAGGTTCGACTTGTAGTTAAGGAGGCTTGGAAAGAGACCCCGCTGTCAGAAGCAGTAAAACTCGTCCACTCCCCTCATCACGAAGTGCGCCTTTGCGGACTACTTATAATGGTCGAACAATATCTCAAAGCGTTCAAGAAGAGAGATACCGCGAAACAAAACGAAATCCTCAATACTTATTTATCTCTTCATCCATATATCAACAACTGGGATTTAGTAGACCTCTCAGCAATCAAGATCATAGGGAACCATGAAGTCAGCCATCCGGAGCTTTCTATAATGGATGAATGGATTAGACCGGAAGGTCATTCACTATGGCAGCAACGGATAGCGATGGTGAGCACCTGGATGCTGATCCGAGCCGATAGACCCGAAGTCTGTCTCCAAAGAGCGAAATACCTTTTGGATTCTCCCCATGATCTGCTACATAAAGCTTCCGGTTGGATGCTCCGCGAATGTTGGAAGAAAGGATACCAAGATGAATTACGCGATTTCCTGACCACCAACGTCTCCCAAATGCCCGCCATCATGCTCAGCTACACCTGCGAGCAAATGTCCGACCAAGAACGCCACCACTGGCAATCCCTCCGAAAAAACAGCTCAGCACTGACATAAGGTATTTTTAGACCCCATCTCATAAAATTATGGCTGGTTTCCTTGGCGAGATAAAGTTTTTTAACTAAGTTTGCGAGCCGGAGGACATCTTTGGCCTATCACACTTGCATGGCCTGACGTACAGTGTACTCTTTAACTAAATGAGCTGACACGACAACAGACCTTTATTACAACCAAGCTGAGCCATCTTGAAAAGATTTCTTAAAATAATATTCCCGAGAATCCTTCTGATAACGTTTGGGTACTCCCTCATCTTCCAAGGTCTTTACAACCTGATGAGGTACAATACGTTATATCCGTACGATAGCGTGGATTCCCTGATAAGTTCCGTATCTTGGAATTTCTTTCCCATATTATTCCAGACCGTCCTGATCTTCCTGGTGGTTTTTAAAATCAATGTAGTTAAGAAAGTATGGGTGAAATTGATAGTAGATATACTACTATCCTGCTTGATATTTTTGCTAACCAGCTGGATATTGGTCCATTTAGCGGGATTCTATGTGGAATTGGGAGGAGCAGGTTTTAATGCCATCTTAGCTCTTTCCGGAGTAGAGACCGCATACTTCATAGAGCGTTATACCCAGACCCGCGAACGAGAAGCCTTAGCTCAAAAGGAAATCGTGGAATACCAGTACGAGGTTCTGAAAGCTCAGATCAACCCTCATTTCCTATTCAACTCCCTGAACATCCTCAATTCCTTAATCGACCAGAAATCGGACGCTTCAGGTGATTTTATAGCCTCTTTAGTTGGCATATACAGATATATACTCTCCAGCACCGATAAAAGGTTGACGACGGTTGAAGAAGAACTCCACTTCCTCAATAACTATATCGAGATTCTCAAATTGCGTTACGGCGGCATTTTCAATGTGAGAATCACATCAGTAAAAGGAACCATGTCCAGACGTATCATACCTTATACCCTTCAATTACTGATAGAGAACGTCTCCAAACATAATATCATCACAGAAGAGTGCCCCATGGAGGTGAGTATTGATATCTTGGAGGATGGAATACGAGTTTCTAACCCTATTCAGAGGAAAAGGGTATTGGTCAGCTCGCGTGTCGGGGTCAAGTATATGACTAAACTTTATGAGGCGCGTGACCGACAATTCCGCATAATCGATGATGGCAAGACTTTTACGGCCTTGGTTCCGTATGTATGAAGAAAAGAAATGGCAAACACCCATCAATTAAAATCTTTATCCAGTGAAGTACATTATAATTGAAAACGAGCCAATTGCTCTTGACCAGCTAAAACGAATAGTATCAAATTTGCGTCCCGACTGGAATCTGGTCTTCACTACCGCTACCGTTAATGAGGCTATAGAGTTTTTCAGTAGTGGAGCCAAATGTGATCTGTGCTTCATGGATATTGACCTTAATGACGGGGATTGCTTCAAGATTTTCGAATCTGTAGAAATCAATACCCCGGTCATTTTCACTACCGCTTATTCAGAATTCACACTCAGGGCTTTTAAAGAACATAGCCTTGACTATCTTCTGAAACCTATTCTAAAATCGGACGTTGAGAAATCGATCCAGAAGTTTGAGAAATTTTATTCATCGCCGACAGAGGATCAACCCGATATCCGTAAAGAACAATACCAGAAGGTTTCTGAATCCCTCACCTCGACTCCTAAATCTGCAAATGCCAAACGTGTACTTACAGTTAGCGGGGATTCTTATGGATTCCTTAATATTGACATGGTCGCTTGGTTCATAAGCGAAGACCGCTATATTTTCGCTATTGATTATACGGGCCGTAGATACATGACTACTCTTTCTACCCTGGCTGACGTAATAGACAGTTTCGGAGAGATTAACTTTTTCCGCATACAAAGGCATGTTCTCTGTTCTGCCGATTCTGTTAAAGGAGTCTCAAAATATTTCAAGGGACGTCTCTCGGTAAAACTCCAAGCAGGCAAAGAAGAGATGAAAGTGGTAGTCAGTGCTGACCGTAAGGCTCCTTTCCTCACATGGCTGGGAGTCTGAAGTGTTTCGAGAGGTCAAATCCAACTCATGCTTGCCTAATTCTAATTCAGACTCGGTATGTCCGATTGATGTAAGGCATATCCCGACTCACCACATCAATATACCTCCTTACGTAATTTTTCCTTGCATATAGTTTATTGTTATTGTAATTTCGCATCAGGAGGAACAAAGGAACCTCCCAATGCCGAGCCCATAGGAGTTCTTATTATCTCCTCAGGACGGCTTGAATACAGTAACTAATAAAACATCATATTTATGAAATTCAAAAAACTACAGATGCTTCTTCTCGGAGCCATGATGCCGATGGGAATGTTGGCATCTCCGGTTGTAGTGATCACCACTACAGCAGGCGAATCGGTTGAGATACCGGTAGAAGCAAAGCCCAAAGTCACGATGGATGCCGGGCTACTCACAGTTGAGCAAGATGACGGCTCCGAACTGACATTCCTCCTAAGCGAATGTCCCCAATTCCGTTTCGGAGATTCTGATTCAGTGGAAGGCCTTAGGGATCAGAACCCGGTGATCTCCTATAAGAACAAGGTACTTCACCTTGAAGGCTTCCAGCCACAAATCTTAGTGTCTGTCTTCTCTACTTCCGGCAACTTGGTATGCCAAGGAAATACAGACTCTCTCGGCACTCTCGACCTGGATCTTAATGGTCAGGAAAAAGGAATCTATGTAGTAAAAACCCCAATCGTAACAACTAAACTTATCATCAAATGAAATCCCTCACTTTTACTGCCTTAGCAGCCATCATAGCCGCATCTTCTTTAAGTGCCGGCGCACAAAAGGCCGTTATATATCTGAAAAATGGCCAGACTGTAGAATATACTGCTACTGAACTCGACTATATCAAGTTTGTAGAGGAATCCGAAGTCCCCTTCATCGAGAATATCATATCCGAGGAATATATCCCTGACTCCTACTTCCGCCAGTATGTAAAGGATGTGATTGCCAATGGAGCCGACGAACTCTCAAGCACCGAAGCAGCTGCCTTTACAGGCACTATCGACCTTAGCCTCACTACCTATTGGGATGTGATGTCTTTTGAAGGAATGGAGTTCTTCCCAAATACCTCTACTCTAATAATCAACTACACCAATGCTCCGACTGATGGATTGGCTCCTATGCCGGGACTTAAGAACTTCAGATGCGGCGGTTCAAAACTTGATGTCAAGACCTTCGACTTCGCAGGTTACTACCCAAATCTGGAAGCACTGGATATAGACAACATTGCCGTATCCGGTGGCTTGACTCTAAGCCTTCAGAACCTGACAAAACTGGAATGTTACAGATGTCAGTTAAGCTCGCTCGATGTCAGCGGATGTCCCAACCTCAATAGCTTGAGCGCTTCATACAACAACCTTACTTCCATCAACCTTGGAGAAAGCAAGATCGCTTTCCTTTATATTCAGGAAAATCCCGATCTCGGAACTGTAGATCTCTCCGGTCTGAAGACCAATCTCCAGGAGCTCAACATATCCAATTCCGGAATCAAGACCCTCGACCTCAGTGGCCTTACAAATCTCACTTGGTTGGAGTGTCAGTCTAACTCTTTCACAACTACCCCGAATTTCAATGATTGCATCAACCTCCAGAACCTGCGTTGCCATGATTGCGGCCTCACCTCTTTGGATGTCTCCGGGCTCGCCAACCTCGATGAGCTCCATTGCTACAACAATGAGCTGACAACCTTGGATATCAGCAATCTTGCTAACCTCCGTATGGTAAATGCCTTCGGCAATAAGCTCACCAGCATCAATTTTGATGGTTGCAACTCCCTCTATATGCTCTCTATCTACAACAACGAGCTTACTTCCTTGGATGTAAATAACTCTCCGGTCGTAAACATTTACGCAGCTACCAATAAAATCAGCACTGCTTCGGTAAATGGCTGTCCCAACTTAAGCCAACTTGACTTAGGTTCTAACAAGCTTAATGAGCTGACTCTTGAGGATCTTCCCTCTCTCGGTCTTTTCTATGCCGACCGCAATACTCTCTCTTCTGTTACGCTCAAAAACCTGCCGATGCTCAATTACTTTGACCTTTCTACCAATAAGCTGACCCGCTTGGATCTTACTTCGCTAAATCAGGAAATCCTAACCTCACTCGGTTGCAGTGGTAACGAAAGGAATATGGAAATCAAGGTTTGGGCTGATATGAGTCTCGATGAGGTTCCAGCCGGCTGGTCAATCGGCACCGCTACTCTTGTACATGAGTTCACTGAAGGTGAGTAACCCCTAACTGAAAAAAACAGTTTTCAGCACCTTAAGAAAGGGCATCGACACCTACAGTCATGCCCTTTCTTTGCTGAATGAGGTTATCTTAACGCCTCAAGATTATTAACGAATGAAATATATTATTGTAGAAGATGAGCCGTTTGCTCTCCGTCATCTTGAAGGATTAATCAAACAACTGCGGCCTTCTTGGGAACTTCTCTTTACCGGAGGTTCGGTAAAAGAGACTGTGGAGTTCCTTAAGTCGGGTCAGAGCCCTGATATCAGTTTCTTTGATGTCGAGCTACGGGACGGGGACTGCTTTGAGATCCTCGATGAAGTCGATTTGGCTTGCCCGATTATCTTCACCTCGGCATACGATGACTATATCCTGAAGGCTTATAAAGTAAATAGCGTGGATTACCTGCTGAAACCGATCTTTAAGCCTGATATGGAAGTGGCTATAAACAAATTTGAGAAATTCCATTTCGAAATTCCCGAAAAGGACTTAAAAGTTAATTTCTAATTATCATGAAAAAAGGTATTATTCTCGGTCTGGGACTTATGGTTTCTGCCTCTGCGATATCCCTCGCCGAAACAAATATTCAAAGCGTATCTCTTAACAACGGTATCAATATCAAGGCATCAAAAATATTGCCAAAACAATTCAGCGATCAAAAGATATTGGCAAACCGTGCCAAAACATTCTCTCCTACCTTAAGTCGAGTTAATTATCAGGACGGAGCCTCCCTCGATGAGGATTTCGAGGGAGTTGACTTTTCGGTAGATGGGTGGTTACCGGATGGATGGTATATCATCTCAGAAAGCGAAGAGGGTCTCGGGGATTCCCAGAAATGGAACATAGATATGGGAGACGGCTTTAATGTGATCACCCCGGAAGGAAACTATGGAGCTACCATAAGTTTTGGCGCGGATATGCTGGAACAGGATGAACGTCTCGTTACCCCATTCCTGAATATACGTCCGAACGATGAGCTATCTTTCATGCTCTTCTCCTCCCCCATTTTCTTCTATGATCTTTCCCATGGTACTTTAGACTATCAGACTGGTGAGTTCATCGGTGATAAGATCCTTAAAGGTGATCTCACTGTAGAGGTGCGTGAGGAAGGAGGAGACTGGCAACAGATTTGGAGCATGATGGAATATTTCGATGCTTTCCCGGTAATGCAGCTGCTGTATTATAATGACGTAGAATCATTTACCATCAGTCTTTCTGAGTTTGAGGGAAAGAGGATTGAGATCGCTTTCCGTTACAAGGCCAAGGATGCACATACTGTAATGATTGACGCGGTGCGCGTTGGCTTCTCCCAGCTTCAGGGTATCAGCTACTCTCTTCCGAAAGAGACTCTGTATTGGGGAATGGACCGTAGTAAATCATGGATGTCTCTGAATTTTACCGTAGCTCAGTATCCTGTATATTCTCCTATCACCTGGACTAACTATTCGGCTGCTGATTGCATCAATTACCAGTGGGACTATATCGATCCGATAACCAAGGATTGGACTATATCAAAAGATGACCTTGAACTGTCAGTGACTTATTTCCCTGACTATTCTTCTGAGCTGACCTGCCGAAACAATATGTATGAGATGCCGGTATTGAAGGGCAGTGCCGAGAATGCGGTTGACGCATCCTTTACTTCTGATGTTCCATATTTTCAAGCCGGAGGAAAGCCGGAGTTTATGGCTACCGGTTACGATGACGAGCAATTTATGCTCGAAATGGGACTTTTGCCTTTCGATCTGAATAAGTACGACCTTAATTTCATGGTCGCTGACTTTGATAAGGTAAATGACCATGCGGTTCCGGTTTTCGGACATAATTCAAATACCGGTGCACTCTGGCTGAATTACTTGGTAGGCTCTAATCCTCAGCCGGGTGATGATGTGCAACTAAATGGTATCCTTAACTGGATGTATCCGACAGACTCACCTTTGGTTGTAACCGGTGCACATGTCTTGGCTCTCGGAAAGGATATTGATCCTTCTGTAGAGTTTAAGGTTGAGATCGTTCCGGTAGATGAGGCCGGCTCATTTTCAGATGCATCCATTGCATCAGCATCTTGCAAAGCTAATGATATGATGCGTAACCCAAATACAGGCCTTCCTTACGAGATGTTCAATATCCTGTTTGATTTCTCTGAACCGGTAATAATCGATAATTCCTATCCGGCTTATGCCGTACGCTTCACCGGTTTTAATAACGATCAAGTGGGAACATTCATCCCGGTGCAATCCTACCTCCCGGATGAGAACGGTGTATGTATGGGATTTGTAGAGACCTCTTGCAAAATTGACGGTGCGACCCAATACACAACTTCCTATATACCCATGTCGGATATAGAAGGTGAATTTGGACCTTGTTACAATGCCTTTGCAATCAATATCGATGGTTTCTATCCTTGGCTGGATACTCCCGAGGAGGTAACGGTACCTATTGACGGTGCGATAGTAGAAGTACCTATTGGCACTTATTATGAAGGCTCAGAGTTGACTTTCTCAAATATCGCAGGATTGGATGTAACCGCTACTGGTCGCTACAACAATTGCATTCTCTCAGTAAGACGGAATAATACTGACGAGCAAATGACCAATGAGTTTACCATCACTGCTCCCGGGGTATCCAAGTCCGTTAAAGTCAAAGAAGGCCCAGCTGGAATAGAGACGATCTCGTCTTCAAATAAGGGAATAGAGGCCATCTACTCCTTAGATGGAATAAAAGTAGATAGGCCCCTCTCAACCTCCGGCCTCTACATTATCCGCTACACCAATGGCCAAACCCGAAAAGTAAAACTCTAAATTAATCCATTTACTGCGTAACAAGAGGCTGTCTAACAATCAAAGTTAGGCAGTCTCTTTATTGCAATAAATGCTTTGAAATCTTCAAAACCAAATACGAACGATGCGTCTTCGGCCCGGTGCTCTCCAAGCTTCAACAATCCTTCTCCTGACCTTCTCAGTTCGAATATTTGTTAGAATAAGAGAAAGGAATAATATAAGTTAGACTCAAAGAAGCTAAGAAGAACGATAAGAAAAAGATATGACAACCAAAATCCACGATTTTCTGGGCCATAAGATGATACTGATTGCCGAAGGTGAGACTTTGACAGGATGTAAATGGCTGCCGGAGGATTCCGAACTCGTTCTTACCTCCGGAACGCCACAGGAAGAGAATATAATTAATATGGCGATCTCCCAAATAGAGGAATATTTGGAGGGACGACGCACCCACTTCAATGTTCCATTACAATTGAAAGGAACCGACTTCAGACAGAAGGTATGGAATGAACTACAACGTATTCCCTACGGTCAAACCATCACATATAAAGAGTTAGCTCAACGTATAGGCTCACCCGGCGCTTACCGAGCCGTAGCAAACGCATGCGGAGCCAATCCCTTCCCCATCCTCATCCCTTGCCACAGAGTAACCGCCTCCAACGGCAAACCCGGTGGCTACACCGGCGGCCTACCCATCAAACTCTCCCTCCTGGAATGCGAGACTGAAAACGCAAACATCCTTCTTTGATTTTCACCAACTCTAATACCAATAGCACTGTAGGGACATCGCTTTGCGATGTTGAATTAGCGGTGGGAACTGCGGGGGAACATTTTGCGGACGTGTAGGAGGGCTTTATCTATGGGGCCGGAGGCTACTACGATCGTAGTCGCAATGATTATCAGTATGCCTCCAATTACCTCTCGACCGGTTATCGTCTGATGCAAAAATGTGATGCTCAATATCACTGCTGAGACTGGTTCTAAGGCACCAAAGATGGCTGTTGGGGTAGATCCTATCAATTGGATTGCGCGGGTAGTGCACGCCAATGACAACACAGTCGGAATTATTGCCAAGGCTCCCAAGGATACCCAGCCAACGGATTTTGTCGGTAAAGTTAGATCGAAACCTAACGGTATTAGAAACAGGTATAGGAATGTTCCACTACTCAACACATAAAACAGCAATTTGGTAGTCGGTATATTTTTGATCCTTTTGGATACGTTCACTAAGATAATATAAATCGCGTATGTGCCTGCCGAGACCATTACCAACAATATCCCGGTAAGGCTTAATGTTTGGGATCCGTCCGGTTTCATAAGCAAATACAATCCTCCGCTCATTATCAACAGACAGAGTCCGACTGACAATTGAAATTTCTCATGGAATAGGAAGACCATCAATACTGCTACCATTATCGGATAGACAAACAGTAATGTGGATGCAATCCCTGAGTTCATATACTTATAACTCTCAAACAATGTAAGGGATGAGAGAGCCATCAGTATCCCTAAGATGATAGCATGAAATACCTCTCCCCTATGAAGTGAAAAGGGAATGTTACGTGCTTTCATAATGCACGCCAAGATCGGCAACCCTAACAGATATCGGAACAATAATACCGAATTAGGGTTCATACCTTGCTCATAAAGGGGTATAGCGAAAGCTGGATTGGTGCCGTACGCCGCGGCCGCCAATCCCGCCAACAAATATCCCTTCAAATCCGTAACCCTCATATCCCTTATCCTTTTCTTGTTTGAGATGAACGTCTATATCACGCTTAATTATAGACGTTCAGATTTCCAATCGGTCATCATCACATCCTGATTCCGAAGATTGGTATAGTATGGAAGCAGATATTCGTAAAAACCTTCTACTACTTCTTCATTCGGGTAACCTAACTGGAAGAGGCGAAGGCGTGCATCATAGCTTTTGATGGTCAAATAACCCGTCTGATACAACAATGAAACCGGATCAAGATTATCTAAGTCCAGTCCCGATAATTTAGTCTCACTACTTCGGGCCTTATACAGATTAACAAGATCTACATTTGTTCTCTTTAACTGCTTCACGAGCAGAGAGGGCGTTCCAGATTCGATCCAATAACTTCCGAAATCCTTTTTAGCAAATGTATTCAGAAGTGAGAAAGGATTGTAAATATCCGGAGAGACCTTGGCGAAATGATAGCCATCATATCTACGTTTAAGCAAGCTAATTATCTCATCCTTCCTTTTCCCTTCTTCATTAGCAAGTGCTTTTATACCTTCTCCGAAATTATCTATAAGCTCAGATTCTGTAATCCCACATACTCCTGCATAGGCTTTATCAAGAGAAAGGTCAGCTAAATTATTTAATCCTGAGAAAACACTTAGCTTTCCGAATCGGCTCACCCCCGTTAGAAACACCAACCTGATGTATTCAGCGGAACTTTTGAAGTTAGAATAGAACGATGCTAATATCTCACGATACCTTTCAAATCGTTCCTTGTCATCAAGATTTTTAACAAGAGGTTTATCATACTCATCTACAAGTATGACGACGTTCTTGCCGGTTTTTTCATAGGCCGTCTGAACGACCTTCTTAAATCTGATAACATGATCATAGAGTTTAGGAACTATCCCAAACTGAGTTTCCCATTCACTCAACTGATGTTCTAACAAATCTTCCAAAGACCCGTCCTCCTTATAATTAGCTGTATTCAGGTCTAAATAGAGCACCGGGTAACTGGTCCAATCCCATTCAATAGAATCGATATACAACCCCTTAAAAAGCTCCCTCTTCCCTTCAAAGAAACATCTGAGGGTAGATAGGAACAGACTTTTCCCAAACCGTCTTGGGCGTCCTAAGAAGAAATACTTGCTTCCCGAAATGATTTTCTCAATATATGGAGTCTTATCCATATAAAGAAAACCATCCTTGCGCAACTGCTCGAAGGACTGCTCGCCGACCGGATATTTTATAGGGTTATTCATCGCCTAAAACAGATTGATCATCCACAAATATAACGCTTTATTAGCAATTATGATATTGAACATTAAACATTCTTGGGTTCGAAGGATTAAATGAATCAAAAAAAAGAGCAGGCTCCGGGGTGATTGTGCCGGAACCTGCTACCATTATGAAAGAAAGAATTTTTTCTTATTAGATGCCTATCCAGGTGAGGGGGTTGGCGATCGAGAGGTCTACCTGATTTACCAGCCAGTCGTATACGGGGCTTACCAAGCCGAGGAATACGATGCCGAGCACGCAGAGGGTCAAACCTACCTTCGCGCAGCGTCCAGCGGAGAACTCGCCGATCTTCGGTTCGTCAGCGCTGATCCACATTGCTTTCACAACCTTCAGATAGTAGTACAGGGAGATGATGGTGTTGATCAAGGCTACCAATACTAACATGTAAAGTGCCATTGAGTCATTCTCTGTAACTGAGGTGAAGATAAGGATCTTCGAGAAGAACCCTGCGAAGGGAGGAATACCGGCCAATGAGAACATTGCTAACGTCATTGCTACTGACAAATAGGGATTTGTCTTATGCAGGCCGTTATAGTCTTCCATATTAATAAGACCAGTCTTCTCTTCAATCATGGAGATCACAGAGAACGCACCCAAGTTGCTCACTACATAAACCAGTGTATAGAACATCATGGAGGCAAGACCGAGGTCATTGGCTGCAATCACACCCAAAACCAGGTAACCGGCTTGTGAGATTGAAGAGAACGCCATAAATCGTTTCATGTTGTTCTGACGCAATGCGAAGAGGTTACCGACTGTAATGGTCGCGATGATAACTCCATAAAGCATCCATTCCCAGATGTCGCTGTAAACAGCACCGAAGCACTGAATAAATACAATGAAGAAAGCGAAGGCGGCTGCGCCTTTGGATACTACTGACAGATAAGCGGTGATTGCTGTCGGAGCTCCCTGATAAACATCAGCAGTCCAGAGATGGAACGGTACAAGTGAAAGCTTGAAGCCGATACCTGCCAAAACGAATGCCAATGCACAAATCAGAAGTCCGCTCATCTCGCCGTTGTTGATTGCGAGTGCGATGTCTGAGAAGTAGAGTGAACCACCAGACAAGCCATATACGAATGAGAGACCCATCAACAGAATGGCTGAGGAGAAGACAGCTGTCATTATGTATTTGATAGCTGCCTCATGGCTTTCGTATTTGCTCTTGTTGAAGGCTACCAAAGCTGCGATCGGCAGAGAAGCAGATTCGAGGCCGATGATGAAGAGCAGGAAATGACGAGCTGAAATCATCAGGTACATTCCAAAGAGTGTAACGAGCATCAGTTCGTAGAACTCACCTTTACGGAACGCCATATCTTCATCTTCAGTCCATTTAGCGGCCTGAAGGAAGACTATGAACATTCCGACATTGAGAATACATTTCAGGGCCTTTCCGGCATAGTCGTTTACATACATTCCACCGAATACGGGTTCGGCACTCGCGGGTACAATCCAGATAGCAACCGTAGCCAAGAGGAAGAGCACCGTTGTCATGGGTGTGAGGAACTTCCCGGTGCCGCGCTGACTTCTGAATGTGTCGGCGAAGAATACAATCAGGAAGAGACCCAACACTATTAGTTCAGGGATCATTGCCCCAAATTCCGAATAGTTCATTTGTTGTTGTGCTTTAATTCCGCGGTCGGCCTCTCCGAAGAGAGGCGTCCCGCATGATTATTAGGTTAGATTGCTGCGCTTCGGATTGCCTCGATGATGGGGCCGAAGCTGAATTGAATTGTCTCGTTAATCCAGTTGGGGAAGCAACCGATACCGGCTATGCAGACGATAAGGGTTACTGTCGCCAGACGCTCAAACCATGAAGCATCGGTCAACTGGAGGTGATGCTCGTCATATACAGGACCCAAGAGGAGCTTGCCTACGACGCGCAGGATATATACCGCAGTGATCACGATTGAGCAAGTAGCAGCGATCACGAAGATACGGTGGAAGAGGTCTGCATCCTGGAAGGATCCGAAGAAGATAGTCA
>CAZKJP010000006.1:0-51845 GCA_964553075.1 uncultured Sangeribacter sp. | reverse complement strand
AAGGACTCCCTGATTATGAGTCAGGTGCTCTGACCAACTGAGCTATAGGACCTGCTTCTAAAAAGCGTTGCAAAGTTAATGGTTTATTTTCATTCCTCCAAATTTTTTAGGTTTTTTTTGTGGATGAAACAATTTTTTAGAGGTAAATGCTTAGTTATTCAGAAATAATAGCTACCTTTGCGGTCGGAAAGGGGCGGTTGTCGCCACTAAGGCATGGCAACGGGCTGATATAACTGACTTACGCCAAAATGAATCCCGTTACTTGGCTATTGATGTACTTAAAGCTAAAGACATAACTAAAATAGTTTCATAGGGTTCACTTAAAGCTATTGTATATCATTGCCATCCGTTGTCAGCGCGGCTGAAACGGATGGCTATTTTTTATGATTCTATGGCAGCCGTGCTTTTTTGTGGCTCCTCGCCACAAAAATAGCAGTTGAAGGCACGATGACTAACCTTGACCCACCCTCTACTCCCACTCCTGATAGGGAAGATGATACGAGGCAAACTGATAATTAAATAACTAACATCAATAACATCTTAACTAAGAAACTAATGAAGAAACGTTTACTTACCGGCATCGACAGGCTAAGTCGGCTTGCTATGCTGGTTATTTTCGTGACATTCGGACTAAAGGCCTCAGCCTTGGAATCCGACGACATCAATGCAGCAATATTGGATGAAGGCCGGTTTTCGATCCCGGTCCAATGGATCAACGACCCCGTCAACCCCTGGTATCTTTATGAGAGAGAAGACGGGACTTCATTTCTACATTCACCGGATAAAGAGACTTCAGCGGGATTGATCTCCACAATCAGCTTTAACTATACTTCTGAGTATCCTACACAATTTAGTTTTAGAAGATTTGTGGGATATGAGAGCAGCTCTACTGATGGTCTGCAAATATCAATTGACGGAGAAGTTGCAACTACTATCAGATCTGAGAGTTGGAACTATGATTACACTTCCCCATTGATACCAGAAGGTACTCATAATGTGGAACTGAAATACACCCAGATGAATTCCTACACTCTTGCAAATCGCTCTACATATTATGCAGGTATCGATAATTTCAAGGTCCAGGAATGTCAGGAACTTGAGAACGCATGTCTGACCCCGGAATCCTTACCGCTTACTTTTGAGAATGACCCGGATCACATGTGGATTACTGAAGACGGTTACATTAGTTCGCAAGGCTCCTCTACAGAGGGATACACTACTTCTATCTCAACGACGTTTACTATCGATAAACCATCCCTGTTTGGCTATGAAATGACACGCACGGGGACGTCTACCTCCAGTTCCCTTACTTATGGGGTTTCTTGCATTATCGACGGAGAAAGCTATTGGAAAAACACTGATACGGATTGGGCCAAAAAAGGTATTGTTCTCTATCCCGGCACTCATACTATAGAATTCAAAGCATACAAGGAACAGGTTAGAATTAGGAATGTAAGATTGGATCAGACCTGGTACGACATAAATGTTACCACTCCCGGAGCATTGGGTGGGGGAATGCTACAAGCTTTAGGAGACAAGTACCTTCAGGATACTGAATTGCTTAAAATCAGAGGATCTATCAACGCAGATGACTGGGCTTTAATCGATCAACTGACGCAAATTAGAGCAGTAGACTTCTCAGAGACTAACATAACAGAAATACCTGCTTACGCGTTCTCAGGTAGAAGAACTTTGAGTACAGTCATCCTGCCGAACACTCTTGAGGAAATAGGAGAATCTGCTTTCTATCAAACCGGATTCTATCAAGTAACTATTCCCGCTTCAGTAAAAACTATTGGAGCCAGTGCCTGGAAAGAAGCCTATCTGGATCATCTGATTTTTGAAGACAATTCCCAATTGACTTCAATTGGGAATGAAGCATTTTACGGCACATGGTTTCAATCAATCTCTATTCCGGCTTCAGTGAAGAGCATAGGAAATGGAGCTTGGCACAACTCATCCTTAAGACAGATTAACTTTGCGGAAGATTGTCACCTCACAACTATTGGATACCGCGCCTTTAGGAATTCTAAATTGGAGGAATTCATTATGCCTAATAGCGTAACGAACCTATCGTATTATAGTAACAACTATTACGATACAAGTTCTCCTAACTGGGAATACGGTCAATTTGAACAATGCTACTATTTAAAAAAACTCATTCTTTCTGAAAATCTAACCTATCTTCCTAATTACATGGCTAATGGATGCACAGCATTAGAAGAAATAAAGATACCCGAAAACGTTAAAAAAATTGGACAAGAATGTTTTTATCGTTGTACAAATTTAAAAATTGTTGAGCTGAACTCACATTGCAATAACATGCTATATCCGTTCGCAGGCTGCACCTCAATTGATAAAATCATCCTTCCGTGTGCCACTCCGCCTACTAATTATTACTCGTCGTACTATGACAGAACTTGCGATCCTTTTAGTAACGGACCCAATAAAGATACAGTTGAGCTGATTGTACCGGACTTTGCACTTGAAGCCTATAAGTTAGATTCTTATTGGTATAATTTCAAAAATGCACATGCTGGAGATGAGGCATCAATCAAGGATTACTGGGCAATCAACGGCAAACTCAATCTCAACTCTACGCACACTATGCGCGAGACTCCGAGTGTCGAAATGATGACAGGATCTACATTGACAATAGATCCGGAAACTGTTCAGAGTTTCAATGAATTCACATATAATACAAGCCAGGCTTCACCTGCAAATTATTTGAGTAAGAGTCATGGGGTAACCGCAGTGAGATTGATCACTTCCTTCTATGTAGACAAAGCTAACACGTGGTACTTCTTCTCACCAGTTGTGGATGTCAATATGAGTGAGGTATCTTATCCGGCTACCGATTCTTGGGTTATCCGCTACTATGATGGTGCACGTCGCGCTTCCGAGGATACTTCATCAGGTAACTGGGTGAATGTCCCGGCAAATGGGGTACTCCACCGTGGCCAGGGTTACATCTTCCAGGCGAATGCGGTCGGCACCCTTTATCTCCCCGCTGCTGCTGTAGAGGAGCATGACAAGTTCTTCGGGGCCAACGAGGAGACACTGACATTGGAGGATAACCTCTGTGAGACAGCAGCGAATGCCGGTTGGAACTTTATCTCTAACCCCTACCCCACTTACTACGACATATATTATATGGATATGCAGGCGCCCATCACCGTCTGGACCGGGAGCACTTACCGTGCTCTCTCTCTGAATGATGGTGACCGTGGCACAGACACATACGTGTTGCGCCCGATGCAGCCATTCTTCGTCCAGAAAGGCACCACTGAGCTTACTGCTCGTATGCCGCTCGTTGGTCGCCAGATCACTACAGACATTGACCGTACCCGAGCACCGCGCCGTATTGTGTCCGAAGAAAACTCCATGCGTCAGTTGCTGAACTTGGAACTGTTCGCCGGTGAGAAGGAGGAGGCGGATGACTACTCACGTATCGTACTGAATGAAAAAGCCTCACTGGACTATGAGACAATGTGTGACGCTTCCAAGTTTATGAGCATGAACCAGGAGGTAGCACAGCTTTACTCACTCGGAGCCGACAATCATCCGATGGCGATCAACGAGCGTCCATACGATTCCGGCAATGTCACACTCGGTGTTTATATCCCTGAATCGGGCAAGGTTTACCGCATTGCAGCTACCCGCTGTGACCGCCAGGCATGGCTCTATGATGCCCAGACCGGGATGCAGCATGATCTGACCGCAGGTGAATACCTGTTCACCGCTGGAAAAGCAGGCGTTGACAACACTCGCTTCAGCATCCGCTTCGGAGCCGGATCAGTGGGAGCTGAGGCCCTCTCCGCAGCCGGAGTAAAAGTCCAGGGGCTTGCGGGCGCGATCGCAGTATCTGTACCGGCAGACACTGAGGTTGAGGTTTACTCGGCTGATGGCTCTGTCATTGCCAACGGCACTCAGATTGCCGGAACAACTTCATATCAGGCCGGAACAGGCGTGTATGTAGTTAAGGTGAATGGCTCGACCTATAAAGTAATCGTAAAATAAATTTACCTAATCCTCTGATTCTATGAGGTTACTCAGATATCTGCTGGCGCTTGTGGCGGTTCTGTTATGGACTGTCTCGGCGTCAGCCCAATATAATCCGACAAACCCACCCGAGCCGGGGGTTCCCGGAGATCCTACTGTGGAGTACACTTTGACTACCAAAGTGGTACCCGCGGGGGCCTCCACCAACTATAAGGCATCCGGAAAATACTTGCCCGGCACATCGGTGGGAATGTATGCGTACACCGCTTCTAACTACAACTTCCAACATTGGGAGGATGAGGATGGGAATATAGTGTCGGAGATCAGCAGCTTCAACTACACGATGCCGGCTCGGGATATTACCTTGATCGCAAGATTTGTATATAACCCGAGCAATCCCTCCGAACCAAGTGAACCGGTTTTCAAAGATGAGAGCAAGCTTACGTTTAAGGTCTCTCCTGCTGACGGTGGTTATTTCGGAAGCACTTATTCAGGCACTTATACGGTAGGCACAACTCACAGTTTCACAGCCTATTCCAATTCAAATTTCAGCTTTGTCAATTGGACTCAAGATGGCCTCGAAATTGGGACCTCCAGGACATTGAATTATACAGTGCCTTCTGGAGATCACACTCTGACGGCCAACTTCGTCTACACTCCTTCCTCACCGGAAGAGCCGGGAGTACCCCGCTTTCCGCATAGTCTCTCTGTAAAAGCTAATCCCTCCGAAGCCACTTCAACCTTAAGCGGTTCTGGTGAATATTACATGGGCGATAATGTATCCATTAGAGCCTATGCAAATTCAAATTTTATTCTTGACAATTGGACCGATCAGGATGGTAATGTTGTCTCGGCAACTTCCTATTTCACATATATGATGCCGGATCATCCCGTAACCTTGACTGCCAATTACACTTATAATCCGACCAGTCCGGCGGAACCTGGTGTTCCGAATCCGGATGGATCGGTGGGTACGAATATGGTAGCATGGCCACGTTTCGGTATGTATGATGATACCCATGTTTTGATTCTTTGCGAAACCGAGGGTTCAATTATCCATTATACCTTGGATGGATCAGACCCCACTGCGTCAAGTCCTGTCTATACAGAGCCGGTGTTCGTGCCCAGCAACCTGCTTGTAAAGGCAATCGCCTTCAAGGAGGGAATGGAAGATTCACCGATCCGAAGCTATCAGGTCACCGCCTATCACGCCGGCACACCGGTTTTCTATTTTGAGAATAGGAATATAGTTATCCGAAGTGAAACCGAGGATGCTATTATACGTTACACGACCGACTTTTCAAATCCCACCGAGGAAAGCGAAGTCTTCACCACTCCCTTCGAACCGGAAGAGAATTGTCGTATCAAAGCGTATGCCAGCAAAGAGGGTCTGACAGATTCACCGATCAGCTATTATGTCTACCGCCGTGCGGAGCATACACTCCCCGCTCCCAGTTTTGAAAAAACCGAGGATGATCAATTGGTCATTATACCGCCAATAGAAGGTGGTCAAACGTTCTACACCATTAATAGTCTGGAAAGAATACCAAATCCAGGCGAATGGAATGTTTATCTCCGAAATACTGCGAATTGGGCTACGCCTATGTTGTGGATATGGGATAACGGAGATACATATGTAAATTATACCGGTGGAGAATGGCCTGGAGCAGGTATGGAGGCTACAAATGTAGAAGGAGAGCTTTTATACAAATACACATTCTTTCCTGACGAGGTTTTCCAACTTCCGATGGTGGTTTTCAACAACGGACAAGGTACTCAAACATTAGATCTTGCTTTGATTAATAATTCCATTTATGATTGCGATGGAAATATAGTTGGAAGCGTTCAACCTGAACTAATAATAGATCCTAATGGAGGACCTGATCCCACTACAGGAAGCACTCTCTATACCGGACCATTTGACTTACCAGGGAACTGTATAGTAAAGGCCTTTACAACTCATTTTAATTATTTTGATTCTCCTGTCGGCAGCTATATTTCGACTGGCTATAAAGTTGAGCCACCTGTATATGACTTTTTAAACCCGAGAATCAGCTTCACTGCTGTAACTCCGGGATCTGAAGTTAGATATACGATGGATGGAAGCGATCCTATTGAGACATCAATTCTATATCAAGGTCCTATTACCTTGACCCAAGACTGTGTATTGAAAGCGCGTGCCTTTAAAAACTTGATGGAACCCTCAGAAGTGGTGACCTTTGAGTACGTCTATGCCGACTATCAACTTCCCGTACCGACCGCTTATTATAGTAAGCATTGTGTTTGGTTGGAGTGTGAGGATGAGTTGGCTGAGATTCGGTATCGGATCCAGGCACAGGGTGGAACAAGCATGGAGATGCGGTATGACGCACCGATTCCCGTTGAGGAGGACTGCCTCATCATGTATCACGCGGAACGCGAATTTTTCAATCGTTCAGAGATGGATGAATACAGATTCGTGTTGGCAGATTACCAGGAGGAGAAGCCGATATTCGAGCCTGACTATATGGAGAGGAGATTAGTAATTCGCCATCCGGAAGGTGGTGAATTAGGAATCAGCTTCAACAGACCTGAAGGCTATGATATAGAGGGCGAAAGCGATCAAATGATAGAGGTTGAGACATGGATGAATGAGGTAAGCGCGGTAGCCAAGGCTACCGATGAGGACCGCTACGATTCCGAACCGGCACAGATGCCGATCGAGTTCCATCTTCCCCCGGTATTTGAATATGACGGCTATGTTCTGAAAGCCCTACCGAACCCGGAGGATCCATACCAAGACGAAGCTTACAACGAGATGATATTTGTTACTGAAGAAGTCACTAATCCATCTCCTATATATGGGGAGTTCCCGGTTGAAAATTTCGGGATAGCGACCGCCACCATCTTCTCTGACCATACCTTCAGATCCGAGGAAACACGCCTTGATGTTGACTACTTTAATTGTGGAGATGTAGTGGGCGTCCGCAATGGAATACCTCTTTTCAAGGCATTTGAAAACAATTGGTGGCAAACACATTTCTCCTTTGAGGAGCTTGACCATCTTCAAATCAATGGTGAAATCTCATGGAGCGACCTAAGCTTCTTATCAAAGTTTAAGAATATACGGTGTCTGGATATCTTGGCCGATATTAAAACCAGTGGTTCAATGGAAGGAGCTTTAAAGAATCTGCCTTTGGAGTCTGTAAGAATCCATCAGTATATTCCCGGACTCCTAAAAGACCTGCCCCGTTTGAGCTCACTCTATTGGTATTCAGACGAGATTCCGCAGGAATTGTTGGATGAAATCGGTAATCCGAATCTTCTAAAATGGGTACCGGAGCAGTACGCTTCTCACACGGATGTAGAGAATGTAGTGACTTATAAGTACAAAAAAATTGATAATTATCGCAACCGTCCATTCTCCATTTATGGTGCCCAGGGTAAGTCAAGGAAGATTAGCCTTCAGCCCGGATATCCCTTCAATATACATGGGACTATAGAAGCCGACAGTGTTATTTTCACCAAGGAGTTCTGGCAGACTACCAAGATCGATGTCTGTCAGGGTTGGGAAACGATTATACTTCCCTTCACTCCCGAGGTTATCAGCCATGAGCGTGAAGGCGCGATACAACCCTTTACGACCTGGGCAGGTACCGATTATGAGCCACGTCCCTTCTGGCTTTACAGCGCCGGCTCCGATGGTTGGCATTCAGCCTCCTCGATAGAGGCCTTCAAGCCTTATATTATCTCCATGCCGAATAATCCGACAGCCTACCTTGCGGAATATAATATTCCGGGGAAGGTTACTTTTGCGGCATCAGGGGTTACCCTGAAATGGGATGAGATGGAACCGGAGGCATCCGAATGGTTCAACTCCTGTCTCTTCACCGGTACCTTTATGCCGGTTGAGCAACCCGAATATGGTCGGATTCTCTCCCTCAACAACGAACCCAATTATGACGGAGTCGTAACGGGAGATCACTTCGGACCGCAATTCTCTACCCTACCCTTCGAGGCATACGTTTGGGACAGAGTTGGCACCTCTGACTTGCCGGTGTTTGGTGATTGGAGTGGTCTGCTGATACCCGAAATAACCCCCGACGGCATCCTGATCGAAACTCCGGCTCCCGGTAGTATCCGCCTGACCTCGGATGCTCCGCGTAAGGTTACCATATATACCTTGACCGGAGCGATGGTGCGCCAACTTTCCTTGAAAGCGGGCGAATCTGAGACCGTAGAGGGACTCGAAAAGGGACTCTACATTGTCGCGGGACGTAAAATTATGGTAAGATAACTGAAAATCAAGATACTCCCATTCCGGAATTCCCCAAATGAGGGATTCCGGAGTGGATATTCCAAACTAAACTGACAGATGAAATTTTTTAAGATAGCGGTGGTGCTCGCTGCCTTAGGCTCTTTCCTGCCGGGTATAGCTCAAAAGCTCGAGACGCGGGATTTCAAAACCACCAATGAAATGACCGCTCAGCTTAAAGGCACTGAAATGACAGATGAGAACAGTGGGAAACGCGCTGCTCTGATCAAGTTCTATACCCCATTTCCTAATGATGTACTCGGGTTCGACCTCGGACTCTTTCAGGTGATCGGGCGTCGTCAGGCCGGTCCCGGCGAGGTGTGGTTATATGTCCCGGAACGTACCCAGAAGATCACCATCACCCATCCGAAGTTTTCCCCCACCACCTTCTGGTTGGAGGGAATGGAGGCTGAGGCGGGTAAGACCTATTCCGTAATCCTGAATGTAGAGGGACGTCCCGTGACCCTTATAGCGTCGGCCGCGAATGCGGAGATCAGCGTTGACGGAGAGCCCCAAGGAAAGTCTCCGGTCAATATGCACATGCCATTGGGAGCGCATTTAGTTAGAGCTGAATTGGGTTCCCTTCTGTTTGAGGATGTAGTGACTCTAACACCGGGCGGGGAGACCAGTTTCAATCTTCCGATGGAGGATGAGAACCTGAAATATGGAGATGTGAATATAGAGGTACCGAATGGCGCCGAACTATGGTTTCAGGATGAACGCGAGGGCGTAGGCCAACTTCATAAGCACCTGCGCGCCGGTTCATACGTGGTTACCTCCAAGTTGCCCGACCATGAGGACCAGACAACCGTCTTCACCGTTGAGGCCGGCAAGACAAAGAAAGTGGAGGCCACGGCCCCGATTCCGCATTTAGGGTATATGGAGTTAGTAACGGAACCATCGGCAGGCGTTACCGTCATGGCAGCCGATACTCTATTCAATCTTCAACCTACGATGCAATTGCCGGTGGCGCGCTACGAGTTGGATTTCTCCAAGCGCGGCTACTACCCCCAGACCCGCAAATTCCGTATCGAGCGCGGAGAGACCCTCCGCGATACGATCATCCTTGAGAAAATCCAATATGTGAAGAAGACTACAGGGTATGCAGCCGTAGGTTTCACCATGATGGGAGCCAAGCCCGGCGTTACCTTCACTCTCGGAGGATATTACGAAAACGTCAATCTGGAACTTAGCTATACCCTAGGCCTGAACCGCAGTGATTCTGTAGCCTGGTATAACCGAGATGACAAAATCTATTATAGCTCCTACAATTACCGGATGGACGAGATGGCCGTAAAAGCCGGTTATCAGCTGAGGTTTGCGGAGCGTTTCGGACTGACCCCGCAGATCGGATTCCTGATCCAGCGTCTCTCGGCCAAAGATAAGAATTATCCGGGTAACGGATTTACCCAAGGAAGTATGCCGATTTCGGTGCGTTTCTCCTATCACCCCATCCAGCATGTGGGGTTCTTTGTAACCCCGGAATATGCGATTCCAATCGGAGCAAAGGGAGACATACGGGAGGTCTTCAGCCAAGGTAGCTTGACCCGCGGTGGATTCCAGGCTACCATAGGAGTCTCAGTATCACTTTAAAGCAGCAGTAACAAAAATGAAGAAAAATATCATATTAGGACTGGCTGCCAGTGTAGCCATTGCGATAGGCCTTAGCGGTTGCAGCGACAATTACAACGAACTGTTGGAACCGCTGAAGCCCACCCAAACCCTTGCTATCCAAGTTGAGAGCTCCGATTATACGGCTACCAGCCATACTCTTCGCGTAGGGGCCGCTCCCTCCAGTACCGTTGTGAAAGTAACCAGTAATACCAGATGGATAATAGAAGTCGAGAATTGTGACGGCGGATGGTGCGAGGTAGACCGTTACTCGGGTATGGGAAACGAAAGCTTCACTATCTCTACGGCAGAAAATCTTATCGAGCAACGCAAATGCGAGGTAAAGATCTACTACTCAAATGCCGAGAACACAAAAGTAGGGAATGCTATCGCGAGCATAACCGTTTCTCAGGAAGTGAGTGATGTGCGCCTTTCTCCCTCATCGGTGGAACCTTTTGATGCGGAGAGTCCCCGACGCCAGAAATTCAATATCTTAGCCAATTCATCCTGGACTTTGACGGTCAGCTATGAGACAGGCCAGCCCGCTGAGTTCATCACTATCCACCCCTTGGAAGGAGATATCCATGAAGGCAGTCAGGGAGACAATGGCAAACCTGCGCGCTACACCGGTACCGGAGATGCGTCATTTGAGATCCAATTGGATCCTAATAATCAGGCAGCTAACCGTACTGCCACTCTGACTCTGGAAAGTGAGGTCGGCAAATATTCAGTTGATATATACCAGATCAAGTCAGGCTACACATTCGACGTATATCCCTACCAGACTCAGACTATATCCGCTGAAGGAGGGGAGATTGAATTCGGCATCCTTTCCTTGGCCAATTGGGTAGTAGATACCGCGGACCGCAGTTGGATTGACCTCTCTTCTAATGGAGGAAGCGCCAGTCCGCAAGCAACAACTGTAAGGGCAACCATAGCTCCCAATCTCACCGGCGACGATCGATACGGTTCCATTCTCTTCACTCCCACAGTCGCCGGATTTGAGCCGGTGGAGGTGAAAATTACCCAGACCTCGTATGACTACTTCTTCAATGTGAGTCCGGTCGGTGGCCTTGGGACTATTCCGGAGTCAGGTGGTTCCTGTGAGATTACCATCAATTCAAGTTTTAATTGGGAGATATTAGTGGATGGAAAAACAGACACTCCGGACTGGCTGGAAATCAGTCCAAGAGAAGGGTATGGTACTGATAGACCTTACGCACAATATGTAGATGTAAAGGTGGATCCGAATACCCAAGGGAAGACCCTGAGCGCTATAATCTCAGTCGTACCGAAGGAGACCGTTTTCACCGGTATCGGAACAGTAGATCCCGGGAACTTAGGTGTCAAGCAAGAAGATCTTTACATAATGCAATACGGTGGCCGAGAACCGGCTATTAGTCTTCCTTGGATTGTTGACAATTATTCCCAGACCTCCATTACTCTTGCGTTCAACTATTATTCACCCTTCTATGATATAGACTACGCAGGTATAGAATGGAGACGCGTCGGGGATTCAGATTGGAGTACTGAAGGAAGTTCGACTGACCATCCTCGCAGTGGAACCGTAACCGTTACTATCTCCGGTCTGACTCCCGGCACACAATATGAAGCCCGTGGTTTCGTAGAAGATAGTCGAACCTTCACCCTCCTGTACGGAGAGGTTGGACTCCCCTTCATAACAGCGGGGCAACGCCCGGAGGAACCGGACAACCCTACTCCCACATATATAAAAACTAAGAAATGAATTTCAACAGATTATTAATTCTGACAATCTCTATACTCCTTGGAGGCGCCATGATGATGGGCGGCTCCAAGGAGTCTCCTACTCGGCAGAAGGCCGAGGAGATAATGCGCCAACCAGACAAGTATATATACGGTGAAGGATTCGGTGCTGACCCGGAGGAGGCCTATACGGCTGCTCTTCACGATATGGTGCGCAAGATCTCCATCACAGTCCAGGGGTCTACCCACTCTACACTTACCGGTGGAGTCTCAGCTGATGGCCAGGACCTCTCCTCAGAACAGTTCAGCTCCGTTGTAGACAGCTACACCACCCCGGCCTCTTTAGAGGGAGTGGAGGTACTGGCACTCTCGGATGCTCCGGATTTTATGCGTTTTGTCTACATGCCCAAGAAGAATGTCGAGAAGATGCACGAACGGCGTCGCAATAATGTGGCAGACTTAGCGCGTTCCGGCATAACGGCCAGAGACCGAGGGAAGGTAGACGATGCTCTCCGAAATCTTTACCGTTCATATGTTTTACTCCAGTCTCTCCCGGCTCCCTCGGAGGTGGTGGAGTTTGTAGATGGACAGAACCGCGTTCTGGCCAACTGGATCCCGGAAGCCATGCGCGATATTGTCAATAAGGTTTCTTTCGGTATCGCCTCAGTAAAGAAAGATGAGATTGATCCTGATAATGCCGGACAGACGGTTGAACTGACCGTCAATTACGATGGTAAACCGGCTACAACCTGTACTTTCAAATATGGCACGGCAGCCGGTTACTCTCATTTGATTACAGCTCGTGATGGAATGGCTTTGATAGAGCTGAGTCCATCCGTTCCGATGAATCCTCTGAAGCTTTATGTGGAGTATCTGTTCAAGAACGAGAACCATGCCAATGCCGAGTTGCGTCCGCTGCTGGAGTCTTTCAAAGGAGCAGGATTGATCCAAAACCAGTACCTGCTCAATGACAATAGCAAGAAAGAACTTAAGGCTGACAAGAAGGAGGCCAAGGCATTCCAGGAGCAGGTTGCAGCCGGTGCCAAGGAGGGCCTTGCCCCTCTGACCAAAGCTGAGAGCGAACCTTATGCCCAGTCGATAGAAAAAATCATCCGCGCTATCGAAAGCCGTAATCCGGCTGCGGTAAAGAATCTTTTCACCCTGGATGGCTGGCATCTGTTTGAGAAACTGATGGGATATGGCAAAGTGAGGGTTTTAGGTAACGCGACCCGCAATACATACGAGTTCTATCCTTTCCGCGATGAGATCCAATGCCGTTCGATACCTATGTCGTTCACATTCAAGAAGGGCAACCGTCAATTTACCGAGGATATTACTTTTACATTCAATAAGGATGGTAAAGTGGAGAGTCTCGGATTCGGACTCGGCAGCATAGCGCGCAAGGATATTTTCTCAAAGGAGGGAGCCGCCTGGACAGACGACAAGAAGATGGTTTTGGTAAATTTCTTGGAAAACTACCGTACTGCCTTTGCATTAGGTCAGCTGGATTATATCGAGTCCATCTTTGATGATGACGCTGTCATTATCGTCGGTCATGTCACCAAGCGTCTGGAGAAAGCCAAGAATGGGGATTCGATGGGATTCTCAAGCAAGGAGCAGGTAACGTATGCCCAAAAGAGCAAGCGCGAATATATGGATCAGCTAAGGCGTTGTTTCGAAAGTCAGGAATATATCAACCTTCGCTTTACGGATACGGATGTAGAGAGATCGGGAATCGGTGGCGAGACTTACGCGTTGCAACTCCGCCAGGACTATATCTCCCAGACTTATGGAGACCAAGGGTATCTATTCCTGTTTGTAGATTTCAATGACATAGAGAAGCCGGTGATCCACATCCGCACGTGGCAACCGGAGCGCAATCCGGATTTGACTCCGAACCTACCTCGGAATCATCCGCGCGCCGGCATCTTCTCCCCCGCCTCCTTCTAACCCAAACTCCCATCACAGAAATGACCTCATAAAGCGTGTATCATGCTTTATGAGGTCATTTCACAATCCTTATTTGGATTCCCTAACTCGTGATTCTTTTTTCTCTCCTATTAATTGGAGGTGGAGAGGTTGTCTAATTGGAGGAGGACGGGGTAACTGAGGTTATTGTTGTTGTATTCGAATATGTCATACATTATCCGGCCTTTCTTGAACTCTTTTCCGGCTCCTCCCTTTACAATCACTTTCCTTTTTATGCTCTCACCGGATGGAATGTCAGTAGAACTATAGAGTTCGGAGTCTACCAACTGGTATTCGTCGCCTTCCATATCGGTCGCTTTCCCGTTATTGTTTGCCGAGAAACTTTTCTGACGTTTACCATTATTGGTCAAAGTAAAGGTTACCGATAAATCCTTTCCTACCGGTTCAATTTTGTCAACACTCAGATCAAACTCGTTATCCAGGAAGTAACACCCTTTACGGTTGGAATTTGGGAACGAAGGGATATTGATGTCTTGGAACGTGTATGAGAACTGGCCATAAGGATTTGACTGCGAGGTCACGGATGAGCGACCGGCTACTTTGATGGAATCGAATTTCTTGATATTATATGGGAAATTATCTACGTAGAGGGTGCGTTTTACGTCTTCGCCCGGCTCTACTGTAAAATTGTAGGAACTTCCGAGGCCTGAGAGGGTATAGCCATCTCCTTCGGCCTTAGCATATTGGTTCGATTCGAACGGATTTGCATCAAGATTGATTGACACCGGTTTGTTTCCATTGTTAGTAAAGACGAAGTCCATCAATACCGCTACCCCGGCGTGATGCACCTTATTTCGCAACAATTCAACCGAAACATTTGGCAGTCCTTCTCCGAAGGCATTAAATCCGGCTGCCAGTATCAAGACACCCATTAATAAAAAAGATTTCAGCTTATTCATATTTCCAAGTAAATTAAATTAAGGTGATTGTCAAGTCCCCCTTAAAATACAAAATTACAATATTTTTCGGTCTTTACAAACCTATAGCCAACCTCCACCATATTTTCTTCCTCTTAAAGAAAAAAAATAAATCTCCAAAATCAGACGGAAAGTTTAGACTGCTTCATTTGGATTATAGGGGGATTTACATTAAATTTGGGGAAAAGTTTGAGATAATGGAGGAATTGAGATATCCGGTAGGAATGCAGACCTTCCCTAATATTATTGAGGGGGGCTATACCTATGTAGACAAAACCGCTTACATAAAACCTCTTCTAAGCCAAGGCAAATTTATTTTTCTGAGCCGACCTCGGCGGTTTGGCAAAAGCCTGTTCCTCTCCACGCTTAAAGCTTATTTTGAGGGAAGACGTGAACTGTTTAATGGGCTTGCAGCCGACAAAATGAATCTCGATTGGACTCCAACTCCAGTGCTATATTTTGATTTCAATTCCGGTCTGTATCGACAACCGAATGGATTGGTAGAAAGAATCGAAACCGACTTGACATGGCTTGAAACTCAATTTGGATTACCGATAGAAGATGGGAAAAACATCGTAACCCGGTTTGGGATTCTTATACGCTCCATATTTCTCAAGACGGGTCAGCCAGTTGTGATTCTCGTGGACGAATATGACAAGCCCTTACTTGAGGTAGAAGAAGACAAACGGCAGTTCGAGGAGAACCAAAGTCTACTGAAAGGATTCTTCTCCAATCTCAAATCAATGGATGCCTATATCAAGTTTGGAATGTTGACTAGGGTGGCCCGTTTCAACAAGGTAAGTATCTTCAGCGATCTTAATAATATCAACGATATCTCAATCGAGGAAAGATATGCAGATATCTGCGGTTGGACAGAAAAGGAACTGGTAGATATTTTCCACTCCGGCATCCAGGACCTGTCAAAGAAAAGAAAAGAAGACTTTAACACCACCCTGAAGGCTCTAAGGGATTATTATGATGGATATCTCTTCACAGAAGAGGGTTCAAGACTATACAATCCTTTTAGTGTACTCTGTGCTCTGGACAAAAGAAGAATCGATCCTTACTGGTTTGACTCAGGGACTCCCACCTTCCTAGCGAAAAGGATAAGAGCCAGAGGCACCTTCCCCCCCGATATCAACGGACAGATGTGTACTCGGGAAGAACTTATTTCAGTTGGGTTAGACGACCGCAATCCCATCCCTTTGATGTTCCAGACTGGATATCTGACCATAGCCTCCTACCATGAGGAGCTGGGTTTATACGAACTGCGGTTTCCTAACAAAGAGGTAGAAATTGGTTTTTACCAGCAATTATTGCCAATATATGTTCCGGAAATTAAGGATATAGACAGCCCGTTCCGTTTCCCACTTTTCAAGATAGATCTGTATGAAGGTCGGCCAGATAACTTTATGAAAAGGCTCGCCTCTCTCTTTAAGTCATTGCCGGGAGAAGACCATAGAGAATCAACATATCGAGCCATAACATACCTGCTTGCTGTGCTATGCGGTACACCCGCCATGGCGGAAAACCACAGCTATAAGGGGAGGAGCGACTTGGAAGTAATTGTAGGAAGATACATTTATCTATTTGAGTTCAAATACAATGCGAGCATCGCAGAAGCCATGAATCAAATCCATACTCGAGATTATGCGGGCAAATATGCGATGGACGATAGAACGGTCTATCTAATAGGCGTCAACTTTAATGACAAGAAAGAACATAGGGGGATCGAATATGAGATTAAAAACTTGAGATTATCGACTAATTATGCGAGATAATGATAAATATGCCATTGGCCAGCAAGACTTCAAGACACTACGCGAAGATCATGCCTTATATATCGATAAGACTGCTTTCGTGGAAAAAATAACAAGGAGTAAATCCAAGTATTATTTCCTTGCACGTCCGCGTCGATTCGGGAAAAGTCTTTTCCTTTCTACTCTAAGGTATTTCTTCGAGGGCCAACGCTATCTATTCAAAGATCTATATATCGACTCCTTCCATTGGGATTGGGGAGAGTATCCGGTACTGCATCTTGATCTTAATCCTGATAAATACGAAGAAAAGGGACGACTGGATGAGGTGCTGGGCAAACTTTTCCAAGATTGGGAAAAGAAATATGACATAAACGCCACAGACAAAACTTTCTCACTAAGATTCAAAAGCATCATAGAAGCAGCCCACGAAAAAACAGGCAAACAAGTAGTTATCCTTGTTGACGAATATGATAAGCCTCTCGTTAACAATCTTCACAAGGATGAAAATTTTGAGCATTACCGAATAAAACTCGCAAGTTTATATTCAAATTTCAAAAGTTCAGCCGAACATATTCGCCTTGTGTTTCTGACCGGTGTAAGCCGTTTCAGTAAGCTGAGCGTCTTCTCTGACCTCAACAACCTTGACGACATTTCCTTTGATGATGAATTCGCGGATATCTGCGGCATCACCGAAAAAGAGTTGCTTGAAAATTTACATTCCGGCATCTCCGGACTTGCTTCAAAGAGAAAGGAAGATTACGATACCACCTGTCGCACACTTAAATTCAACTACGATGGTTATCGTTTCGCACCCGAAGGAAGCGATATCTACAATCCTTGGTCAGTACTCAGTTGTCTAAAGAAAGGAAGGATAGGCACTTATTGGAACTCAACCGGCCCTGCGTCTATTATCGCAGAAGCTCTACGTGATGCCGACATCGACATTGAGAAGACCCTCAAAGCCCGCTGGGATCTCGATGACTTGGCAGGACTCGACTTGCTTAATGCGGATCCTACCGCCCTCCTCTATCAGACCGGTTACCTTACAATCAGCGACTATGATCCTCAAACCAATGAAGTGCATCTGAAAGTCCCCAATGAAGAAGTCCGTAAAGGGCTTTTCAAAAATCTTCTCGAGGTCTTCCTCAAGCCAAAAAGTGGCACTGTAAAGAGTGTCCTCGACGGTATCCTGGAAGGAATTAAATGGGGGAAGCCACAAGAGATGATGAAAAATCTCGATGCCTACTTTGCCGGCATCCCATACGACCTGAAAGTACAAGACGAAAATAATTTCCATAATATCTTCTTCATTCTTGTAACCCTCATAGGCATTGATGCCAAAGCTGAGATGCATACCTCAGACGGACGCATCGACCTTCTGATAGAAACCTCGAAATACATCTACATCATCGAGTTAAAATATGATGCGACTCCTGAGCAGGCACTACATCAAATTGAAGAGAAAGAATATGCCAGGATGTTTGCCACAGATACAAGGACGATCTTTAAGATAGGGGTCAATTTCTCTTCCGAAAAGCGTCGCATTGAAAGCTGGATAATAGAATAATTAACTGCCGAAATAGACTATTACGCCACAAATGGCAATATATAGGAGGGCATAGGGAATGGCCTTGCGAAGAATGGCATCATCAGCCCCCTTCATATCGCATGCGGCTGTGGCAATAGCTATACTTTGGGGGGAAATCATTTTCCCACCGGTGGCACCCGCTGTGTTCGAAGCTGCCAGCCAGTCAGACTCAGAACCGGTGAAACCACATACTGAAGTAGTGGAGTTCATTCCAAGCTGACCTGCTACATTAGCTTGAAGTTTTCCGAATAATATATTCGAGGAAGTGTCGCTTCCGGTTACAAAAGTGCCGATCGCCCCGATAAGGGGAGCGAACAAGGGATAGAAACCACCGGACATGGCCACCAAACCTCCCGCTATCGTGGCTATCATACCGCTGTAGTTCATAATTGAGGCAAGAGATATAAGCGATATGATGGTTATGACGGTGAAACGCAGATTCACAATAGTTTTTGCCATCACCACCGCGAGTTGGCGCCATCCGAGCCCTTGAATAATACCTCCAAACACACTGCCAAGGAAAAGCATCAGACCGGCGTTGCCTAACCAGCCGAATTTGAATGTGGAGCCAATTGTGGGTAAGGGTAACACTGTGACTAAATGCGATTTGAGAAACTCATTGACTGGCGGGCATAATGTCCCGCTGACAAGTATGAAGAGCAATATCAACAGATATACGCTCCACGCTCTCAGTGTCTGGACTATAGTAAATGTCTCTGTCTGCTCCGTTTTCTTCTTATGGGTCAGAAACAGACGATCATAGACTATGATAGCAAGTATAGCAGCAATTGAACCTAAAATGGCCGGGGTCTCAGCTCCTAAGAATTTAGCGCACACCAACTGTACAGCCAATGAAGTGCCACCTACCCAGACTGCCACACTTAAATTTTTAACCCATGCCTTCCTATCAGTCAGCATAAGTATAATAAAAGGAATCAATATGAACAGCGGGGAAAGCTGAATCACGGAGAAGGTGGACACTTCACAAACAGTCTGCGCCGTGGCGCTACCGCTGGCGGAAATCTCGTTGCATAGAGTGGTCATCGGCACTCCTACCGCCCCAAAACCCGTTGCAACAGTGTTGCCAAGCAGTGCCACAAGCGCAGAAAACATAGGTTTGAAACCTAATCCTATCAGTATAGCTGCCGGAATGGCAACAGCAGTGCCAAATCCTGCCATACCCTCAAGCAGACCTCCGAAACCCCATACCATCATCAATACCAACACTCCTTTATCATCAGTCAGTGCGGTGAATTGCTTCTTTATGACATCTATGGCCTTCGACTCCACTATTACGTTATAGCTGTAGATTGCCATCAGGATAATAATAAGAATCGGGAAAATTGCCTTCAGCACTCCTTCGACAACGCTCCACCAGACCAAGTTGTAGACCGACTGACCGGCAAACCTTTCAGGAATCATATCCATTGCGGGAGCTGCCCATAATGCCAGCGCAACGGTGATAAGCATGGTCAGTAAAGCGCTTTTCCAACCTGTCACTTTCAACCCGAGCATCAATACAAACAGCATGATTACCGGGAGTATGGAGATTAAAGCATTCATAATGTGGAGCCTTATGGATTTGTATTTTCAGCTAATGAAGTCGCATCTTTAGCTAAGACCCCGTCTCATAAAATTTTATAGGGACTGGGGTCTAAGTCGGCATTGGCTATATTTATTGGGGGCCTAAGAGGAAGCGGAGGGGGATGGAGACGCGGGCCGACCAGGCGCGCTCTTCGTGGGGAGCACCTTTGGCTACCATGTTCTTGAGTGTGCCGGGCCCGTACCCTTTCCGCCGGATCATCTCCAGGATCTTTGTTTCGTAGGGTCCGTAGGCAGCATCAATCGTTGCGGTGCCATGATCGAAATAGAGACGATGGGTTTTCTCACCACGCTTGCCGGCCGTGGGAAGTGTGCCGTCTATATAACGGTACATCCCTTCGGCAAACTCATTCTGAACTTCCGGTGCTCCAGTCCAATGTGTAGACATGCAGATCGCGTTGCCGAACACATCCGGATACTCGCAAAGAGCATAAATAGACATCAAACCGCCCATACTTGAGCCCATTACAGTTGTATTCTCCATCTCGGGCAGTGTACGGAATTTCTTGTCAATAGTAGGCTTTAGAGTCTTGGCCAGAAAAGCAGCATACGCATCACCTCGCGGCTTTCGCCCATGCAGCTTCACCGCATCCAAAGTCCCCTCAAGACCAATCCCCTGAACAGCCTTTATCGGCATAAGATCCGCTACACGTGTCTCAGATGAAGAATGGACCCCTACTATAATCGGAGTCTCTATCTCCTTAGCCTCCACCAAAGCACCCGTTACCAGATCCATCTCCCATGCCTGATGGTTCCAAGTAGTCTTGGCATCATAAAGATTCTGGCCATCATGCATATAGATAACCGGATAGCGCTTGGTCTTGTCAAGATCATAACCCTCAGGCAGAAGGACATCCACAACTATGTCTTCCTGCATCTCATCCGAAGGTACGATCAAACGGGTTATCTTACCCCATTCCGCTGTTTGTTCAGGCGGCATATCCTTTTTGTCTGATTTATCCGGAGCTTGCCCGAAAGCAAGCCCCGAACCGAGTATCAGCCCCATCATCCCTCCTATTATTCCTTTCTTCATCTTTGATTAATTTCCACGTACCAACCTCAAACCATAGAGACGGAAAGTGTTGGTCTCGATATTCATATTCTCGTTTTCCGGACGGAAATCCAAAAGGATATTATGCTGACCGGCGGTAAGATGCATCTTTATGCTGTTGCTCCAGCCCTGTTCTTCCCAGTTGTTGCTGCCGCGCTGAGGCATCACCATGATACCCTGACGGTTACCATCCAGCGAAATAGTACGGATAGCGCATTTGTTTTCGGTATTCACCGGACCATTACCGTTAGCATACAGAAGGCTAACATAATACTCACCATCCTGCGGCACCTCTACCGGAATATTAAGGACGCTTTGCTTATCATTCAAATCACCGTCGAACGGCACTATTATTTCCTCGCGCGTCGAACGTGGTTGCGAAGCAAAGCTCTCTATTCCGCTGTCGGCCACTCCAATTACCTGATACTCACCCGGAGCTGAGGCATCGAAGGTAGTAGCCTTGGTCGCAGCGATCCGCTCGCCATCTTTTACGATAATGTAATGGTTGATATACTCGATCGGGTTCCAAATCAAGGTAGTCCCTTCCAGCCAGGAGATAGGTGTGATCGGAGTCTTGGCATTTGCCTGATGGTTTACCTTCAAAGGTGCAATAGGCTGATTGTCCATCTCGATTACAATATCCATGACACCCTTCGCCTTCTTGGCCGATATAAAGGGAGCCTGCTCCTTACCGTTAACCTTGAAGGATTTGATTTTTGAACCATATCCATTGACAGTAATATTCAAGACCGCATCCCGATACTTGAAGTTATCCAATGTACGCGTCTGACCCAGGGCCTCCGGTACAAAGGGATGGAAAGCCAACCCATCTTTCTGATAATCGATACCGAACAAGATCTTATGGGTCAACGCCAAATTACCGCTAAGACACCATAGCATATTGCTGGAGTTTAGTTCAGTTGCTATATCGCCGTTGTCAAGATTGAAATTTTCCTTGTTGGTAGCGAATAAAGCCGCGGGGCGCACTATCGCACCGATCGCCTCCATCACCCCCTCTTCATTTCCTGCCTTGGCATTAGCTAAAGCCCACCATGCACCGACCCAGGGCCAGAGGGAATTATTATGGTAGGCTGGCATATCCGGGATCTGGGGATAGAAGATAGCTGCGCCATACGGAGTAGTTGGATTCTTTTCAGTAATGGTTATTGCCCGGGTTGGATCTGCCACATCCCACATTATAGCCAACGACTCTCCTAAGGTCTCGGCCCGTGGATTGGCAATCAAATTATCCTTGCCATAAAGGTACATGGCATAATAACCTTTGTCATTCAACCATAGATACTCGTTTATGGCAGCTGATATACCGTCGGCCATACCATTAGCTTCTGCCGCCTCCTTTTTATGTCCGAGTTCAGCGGCTGCCTCTGCCAAGACGCGCCATGCCTGCGCGTGTACTACCGAGGTCGAGAGTGTCTCGGTGTTATAGATATCGGCGCATTGCATCCACTTAGGATGGCTCTGCTCACGCCAGTCTATAAAGGAGGTTTCACCTTTTACAAGCCCGGTCTCAGTTCCGTAGAAGGATTTAGCGTCATCCTCCAAAGACCTCTTCATTATAGGATAGATATATTTCAACCACTCTTTATCACCCGTAACCTTATAGACCTCCCAAGCGGCTACGCACCATATCTCGCGGTCAGTGGAAACCGGCCAAGCTCCGCCACTACCTGTATCCTGAATAATACGCCCGAGGGGATCGACCTTCTTCATCAGCGAGATCCGGGAAGCTTCCGGCTGGAGGTAAGCCATAGAGAGAAGGATCGAATAGCTGACATCGCGGGTCCAGACCCCGGCCCATTCCTTGCCGGTACGCAGGGTCGTATCAGGTTCTACGGCATTCACCATCTCATCAAGGCCCATATTATAGACCGCCTGATGAAGACGATTCGGCGTGGTCAACTTTGGATAGGAGCTTATGTCATTTTTCAGCTTCCAGACTTTATCGATCCCCATATAATATCCCGGCTGAGCGGAATAGTCGGATATAATCTCATATTCATCGGGGGCGTAGGCCTTGAAAGGCCCCTGAAAAACAGTGTCCCCTTGCCACGTGTAAGCCGGGGTCTTCACGACTATATCGGCCCCCATCGCGCCGGCTGCTGTCAGGCAGAGCAATCCTGCCGTCAATAATACTTTCATTCTGGTATATTACGTAAGAAAACTAAACTATTGGTAAGAAATCTATTTAATATACGGGTTTCCCCGTAACCTATTGCAAAGTTAGCAAATTATCCTAACCTTCCAAATTTTCAGATGCCTCCTTAAGCCTTTCGGCGAAGTTGGAGTTGCGGGTGGTGGCGGGAGTGTTGCCTACGGCATATCGCAATGCTTCTTCCTCCCCTACCAACACGCAAAGATTGCTGGCGCGGCTCACCCCCGTGTACAGTAAGTTGCGGTACAACATCGGCTTGTGGGCCATAGTTATCGGGAAAATCATATATTTCACCTCGGAGCCTTGAAGTTTATGCACACTTGTAGCATAAGCCAAGACCAATTCGCTCAATTCATTGCGGGCATAGACAGATTTTCTGCCGTCCGAAAATTCGACCGTCAGGGTCTGCTCATCCGGGTTAACGGATGATATATGACCAATCTCACCATTATAGATACCTCGTTCACGGGAATTAGCCGTCTGCATTACCGGATCTCCGACCCGGAACAAAGTCATCCCCCGTTTCAAGGCCTCCCCTTCCGGATTGATTATGGCCTGAAGATCATGGTTAAGCTGGCGCGCGCCCAAAGGTCCGATCTGCTGAGGGCTTACAACCTGAATATCAGTCGGCTTTATACCGCGGCTTTCCGGCAACTCCCGGGTCATGAGTGATATGATGCGGTCATGTATGCCCTTGACTGTCTCTTCCTCCACTATCATCAAATCCCCTGATGGCTCGGCAGACGGCACCTGTCCACGGTTTATCTCGCGTGCTCCGGCCGCGATTCCGCTGGCTGCCCCCTGACGGAAATTCTCCTCCAATCTTGACACGGAAACCACATCGGATTTTATCATATCCCTCAAAACATCTCCGGCTCCGATGGCGGGCAACTGGTCCGCGTCCCCTACCAATATTATCCTCGTTCCAGGCGATACACATTGCAATATATGATCAAACAATACCTGCTCCATCATCGACCCCTCATCGATTATCAAGACATCCGCCTCAATGGGACGGTGTAACCATCCCTGACCTTCCCTATACCCTAACAGACGATGGATAGTCGTGGCTTCCTCACCAGTAAGGGTCGACATACGTTTGGCTGCTCTACCGGTGGGAGCCGCCAAAACAACCTTCTTTCCTTTACCCTTCAATACATCAATTACCCCGCGTAAAACGGTTGTCTTCCCGGTACCCGGTCCGCCGGTCAATACCATAACATTAGAGTTCAATGCCTTAAGGATAGCCTCTTTCTGGGCTTCGCTATAAGGGATGCCCTCGCTGTTCGTATCAGGAATCTCCTCGATAGTTATATCCTCGGCTACCGGAGATTTAGATAAGTTGACCAGTTTCTCAGCCGCTGCCTTTTCCGCATTGTAAAACACCGGGAGATATAAGCCGCCCTTGCTCATCACAATCCGATTCCCTTCGGCTATCTTCGGTATTAGTTCCTTTACCTTATCCGGCGTTATACCCGCCAACCGGGCAGCCGCGGCGGCCGCTTCATCTACAGTAGCGAAAAGATGTCCCGCCTCGGCATATTGTTTCACCGCTGTAACCAAGGCACCCTCAATACGGCGCGGATCATCTGCCGGAACTCCTAAACGTTTGCCGATTTTATCGGCTGTAAAGAAACCGAGTCGCCATACATCCTCAACCATAGAATAAGGATCTTTAGTGGCTATCTCTTTAGCTCGCTTACGGTATTTACCTAAGATCTTATCAACCATCATCTCGGAGATACCGCAGGAATATAGGAATTGGATAAACTCAATCTGAGATGCAATTTTCTCAAGAGACTCGCGGGCAGTCGCTACTTTGGCAGGACCTAATCCGGGGACTGTCTCTGCCTTTTTAGGGTCATTCAATAATATATCCGGAGCAGCTGTCCCGAAAGCCTCCACGAGCTTACGGGCAAAGGCAGGGCCAATTCCCTCTACCCTTCTTCCGGCAAGAAAAGCCACGGTCCCCGCATCTGTCATCGGCAATTTATTCTCAGTCTCCATACTCATACGACTTTCTAAATTCTCCCATTTCTGAAATGGGTATTTTAGTATGAACACTTCAACTTCCCTGCCGTTTTACTTAATAAAGGAAAAGTTTTAAGTTCCTCTTAAAATCATGAAATAAGTGGTTAATATGGAAAAGAAAGCGATACCGGTGCTTTTGCTGACCGGTTATTTAGGTAGTGGCAAGACAACGCTGCTCAATAGAATACTGAACAATCGTCGCGGAATACGTTTCGCAGTAATAATAAATGATATAGGTGAAGTAAATATAGATGCCGACCTGATAGCCAAGGATGGGATCGTAGGCCAACAAGAGGATAGCCTTGTGCCGTTACAGAACGGTTGTATCTGCTGTACCCTCTCGTCAGACCTTGTTCGACAGCTTGATGAGCTGGCCCGCGCCGGCAAGTTCGACTATATCGTAATCGAGGCCAGCGGTATCTGCGAGCCGGAACCAATTGCCCAGACAATTTGTGCGATGGAAACGGGAGCTGTCTCTACCGGGGTAGCGTCTCCGGTGCGCCTCGATTGCATTACCACTGTTGTAGATGCCTTACGTTTGCGCGATGAGTTCGAGGCCGGTGAGTCTCTTACCCGCAAGGATATTCAGGAAGAGGATATCGAGAACTTGGTTATCCAGCAGATCGAATTCTGCAACATTATACTGTTGAATAAGATCTCTGAGATTACGGAGGAGGAGGCACGCAAGATACGGAAGGTCGTTCGCGCCCTTCAGCCTCAGGCAGAGATCATAGAATGTGACTATTGTGATGTGGATCTCGACCGGCTCCTAAACACCCATCTTTTCGATTTCGAGAAAGTAGCGACCTCGGCCACTTGGGTCAAGGAGATAGAGAAGCCGTTGGCTGAATTGGAGGAACATCACGATGAGCACCATCATCATGAGCATCATCACGAGGATGAAGAGAATCATGATGAACATCATCATTGCCATGAGGATTGCCATTGTCATCACCACCATCATCATGATGAAGGGGAGGCAGAGGAATACGGAATCGGCACTTTCGTCTATTTCTCTCGCAAGCCATTCTCGCTTAACAAGTTCGATTATTTCTGCGCCAAAAATTGGCCCAAGAGTGTAATCCGCTGTAAGGGTGTATGCTACTTTAAGGAGAACATGGATATGAGCTATCTCTTCGAGCAGGCCGGTAAGCAAATGAGCATCAAGGAGGCCGGGAAATGGTATGCCACTGCCCCGGAGGAGGATCTGAAGGTACTTATGGCCCACGAGCCCGGACTCAAAAACGACTGGGATCCCGAATATGGAGACCGTATGGACAAACTTGTCTTCATAGGGCGCGACATGGATAAAGCAGCCATCACAAAAGCACTGAACGATTGCCTGGCTGATTGATCCGCGAGCGATAACTCCAATTAATGAATTAATGGCGAGAGCGATTCCTCATAAATGACTTGATTTGAAATGGAAACAGTTTTTGAGTTTTTCCGGCATGTCCCCCTTTTAGCAGTCTTTCTCACCTTAGGACTCGGCTTCTGGTTAGGGAAAGTACGTTTCGGCTCCTTCAGCCTTGGCGCCGTAGCGGCTACCCTGATAGTCGGCGTCCTGTTCGGACAGATGAAAATACAGATACCGGATATGGTCAAGACAGTGTTCTTCCTGCTGTTTCTATTCTCAATCGGCTATAGCGTCGGGCCTCAGTTCGTACGGTCATTCCGCGGCTCGGGGCTCAGGATGATGGGGTTCGCCCTTACCGTAGCCATAATCTGTTCAGGAATAGTCTTAGCGGCATCCTGGATAATGGGTTACGACCAAGGTATCGCTACCGGCCTGTATGCCGGATCCCAGACAGCCTCAGCCTGCCTCGGTATGATCGGGGACACGGTACGTGAGATGCCTGTCGACGAGACACGCCGTCAATATCTTCTTGACATTATCCCTGCCTGTTATGCTGTAACCTATATTTTCGGTACTGTAGGGTCAGCCTGGTTCCTGTCGGCTATAGGTCCCAAATTACTCGGGGGACTTCCCAAGGTTCTTGAAGAGACAGGAGCCATAGAAGAGAGGATGGAAAGCGGTGAGGTCAATCTACAACCCGGCCAGATCCGCGCCGGACGACCGGTGATCTTCCGGGTCTACCGGGTAGTGGGTAATTTCATTTCCCTACCATCTACCGTGGCGGATTTCGAAAAGAAATGTCAGGATAAAGGATACACTGTCTACATTGAAAGGATACGTAGCGGGGAGAAGATTCTAAACCCGAAACCCGACATAAAACTGAATGTCGGGGATGTGGTAGTGATAGGAGGGAGAGCCGAGTCGGTGGTGGCCATGCAGGCTGTACTGGGACCAGAGGTTTCAGACCCGGAATTGCTGAACTTCGGGGCAGAAAAGACCCCTGTGACAGTCAGCAGTCATGGAGCCGACGGCAAGACCTTAGGGGAGTTACGTGAATCCCCGAAGATGGATGGAGTAATGATCGCCTCCATTAAGAGGAACGGCCAGTCATTGCCCATAAAGAGGAATCTGGAACTTCATGCCGGTGATGTTGTGACTCTCGTTGGATGGCCGCGTGATGTGGCCTCGGCTGCTTCCATCATTGGATATGCAGACAGGCAGACGGATTCCACTGACATGGTTTTCTTAGGCTTGGGAATAGCCTTAGGATGTTTCGTAGGCGCCCTATCCATTAAGATAGGAGGAATACCGATGTCCTTAGGAGCCAGTGTAGGGGCATTGCTTTCAGGTTTGCTCTTGGGTTGGCTACGCGGTCAGCATCCCACTTTCGGGCATATCCCCTCTTCGGCCTTATGGGTAATGAATAATCTGGGAATCAATATGTTTATCGCCGTAATAGGCATAACCGCCGGAGCCCATTTCATACATGGCATTCAGGAAGCAGGCTGGTGGATATTCCTTGTAGGTGCGGTATGTACCCTATTAGGGCTCACGATCACCATCCTGTTAGGTCATAAGGTATTCAAGCTTTCGAGACCGGAGACGTTGGGATGTGTGGCAGGCGCGCGGTGCGCCGTAGCCGCTATGGGAGCGGTCCAACAGCGTCTGCAGAGCGATGTTCCCAACTTAGGGTACACCGTAACATACGCCGTAGCCAACGTAACACTGGTATTCGCCAGCCTTCTCGTGCTGTTCTTAGCCTAACTGGGGAGGAGGCGCGTCCCGCGCCGTCAGTAACTGGGAGGAGGGGCGCCCTCGCCCCGTTGAATCTTGAACAATACCTACCTAAAGCGTATTATATTTATAAAGAAACTTTAAATCTCATGAAAAAATTCACCAAGATAGTAGCGACCGTCTCCGATAAGCGTTGTGACGTCGACTTTATACGCTCCTTAGTAGCAGCCGGAGTCAATGTAGTAAGAATGAACTCGGCTCACCTTGAATATGAAGGATTCCGCAAAATCATAGCCAATACACGGGCAGCCGATGATTCTATAGCCATAATGCTGGACACGAAAGGTCCGGAGGTCCGGACTACGGCTACCGCCTCCGGAGAACCTATAGAGATCAAGGCGGGTCAGAAAATGATAGTCGTTGGAGACCCGGAGGGACTGACCACCCCGGAAAAGATATGCCTGAACTATGCAGACATAGCCCACTTTATCAATACGGGCGACCGGCTTCTGATCGATGACGGCGAACTATCTTTCGTAGTAGACAAGGTAGAGGAGAACGATATATTCGTAACCGCCGAGAATGACGGAGAATTAGGATTGCGCAAGAGCGTGAATATTCCCGGAGTAGCATTGGATCTTCCCTCGGTAACGGAACGTGATGCCCGCAATATCGGTTATGGTGTCGAATTGGGAGTGGATTTCATAGCTCATTCCTTCGTACGCTCACGTCAGGATGTGGAGGCAGTACAGAAGATCCTGGATTCATACGATGCTCCACAGAAAATCATCTCAAAGATCGAGAATCAGGAAGGGATTGACAATTTCGATGAGATACTCGATGCCAGTTACGGTATAATGGTAGCTCGCGGTGATTTAGGGATCGAGGTACCCGCCGAACGCATTCCGGGTATGCAGAATATGATGGTCAACAAATGTATCGCGGCCCATAAGCCTGTAATTGTCGCCACTCAGATGCTGCATACCATGATCGAGCATCCGCGTCCCACGCGTGCTGAAATCAGCGATGTAGCTAATGCTGTCTATCAGCGCGCGGATGCGATGATGCTTTCCGGCGAAACTGCCTACGGAAAGTATCCTTTAGAGGCAGTAAGGACCATGGCCAAGGTAGCCCGCGAGGTCGAGAATACCATCAGCCGCCAGGAGGAGATACCCCCGTTGCATGAGAATGACATAACGACCTTCTTGGCCCGTCAGGCTGTATTGTCGGAAAGGACTCTGGGGACAAGGGCCATATTTACAGATGCATTCCATGGGAATGCCGCCCGTCTCGTAGCCTCCTTCCGAGGTATCAATCCCACGTTCGCTATTTGCCATTCACGGAATGTACAGCGTTGGCTGGCTCTCAGCTACGGTATAACCGCTTATTATGATCCCAGACCAATAGAATGGATTCCAACCCACTCTACCGATACAATCCGCAAGATCGTAGCAGACGGTCTTATTGGGGAACATGACCGTGTGGTCTACATCATCGGCACCCGCGCCGGGGCACGTTCAATAGAGTTCCTGACACCTGCGGATCTGTTCGATGAGGAAAATCAGGGTAAATGAGACCTTCATTAGATTATGTAAAGCTGAAATTCGAGGAGTTCAACCTCCTTTGCTTCGATGGGTCGTTGCCTCCTATACCGCTGAGATTGAGCAATGCCAGGTCATCGTTAGGTCAGTTTGTGCATCCGGCCCGTTATCCGGCTAATCTGCCGCGTGGCAAGGGGGAATGTTACCTGCGGATAAGCGTCAGGTTTGATCTGCCGGAAAAGGAGGTGGAAGATACTATAATCCATGAGATGATCCACTACTATATCTGGTATCATCGTCTAAAGGATACCTCTGCTCACGGTCCGGTTTTCCGGCGGATTATGGAGGATATAAACCGTCGGCATGGCAGGAATCTCAGTGTCTCCCATCGTCTGCAAGAGGAGGAACGCCAGTCAGATCGCCATAACCGGAGTAACTATATAGTTGTTACCCGTTGGCAAGACGGGAAATTAGGGATTACTATTTGTGCCAAGACGAGACTTTTCGATATCCATCGGGCCTTGGCTTCTCATCCGCAAGTGATCGGAATGCTCTGGTTTTGGAGTCGGTCGCCTTGGTTCAACCGGTTTCCGGTGAGCCGCTCGGTGAAGGTCTATGGCCTTACAGAGGAAGAGTTCGCTCGCGAGTTCGCCAATGCGACTCCTTGCGAATGTGACGGCAAGGAATTTCGGCCAAAGAAAAAGAAATAAAAATGGAACTTAGGACTCAAAATCTGACGCGATATATCACCCCTCTTCGCGAGGGAGGATCATTGCCGGCTTTAGGGGAGGCCGACGATGGTTTCCGCTATGCGGTGAAGCTACTTGGAGCGGGCCATGGCGCAAAGAGTCTGATTAGCGAATTGGTCGGGGGATTGGTGGCGAAGGCGTTCAAGTTCAATGTGCCGGAGAATGTGCTGCTTAACCTCAGTCCATTGTTCGGGATAACGGAACCGGATGAGGAGGTTCAGGAGCTGTTGCGAAAGTCTGAGGGTCTGAATGTCGGTTTGCATTTTTTAGATAAGGCTTCGACTTTTGACCCGGCTGTAAATAAGGTGGATGAGCTGACCGCTTCCAAGATCGTATGGCTGGATGCGTTCCTTACCAACATCGACCGCACTCGTCTGAATCCCAATATGATGAACTGGCGCGGAGAGCTATGGCTGATTGACCATGGTGCTTCGCTCTATTTCCATCATTCATGGAAGGATGTGGAGCAGGCTCTGCGGGATCCGTTTCCATATATACGCAATCATGTGTTTCTGCCGGATGCCTCCCGTTTGGAGGAGGCTGATAAGCTGATGCGTCAGGCCATTACTCCGAGGACATTAAGTCAGATTGTGGATCTGATTCCTGAGCAATGGCTGACAGAACCTGAGTCGGGAATCTCGGCCGAAGAGCGCCGCGAGACCTACCGCCGTTTCCTTACCGGACGTTTGGCGGAATCATCAATTTTCACACAACGGGCAATCGAGGAGCGCAAGCTGCTCGCAAAGCGTTAATCTTACCTCTGTTATGGCGAATCCTGATGATTATCTTTATGAGTATGCGGTGATACGATATGTACCGCGCATTGACCGAGGTGAGTTCCTGAATGTCGGGCTAATTATGATGTGTAAGCGTCAGCGTTGGATCCACGCCGAAATCTGCCTTGATGAACAGCGTCTGAGGGCTCTGGATCCGACCTTGGATTTGGAAAGATTGTCCCGACAACTCCAGATCTTCACCTTACAGAACGTGCCTCAACCCGGGTTACCCGTTGAGGAACGCTACCGCTGGCTCACCGCAGCCAAAAGCGCAATCCTGCAGACCTCCCCCTCCCATCCCGGCATCGCCCTCCCCTCCACCTCCGACGAACCCCCTACGACCACCCTCCAAACCGAATTCACCCGCCTCCTAAACCAGCTGGTCCGGTAAGAATACAATGACCTTTGGTTATACTCAGGCAATCCCTGGTTTTACCTATCCATAAATCTGGTTTGTTATATCCGATAAAATTACTAACTTTGCAACAAACTTGTCGCATTTTATTGTAGAAAATGCGACAAAACAACTTCAGCAAATGTGATGGAAGGTATTGAAAATAAAATATATAACTCCATAAAGCGAAGAAAGAACGGCACCATCTTCTTTGCTTCTGACTTCGCGCAAGAAGGGAATGGACCAGCCATCAACAAAGCCTTAGAGAGACTTACCAATGACCAAAAGATACTCCGCCTCTCTAAGGGTATCTATTGTAAACCTCGAATTGATAAAGAATTGGGCTTGGGTATACTCTATCCAACCTTAGAGGAAATCGCAGACGCCATAGCAAAGAGAGATAGATCCCGGATAATGCCTACTGGAGATTATGCTCTCAATAGGCTTGGTCTATCTACCCAAGTCCCGATGAATGCCGTCTATTATACAGATGGCACACCGAGGAAAATTCAGATATATAATGGAAGAGGTATACGTTTTCTTAGGGTAGCCCCAAAGAGACTTGCTTTCAAAAACAATTTGTCTGCCATGCTCACTTTTGCATTGTTGGAAGTAGGAAGAGGTAATCTGACTAAAGAACAGGAGGGCCGGATTAAGGAACTCCTTACCAAAGTTCCACAAGAAGCCATTGTTAATGATTATCCCCTTATGCCGGATTGGGTAAGGTCAGTAATAAAAAACTGTTATGCAGAACTTTCTTAAACTTTCCGATATTCAGCGTCGAACTGTATATGAGCAGATCGCCTTAAGAGTAGGCATCTCAGACCCTCGTGCTATAGAAAAAGACATGTGGGTATCAGCGTTGTTGCAGATAGTATTTGGACTCGCATATGCTGATAAGTTTGTTTTCAAAGGTGGATCATCTTTAAGTAAAATCTGGAAACTCATCCATAGGTTCTCAGAAGATATAGACCTTGCCATAGACCGTTCCTTATTTGGATTGGAAGGAGATCTCACGAAGAAGCAACTTAAAAAACTTAGAAAGGAGTCATCCCTATTTGTAAAGGAGAAGCTGGCTGCGGAGATAAAGGAAGCACTGAACCGCTATTCTATTGATCAATATTGCGAAGTGATACCAGAGCCAGATGGCGAAGGAGATGGTACTTATCCAGAGCCAAGAAAAATCCATATTGCTTACAAATCTGTATTTGATGACTCGGATGGATACCTTCGTCCGGAAGTGTTGCTTGAGGTGGGAGCACGTTCACTGTTCGAACCTACCTCTCAGGCCACGGTCAAGTCCATGATTTCAGAAAACAGTGAAATAAAAACGAGCATAGCGGATACCACGATTACCTGCGCTGTTCCACAAAAGACCTTTTTGGAAAAGGCGTTTCTTTTACATGAGCTGTTTACTACGGAAATGGGTATGAAGGCAAACCGAAAATCAAGGCATCTATATGACCTGGAACATCTGATGGCTCACCAAGAAATCTTATCAGCTGTCAAGAATGCGGAACTTTGGGAAACTATCCGACATCATAGGGAGGTATTTACGTCAATCCGGGGAGTTGATTATAAACCGGATATCCGTCAACGAATTGTCCTGATTCCGCCAAAAGAAATGGAATCGGAATGGCGTAGGGACTATGAAGCAATGCAAAAATCAATGATCTATGGCGATGAAATGTCATACGATGAGCTAATTTCAAAAATAGGTCAATTACAACATCTATTCAGAAGCGTATAGATTAAAATTATTCACCCGCCTCCTGAACTTGCTGGTTCGGTAAGGCGGGTGAATAATGTTTTTAGGGGGTTTATGGCGGTTATTGGGCGGCGGGGCGCTGATAGCCGTCTTTGGCGGCGCGTTTGGTGATGTGGTCTATGCGGGATTTGGTATCGGGATGCGAGGAGAACATCCTCTGCATGTAGCTCTGCTTGGAGCCGCTTTTCTCTTCCATCTCCAGGAACTTCTCAAATGACATGGCCATACCGTAAGGGTTGCGACCTTGCTGTACCAAGAAATCATAGCCGCAGTCATCAGCCTCCTTCTCTTGTTTCTGGGAATACTTGGAGTTGATGAGAGATTCCCCTAATGCACCGAGTTGGGATTCTGTTAGGGCGGCAGCCTTTCCTCCCGTGGATGCAATAGCATCTTTTACGGCGCCGGTGAGGAGTTCGGTGCGGAACGCGTTTTTGGAATGACGTTTGAGCACATGCCCGATCTCATGGCCGATAATACCCATCAGCTCATCATCGTTCATTATGTCCATCAGAGAGGAGAAGACCCTTACGCTACCATCCGGACACGCGAAGGCATTGATATCGATTACATCATAGACCTTGAAATTCAAAGGTATCCCGTCTGCATCTGTAATACCCTCGGTCAGGCGGCGGAGACGCTGGGTGTAAGGATTGTCTTCCGGAAGAACAGGGTTGTTCTTATCCATCCATTCTACCGATTCCTTTACATAAGCTGCCATATCCTGATCGGAAAGGGTGGCGGCTTTAACTCCCTTGGCTACTGACTCAGCGGCTTTCTTAAGATTAAATTGGGCCGACATCTGGGACGCACCACAAAGGCACATCACAACAGCGAGAATTTTAATAACTGAAGTTCTCATTATATCTAAATCAAAAATAAGTATTAAATTTGGCAAACAGTAATCCAATCGAGCTACGTGTTTGGCGTTGCTTAAAAATTCGTGCAAATTTAATAAACATGAACGGAAAAGGCAAATCAATCCTGCGGACCATCCTACTGATCGTAGAGGTTTTTGTAATCCTCTGCCTGAGTGGGGCAACACTCTATTTCTTGGAATATACTGTGGTCAAACCACTTAATGTAATCCTCCCATCCCTCTTTGCGGGATTTGTCCTAACCTATCTTTTTCATCTGCTGAGGAACCGCCTATCAGAGGATTTTGATTTTTGGATTGACTTTATTGTCCAAGGCCTGCTTGTCTCCTCTTTTCTCTCGGCAGCTTTTTTGGGGGCCAATTTCTCATTAGGGAACCGCGATTCTCATCAGGAAGAGGTAACCGTAGAGCGGTTATATTACAAGACTCATCATCGGTCGCGCCGCGTAGGGCGCCGTTACGTGGGCCAAGGCGCTCCCTATAAAGTCTATTATATGGAAATAGGGTTCGCGAATGGCAAACGCAAGGAAGTCCGGCTCGGGCAGACCGGATTCCGCAAACACAAGAAAGGCCAAAAGCTCAACCTCGACATGTCCAAAGGCCTCTTCGGCCTCCCCATCATCACCTCCGGGGTCTAAGAAATGCACCTTAATTTATTAGCCAGGGTATATTTCACGATTTAGGCCTCAAAACCTCTCAAATTTAATATGAGAGGAAAAAGGGAATTGTAAAATCGGATTTTTTTAAGTATATTTGTATCGTAAAAGAAGTCAGTGAAGTCGTTACCTGATAGTTAAACGGTTTCCGTCCTTTTCATGTAACGATGAATTGCCATTTGTATCACCTCATTAATTAACCTATATGAAGAAGACGATGATTATGGGTATGCTGCTCTCGGCGACTTTGGCCGCCCAAGGAGCTATCGTGCTCACAACCGACGCCCCGGCAGGTACTTTAGTCAAGATCCTGCCCAACGTAGCTTCAGCTACCACTCCCCTCTCTATTGACTGGGGTAACGGTGTAGAAATGAAATACACCGTCAATCCTTCCCAACCGGCCTATAACCGATGGATCGAAGGTACCGTAGAGGGTTCTACAATCACCATCTCCGGTCAAGTTACCTATCTCTCTATCAACGAAGCCCAGCTGACTGGTGTCACCATCAGCGGTATGAACCAGCTCGATAACCTCGATCTCGCTCATAACGATATCGAATACTTTGAGCTTCAGGATTATACTCCGCTCAATTACCTTAACCTGAGTTATAACAAAATCTATAACTCACCTTCCGAAAACCCACAGCTCACTTTGGAGAACGCAGGCGCCAACCTCACCAGCCTCAATCTGAGCTACAACGAGGGTCTGCATTGCCTCGATATCCGTACATTGTCAAACCTGGAGTACCTGACCCTCAATGACTGCCCGGATTTCGGATCATTGTTCATCTGTATGCCAGAAGAGGCACATACAACCCTTAAGGATATCAATATCCGCAACTGCGACCTCGCCCATTTCTATCCCGTCTCCCTCCCGGCTTTGACTTCGCTCGATTTGGCCAACAACGCACTGATGGGAGCCGGCGATGATTACCCCTTTGAGATGGGCGACTATCCCAACCTCCAGAATCTCACCCTGAGCGATAACCCCGGAATCCGCAACTTGGATGTCACTTCCCTCAAGCATCTGGAGAAACTACTTGTAGCAAACTGCGGCCTCTCCTCCATAGATGTAAGCCAGGCTCCGGATCTGATTAATTTAGTTATCTCGGACAACAATATTTCATTCCTGGACTTGGCCAACAATGGGAATCTAACTACTTTGACGATCGCCAATAACCCTATTGATGAATTGGACGTCACCCAGTTCCCCAACATTTCTTCTCTGGATATTTCCGGCACTCAGATCAAGGTAGTAAACCTGATGGAGGCCTATTTCCTGAAGAATTTTGAAGCGGCCAACACTCCTCTGCGTTTCGTGGACTTCAACGGTCAGCAGCCCGGCCGCATGGCCAAGGTCGACCTCCGCAATTGCCCTGAGTTCACTTACGAATCTATGGCGTATACTGTGAAGACCCTTCCGCAGTCGGGCCGCGCGTGGAGCACCAACCTCTTCCTTTCCGGTTCCAATGCCGAGAAGTCAGATATCGATTACGTGACTGACCTGGATATGGGTTGGATATGTGATGTTCAAGGAGATGGCTCCGCGCAATGGAATGATCTCGAAGTTACTTTGCTCAACATCACCGATACAGGCGAGAATAAAACAGGTACCGTAGATCGTCTTTATCCTCTTATGGGCTACAGTATGCCTTACGATGTAGACGTAATGGAAACCGAAGGTGGCAAGTTCATCATCTGCCAATGGCAGAAGCCCTACTTCCAGACTATCGCATCTGTTCACGACAAAGCGATGAACGGTGTGCCTATCATGATCTATCCTTACCCCGAGGAGGGCAAGAAGTTCAAGAGCGTTACCGTCAATGGTCAAGAGATTGCCCAGAAATGGTTCATTATCACCGAACCTTCGGAGATCAAAGTCAATTTCGGAGCTGAGGAGAGTTCAATCGCTCTGACAGTACCCGTTGGCCAGGAGATGTCTTTCTTAGTAAATACCGGGGTCAATAACGGCACCGTTTGGGTTGACTGGGGTAGCGGCGCTCGCACTCCTTACCCGGGTCAGAACGCATACGAATCCGGATATGCCGACATTAAGGGTTCGCGCATAGATGGTGTATCTTCCGGCACTACCGTTACTATCTATGGTGACGTAACAGCCCTCAATGCTATGGGATTCGGTGATGTAGCCGCTGATTTCGGACTCTGGGACAATCATATCACAGCAGCTGACCTCTCCAATGCTGCGGATCTGAAGTATCTTAACCTTTACTGGAACCCGGTTAATTCTATTGACCTCAGCTATTGCCCGAACTTGGAGGTTCTGGATCTGAGCTATACTGATCTTTCCGAGATCGATCTGAGCCATACACCTAATCTGATGTGGCTGGAAGCTTACAGTGATGGATCTGATGGCGATTCCGAGGGAATTACCCCCCGCACTTCAATCGACCTCTCCAACCTTCCCATCCTTCAATACATCAATATGAAGGGGAATGCCCTGACTGAGATCGACCTCTCACATAATCCCTATCTGCGTTGGGTCGACCTCAATGGCAACCTGCTCTCATCTGTAGATGTTTCGGCTAACCCGAATATTGTAGAGCTAAATCTGTCGCGTAATAATCTGACTGCTATTGATCTCTCATCCAATACTGCACTTCAGGAGCTCAATTTGGATTCCAATGAGTTGACCGGAGTAGATGTTTCAAATTGCAGCGAACTTCAATATCTGTCGGTCGCCAACAATGTGATCAAGTCTCTTGACCTCCACATGCTGACTCAGCTGAACCGTCTTTACATCAATGGAAACGGCATGACGGCCGATGAACTGAATGATCTGTACTACCTGTTGCCGGTGCGCGACTCGAGCCGTGATGAAGAGGATTCAATGCAACCTTCATGGAACTTGGCTGTTATTCAGGGTCTGGATCGCGAGGAGAATGACGGACGACGTGCCGACTCTTCAATCGCTGAGGACCGCGAATGGATTCCTTCCCACTTAGGTTCCAATGGTGGTTCTGATACTGCATATCTGGATATCATAGAGGTAGCGAATGGCACGATTAGCGTAGCAGATGCCAACGGTAATATTTACGGTCATGGCTCCAAGGTTCCTAAATATGAACCTCTGACAATCACTGCTGCTCCGGCCGAGGGTTATTACCTGAAAGGTTTCACTCTTAATGGTGAGTCCCGCGATGGCTCAGAGTTCGACATGCCGGGTATCTACACCAAGCTTATGCCTGTCTTCGCGGAAGGCACCGGCGTTGCCTCCCTTTTCGGCGAGGGCATTGGAGTTACTACCTCGCATGGTCAAATCATTATCAAGGGTGATGTAGAAGTTGAGATCTATACAGTTTCCGGCCAGACCGTAGCGACCGGTCATGTAAACGGTGCTCGCTCCTTCGCGGTAGCTCCCGGCCTTTACATAGTCCGTCTCAACGGCCAGGCCATAACCCTGAACGTAAAATAACCCCTACCCATAGAATTCCAAAAGGCCGGCAGCCCTCCCGCTGCCGGCCTTTTCATATTCATCCCCTTTGCGTAGCCGAAACTCAGACGCAGAAAGTGAGGTAATATCAGGTTAGACTGAGCCTCTGAGTCTCTAACTCCCATGGCAGGTTACCGAATTTTCAGTAATGGTGAGTTACTGGATTCCTCTACAGATGACACCCCATACGTTGACGCATCCATCCCTCTAAAACCGAATATACTTATTCCATTGTTCCTGTCCTTGCGGACGGCTCTAAAGGATTAGAATCTAGTTCTGCCTCCATTCGGACTTCCTTGGCTCTGCCAGTTTCTGTAGTTCAGAAAATATATTCCTCACCACGTATTATCATTATTGTAGGCTAGGAAGAAATGGAACCAGTAATTCTGCCTACAAACGGGAAATTAACAACTTAATCTAAAGCAACAACTACTGAGAGAATAAGCGTTGTACCAGAAATCTATTTGCTGAATACAGATGGGGGAACCTATAGAATAATTATACGTTAACCAGTCTCCCTATACATACATCAATAGCAATCCCCCGGTAGAAATGTAATTTACCGAAGGATTGCTTCATTTTTATCGTTGGCCGTAGGTTGTTTTTTTCTCACAGGCCATTCCTTCGAATAGACCGTGAAGTTTCATCAAAGGAGCCTCTTCCATCTCATAATTTAATGGTTCATATGATTTTACAGATGCAATCTCATTAAATAACCTAATTAATGAGCGCCCAATTGCCCATGCCATATTTACTGGAACTGCATTCCCAATCTGTTTATATTGAGCAGATAAAGGACCCTGGAATATCCAATCATCTGGGAAGGTCTGGATCCTAGCATACTCCCTTACTGTCAAAGGACGTGTTTCGTAAGGATGACACCTCTCTGTCTGCTTTTGAGCAGGTGCACAAGTTAAAGTCAGACTTGCCTCATCCATAGATAGTCTACGAGCCATGCCTGTCTTTCCTCCTCCAAGGTGGTAACTTCCTTTCATATACTCCTGAGCTACATCCTCCGGCAAATCACGCCAGTCTCCACCCTCTGGAACTAATTCCATTACCTTGCGTTTTGATTCAGGATATACTTGTCCTTGCGAGATAGGGACATCCTCATCGTATAGATCCCCAGCGTAGAAGGCATCCCTCAGAGTGCGGAATTCATTACTTACATCCGGCCATTTGAAGTCAACCTCAGATGCTAAATCATTCCTTATAGCAATTAGTATCAGACGCTCTCTTTTCTGTGGCACATTATAATGAATAGCTCGTAAAACTTTTGGTTCTACAAGGGTATAGCCTAATTCAGCTATTACATTCTTTATGGTCTGCAACGTTCTGCCGCCGTCATGTTCAAACAAACCTCGAACATTCTCACCCATAAAAACTTTTGGCCGAATTTCTTTAATGGCTCGAGCCATTTCGAAAAACAGAGTACCTCGTGTCTCCTCAAACCCCAACCTTTTACCCGCATACGAAAACGCCTGGCAGGGAAATCCTCCTGAAAGAAAATCCACTTTATCTCTATATGGGGTAAAATCAATTTCATGAATATCCCCTTCAATCACATTCCAATCCGGGCGATTCCTCCTCAAGGTTTCACATGCACTGTGATCAAATTCATTCAATAGCAGATGTTTAAATCCGGCTTTTTCCATTCCTAATGCCAGTCCTCCACCTCCAGCGAATAATTCGACAGAAGTATAGGGATGTTCAGGGACGGTCCTTGTTTCCTCTTCCCATCTTGATTCCGTCATGGCTTTTATTTCAGGTACCTCTTTAATGTCCTCCAAACGGAAATATGGACGGTTTTGATTATTGTAATATACTTTGTATTTTCCGGATCTTATCCAAGTGTCCACGGTGGCACGCGACACCCCAAGAAGATCCGAAAAATTATTAAGTGAAATAGTTTCCATTTTCCTAGTCCTTAACAAGTTCTTCAAAACCTTCGTAAGTCTTGAAAGCAAGTAAATAGATGGCGGTCAACAAGTCTGAATGTTCAGCCACCAGTTCATCATATACAGTATTCTTCAACGCTAAACCCTCATTATTCTTGAGTACATCCTCGATTATCTTAGGCAAGGCCAAACATAATTTATAAAAGGCCTTGGAATCATCGAACACCAGCTCATAAAACTTATCCATAGACATCCTTCTAATTTTATTATGTGCATGTTTTCTTTTATCAACGCTGATATTCCATGCCTCATCTTTTGACTTAGAGGATATAGCCTCTACTAAATAACAGGTCGCCTGATCATCTTCCAGAATCTTACCCTGCATTTTTATATAAGTCTTTTGGGAAGAGGCTGAGTTCATAGTATTATGTTTATTTTTCATCTCCACAAAGATATGGCGATCATGATTCTCAACATCAAAGCCTTCTTTGGGAACTATCCAACCGTTGCCAGCGTATTTGAACAGGTATTGATGGAAGTAACCTATGTTATTTGTGTTGGACTTGTCAATCTGGCGGAAACACTCATCCTCTATAGCATCCCGGACGGTCTTGCCATAGACTTTCGAATCAAAAGTCAGCTTGATTGGATCCACAATATTCTCGTTAAACTGCTTTAACGTTATCTCCCTTCTATAAGCCTCTACGGTTTTCTTAACATGCTCGTAGATATCTTCGTCGGAAATAAAACCAAGATTGTATTTACTCATGTTTATACCTCCACTACTTACGTAATATAAGAAAGTTCCTTTCTCCCAATATAATTTCCTTTCAAAGAGTTTTATCCCCTCATTTAGGGATGGAAGACAAAGATACGAATTTTTTTGCTTATTTACTCATTCTGTAGGCAATTTGAATACTCTGCGGATACTCAACTGAACTATAGAGATTCCTTGCATTAGGATAAATTAACCCCGACAGAGGAAATACTTATGGCATTCCTTGTCGGGGTTTATATTGAGTTCTTAGATCCTCACCGGGAGTTCTGTAGGCAAACCGGGAGGATTATTATTATTTAGAAGATGGATAGTGCAAGTGTTTTCGTTACTTCACAATGATGTGGCGGGTTTTGGTTTCGCCTTGCGCTGAGATTGCGCGTACTATGTAAGCACCCTTGTCGAGATTCTCTACAGGGAGAATTGAGTCGTCAGTTTTTGCTACCCGAACACCGTCAAGGGATATAACTTCGATCGAAGAGCAAAGGCCGCTGACTTTGATTTCACGACCGTTATAGGTAATCGAGAACTCTCCATCAATACCAATTCCGTTAATACCGGAAGAGTAAGTGAAGTCGATAGCCAATGCACGGCTCTTACCTGAGTTATAGACTTTGACAACCTCAGCGGTGTTGCTACCATCCCTAAGATCAAATTCTGAAAGATCCATTCGTGAGGAATCAGTCACTTTTGGTTCGCAACCGTTCACGCTGACTTCATAATTCAGGAAATGGCCATAGGAAGGAGCCTCACCGGAATGTTTGCTTCCGGACTCCAAGGAGATATCATCTACGCATAGCAAGAATACATCGTCCGAACGGCTATTGAGAGCAACATAAGTTGCTTCCTTCGGAATATCGTATGTATACTGAGTATACGAGAGAGGGACTGAAACACCTGCCTCAGAATCAAGGAAGATAAAATCTTCCGGCTCGCAACCTGTAGTCGAGTAACCTACGCGGAAATTCTCAAGTCTGTTTTCCTGGCTTTCCCAGGTCTTGGCCCAGAAGGAGAAGGTGAAGTCGCGATGGAAATCCAAACGCGGCGAGATCATCCAGTCATTTGCATGGAACTTAACTTCGTTGCCTCCTTCATCTACAATCATTTTCGGACAGAAGAAACCTAAAGCTCGTGAGCCGGTATTGGCAACGTTACGCGTCAATTCCGGTACAGTCTTGGAGGAATCAAGAATAACAGCCGCCATGCGTCCACCGATTCCGGGGAAGGTTGAGACAGTGAACCCGTAAGTATAGAGTCCATCACCGTCAATATACTGCCATCCGATCTCACCGGCGGGATTTATCTCGAAATCGGCATAATCCGGTGTTTCAAACGAGTCGACTATATCAGCAAAGAAGTCATAGATCAGGATACTCTTATCACCCTCTGTCTCAATATCTATATTAGCTACGGGAGCAAGAATCTGGGTAAGTTCAGCTTCCAAGAGATATTCCTCTGACTCATTTAGGTCGATCATAGTATCATACAACTCAAATCCTTTCTGTGAAATAGTGAGGGTATAGTCTGCTGACTTTCTGATATTATTGAATGATACGCTTCCGTTTGAAACGAAGGCTGACATTGGAGAAACTTCCGGACATGACAAGGTTACTTTCGCTCCTTCAGCATCCGCCGGCTCCGAGTTAGTCTTGACCAGCAGAGTAAGAGTGGTGGTCATAAGATGATCACAAGGTTCTGAGAAAGTAGCTTCTGCTTCCTGCCCATCAATATCATAAATCGTCACTACGGCATACTGATAAGACCCTTTAGGCAGTTCCGAGAAGGAAGTATCCGAATATAAAGTAGAAGAAGTTTCCGATATCAGCGAGGTCCATTTGGACTCATCCTGGACATCCTTACTATCCATTCGGAAAAGATTATATTTTACCTTAAGAGGAATCTCAGGCTGGATCTTCTCTCCGGCCGCGCGCAGACAGAGAGCACCTTTATAATTCACATTCTCGAAATATGTATAGGTCTCCGGGGAAGCATAAGTATTACTGTAAAGCTGAGTACGAGGCTCAACTGTCTCACTATCATCCTTTGCAAGGCAGATGTTGCCCAAACCGGTCATAGCCAGCAGGAATCCATTGGGACATGAGACAGTATACGGAAGATGATAACGGTTCCATTCGTCGGGTACATTCGCAATGTCCTGCGCTGTGTATATGATATCGCCGGTTGGCTCTCCATTTTCATCAAGGCTGATGATGTAGATGGTAACTTTATCATTCTCGCCATGATTATTGATAGTATACCATTCGAAGTCCGATACCATCATCGGTTCGCGGTAAATCGAGCCGAGTATATTCTCATACCTTCCGCTATCATAACCTAACGGCGATGTGGGGTTACCGTTATCATATTTAACCCATGTAGTAGTAACGGGGCGATCCCATGAAACGAGATTTCCTCCATCCTCTTTGGTAACTTCAACCTTATGCGCAGGGAGGATATCATAGTTCAGTGTGGTAGTACCGGCATTGTAGTCATAGTACATGGTAATGGTCTTCGGATTCGAAGTCTCGAAGTTGTTACGTTGTACTGTCAGTGTATAAGGGGATCCGGTATAATAATCATACAGATATACATCCGGTATCTCATACTTACCCTCTGAATCTGTATAGCCTTTGTAAGGAGTGTACCCGCTGAGTCGGATCTCAGCCCCTTCTAATGGAGCACCTTCTGAATCAATTACCTTACCGCTGACTTTTGCCTTCTGCATCTCATAAAGGGTAGCGGACCCATCGGTAGTCTGTTCAGCTGACACCTCGAAGGTCTTGGTTGTGGTATTGTAACCGAAGGCGGTAAACTCAATTGTATAGGCACCGGCAGGGATCTCTTCGAAAGAGTACTTGCCATCGCTGTCAGTAACCGCGCTTCTATTTACGGCCCCTGATAATGATACCGATGCTCCGGCTAATGGACCGGATAGAGTACTTACTGTTCCGGTAAGATTACCATCCTTCACTTCATCTATCACCAAGTCGGTGATAAAAAGCACAAATCCGAAATTGTTATCTACCGTAGCCCGGTGAAGCAATGTCAGATAATAATCTCCGCCGGTTTCAAGAGCAGGGATAAGTACTGTCTGATCCTTACCGTAATAATTGTTCAGGTTCAGAGTCTGGATCAGCGTACCCTCTTCGGTATCTCCAGTCAGAGGCGTGGTCGACAGATAGACATCAAGTATCTCCGTAACGTAATAGGAGGTATAATACTTGAATTTGAGGGACATGTTCTTGCCCGCAGGCAGCGAAAGAGCCGGGGAGATCAGACGGTTGTCGGTATCGGCAAACGTTGAATAGGCACATTGGGATTTTGCCATATCCTGACCATAGTCGGGCTTGCCGATTTGCCAGGTCAGTCCATCGCCGTCTAAATCCAGAGCTTGCCATTCCGATAGTTTTTCCTGAGTAGCGAAGTCACAGGAATAGGGTAAGGGCTCGGCAGCGAAAGCTGATAAACTCAGCGGAAGGATAACCGCGAGGGCTGCTTTAGAAGAAATTTGTGTAAATTTGCCCATGTTGTGATTAGTTACGAAGCCGGATATAAAATTATCTGATAATATATCCTTTACTTCAGGTTAGTACTATGACCCACCTTGGGAAGGGTCTAACCCGGCTTGGGTGATCCGGGATTTTTTCTTGAATCTTTATCCGAGGTCAAAGTTAATAAAATATCCTAATAGAAAAGGCTCCGGGATACTTAAAAAGTATTCCGGAGCCTGATTTTTATGTATTTAGCCCAAGAATGGGCTAATCATTTAATATATTACAGATTACTTCTTGCGACGGCGCACCGATTTCGCCGCGTTAGAATTACCTGAGGAAGAGGAAGATGAGGGAGCTTTCTTCACTTTAGTCTTCTTAGGGGTACTCTTCTTTTCTTTTGATGATGAAGAAGACGAAGCTGAGGTTTTCTTGCGGGTGGACTTGCGTTTGGAGGAGCGTACGGTCGTTACCTTCTCCCCATCTTCGCCGGCCTCTGCTACCGTGCGTTCCGGGATGGAGTCATTGGCCTGTTCAGCCAATTCTTTCGCCTCTTCTTCCTTCTCTTTCTGAGCTAAATACTCCTCGCGAGTTGGTACCCAGAGGTTCTTTCCGAACTCGCGCAGACGGCGGTCGATGCTGTCTTGCGCCCTCTTCATATCATCCTCGTCCGGGTACATCTGAGCCATCGATAGATTTCTCAGATTGCGAGTCTTGTAGATTTCCCCATCATACATTGTGAGGTTGAAATAATCATCCAGCGAATATTGCTGAAGGTTATTATCATCGCTCAGGAAGACATGCTGCTGGGCCAAGAAGGGACGTAACTGGTCGAACTTTACCCAGAACATTGGATAACGGTCGTTGCCTCCGTAATCTCCCGAACGGCTCAATACAGGACAGATTGCCTCGACTTTGGTCTTCATCTGGTTTGAACGGCGGTCAAACTCCCATCTTTCCAAGATATAATAAGTCAATACCTGACCGGTCGGTACATCTGCCTCTTCAATTGTAATCTTAGGATTCCTTTCGGAACCGCTCTGAGTATAATAGATACCGAAACGATCTAACATTTCCGGTACATTAACCTTATATTGGTCGGTGAACACCTCGCGCCCATCTAAATATTCGTAAGCCGGCACCTGTCCGTCTACAATTAGACGCAACATAAGACGGAAAAGGTTCTCCTGACCATCCACTACATCTTCCGGGAAATAAAGAGGAGTATTGGCATCCTTGGTAAGGTCAATGGCGCGATAAATCTGGCGCAGATAAGCGAGGTCAGCATCATGGGTCTCTTTCTTCTCGAAGAAACCCTGCATACGGTCTGTAACAGTCGCCCCAGCGGTCTGCTCCTGATTCTTTTTCTCGCGCTCCGAGCGACGACGGACGCCTCCGGCATTCTCTACCTGAGCAAACGAGCTGACAGCCAATGCCGCCAGAGTAGCGAGGGGGATGAATTTCCTTATATTGATTTTCATTGTCTGTTAGTTAATTGCAACCTCCATAGGAGATATGTCGCGGGTTATTCCGTCCGGGCCCTTGGCCTTGACATTGGAGATAAAGAAGTTCTTTCCCGGCTTAAGTCTCTTGAACTGCTCTTTCTGACGGTTTGAGAAATGGGAGCCGTCGGAGTTCTCCGGGATAGCGTTACCCATTGAGTCGTAGAAGATAGTCGAGAAGCTAACTACTGAGTAAGTTACATTCAAAATCTCATCATCTATAGCCGCGCCGAGTCCTTCGGCCGCCATAAGCTGCTGTTTTGATATACGCTTAGGGGTACCTTTATAATGTACGGTGTTTCCGGCTGCATCCTTCACGGGGAGATAAACCGTAGGATCGGGCAACTTACGAACGCGGAACTTCATCGAGCCTACACTCTGGCTCCTGCCTTCAAGGGTAGCCGAAACAGAGATTTCGGCCTCTGTTCCTACTTTACCCGGATGCGCTACCCAAAGATCACCCTTCCTGGTCAATGTACCATTGGTCATTGTCGCGTTGATTGCCGACATCGGTATCCCGGGGACTGAGATTGAGATCGGGTTCTCGATTCCGGCATACAATACATTCATCATGGTAGCTGAGATGGTAGCCATCGGCTCCAAAACAGTATAGGATGACTTGAAAGGCCTACGATCCAATGTTCCATCCCCACGCATTACCTCAATAAAACCAGAGTAATCATGGGTACCTACTGATCCCGGCACAAACTCATAAAGACCTTTGTCGTTATTGAGTTTCGAGCCATTGATATATATGGTAGGACGTTGCGTCGTATCTATCGCTGCCAATACTATATTAGCCGAATACTTACCTCCGCGAATAATCATATTGGAATTAGGGATGACGTATGCGTTCAATTCGTTTACGCGTACATCCCCGATATCCACATTGGTAATCAAGTTTGCCATCGCTTCAGACTCAGCCTGACGGATATCTCCCTGAAGTTTGGTCAGAAGGGTTATGGCCGCGATAGCCGGCATATTGTCAAACATCCTTTCCTCCCATTGGGTCTGCCCTACGGCGCCGGTCTTGGTCACAGGCTGAGTATTCAGCATCTGCTCCAGGACTCTTCTGCGGGCTGTATCCGGAACCAAAGAAGATACGTATATCCGGTAAGCATCTATCCGTTCGCGCAACTGACGTCCACGCATGGTAGCCGGATTCAACATCGTTACCGAAGAGGCCTCCAAGTCATCGAGGTTCTGAAGATTCATATAGTCAGCTCCCTTGCCATCGGCCGCCTCCGCGATGGAGATCTTCAAGGAGTCGATCATCATATATACCGCGGCAGTACGTCCATGCAATTCCTTCCCTTTCTCATACCATGGACCGACTTTGCCGGGGTTCTTATCATACAGTTCCTGAAGATATTGGAACTGGTTTTCATTCTTTTCCGTCATGTTGCCGTTTGAGCGGCTCAGAGATTCACTGACCTGCGAGAAGCCGTTCAATACATCCGAGCTGACGTTCAGCGCAAGCATCGCCGTCAGTACGATATACATCAGGTTGATCATGCGCTGGCGGGGCGACATTCGGGCTACATTATTCCCTGCTCCTGCCATAGATTCAGTCTTCTTCGCGGTTGAACGGTGTGGCACTCCCCATCATTGGGTTGGCCATGTTAACGGTCATTGCTGTCAGCATCTTCTCATATACAGAGTTGAGCTGCTTCATATAACGGGCCATCTTCTCTGTCTCCTCGCAATAACGGGATGACTCGCGGGCCGATTTCTCATACATGTCGCGAATGTCCTTCAGGCCACGGTTCGCGCGGTCTATGCTTTCAAGCTGAGATCCGGAGCTCTTCAGCTGTAGCTCATAGATAGTATTCAGGGCTCCTATGTTACGGCTCAGGTCGGCAAGCTGACCTACATATCCGGCCGATGAGGATTGGATCTGGCTCGAATTGTCAGTAATTGCACGGTATGATTCCAGCAATGTAGCCGATACCTGATTCAAGGCCTCAGTGGTAGAACGCAACTGAGCCATCTGGTCTGAAATAGCTCCTATCTGCTCCAGATAATTACGGGTTGCTGAGGTCAATTCGGCCATCTGAGAAAGTTGCTCAGAAGCGGTAGCCATCTTGGCGATACTCTCGCGAAGAGAGGCGGTATCCTCTTCGGTAAGGCCACCGGCGGCCGCCGGTATCAGACCACCTCCAACTTGACCACCATATTGGCCACCTTGGATGCCGTCAGCAGGATAATTACCATAACCATCCCCACCGGAGATGACTACTCCGCCTCCGCCGTGAAAATCCGGACGATCTTCGGGATCCTTGGAGTCAAGTACCGGGAATACATCTTCCCAGGCGTACTCCTTAGGAGGACGGTCAAAGGCTGTCAATAGGAACATCGCGATCTCAGTACCCATACCGATACATAGGAGGGTACTTCCGCCCGGAAGGTGCAAAATCTTAAATAGGGCACCCCAGATTACGATCGCTGCGCCTACCGAGTAGGCGAAATTGAAAAACCGCTGGCCTTTCTCTCCGTGGAGAAAGCGTTCTATGACGTTGGCGTATTTCTTTATCTTTACCATCTTGAGTATTCTGATTTTCTTACAGCCGGCTCCTACGGTCAATTATCCAATTGCCGAGGAGACTGCCTGCGGTTTTATTTCTTTTTCTTGTTTGTGCCTTTTGCGAAGCCGATCTGAGATCTTACGCACCGGAAGCCGATATATGAACGTTGTTCATTCTGATATTCCCATTGCCGGAGGTCAGAGCGCAGGTTATGAGCTACATCCTTCCAAGATCCACCACGAACGATCTTGCGCTTCATCTTATAGGGATCCTCCTTTGCCGCATTATACCGGTATTCGGGGTTTATATCCGAGGTAAGCGCATTAATTGACTCCGTAAATGCGGTCGAGGTCCACTCGGAAACGTTACCCGCCATATCGAAAAGTCCGAAGTCGTTCGGTTTGTAGGTACCTACCGCCGATGTAATAAGATGACCATCCCGGGTGAAGTCGCCATCCATCGGCTTGAAGTTGGCGTAGAAACACCCGCGCTCGTCCATAGGAAGAAGTTCTTCCCAAGGGTAAGAGCTTTCGGAATTGCCCGCACGGGCCGCATATTCCCATTCGGCCTCTGTCGGAAGGCGGTATGGCTCGATGAAGACACCCTCCCTACCCAACGAGCGACGCAGGTAATCGGTACGCCAATTGGCGAAAGCATTCGCCTGATCCCAGCTTACCCCTACTACCGGGTACTCATTGTAACCGGCATGAGAGAAATACATCCGGGTATAGGGTTCATTGTAGGCATTCTCGAAATCGTTGATCCAAACCGTAGTATCGGGATAGACATTCACTATGTAAGTGTTAAGGAAGTCATAATCACCGGTCAACGGACGGGTAACGGTCTCGCGTACAATCTGGCCCTCGTCAGTAAAGTAAGCGGTATCTTTGGATATGATCGGCAGGTCGGTCGGAACCGGCTTGTCGGTATTATATTCACGCAAAGCGGGATCCAGACGGTTCTTACGTTTGGCGGCTTCGGTGTGGTTGTAAACTTCGTAACGGTAATTGAGTTGAGTCGGGTCGAGCTCCCGGCGTCCAGTAATGGGATTGGTACGGTAAACGCTCTCTATAGCGCGCTGCTCATCCTCATTGGCGTTCCTCCATGGAATAGCCTTATTCCAGTTAAGGTATGGCTTGATTGGGTTTCCCTCCTTATCCTCTTCGATCTTAAAAGCCTCGTTGCCGCCGAAAGCGGGGTCAGCCAAGCGCTCGCGGATAATCGAGTCGCGTACCCAGAATACGAACTGCTTGTACTTGGAATTGGTCACTTCTGTCTCATCCATCCAGAAAGCATCTACCGATACTCCTCTCTGGTTTTTCTTCACATTCCAGGTAGAGTCCTCGGTTGCCGGACCCATGGCGTATGCTCCACGATCTACGAGCACCATCCCGTAAGGAGTCGGTTCGGCCATAGCACTGCCGCCAACACCGGTTACTTCACCACCGGCGCCGGAGCCACGGCTGCTCATACACCCTCCGGCAGCCAAAGCCAACAGAGAGAGCGACCAGACGGGAAGACTCTTCTTGAAAGTTTTCCCGGAAAGTATGGATTTATTTAGAATCTGCATAAATTTCATTTTCAATTACATGATGCGCACCGCCCGGTGCCGGTTCTTATTTTTGCCTGAGAGGTCGAGTTTCAGGCTATAGCCGGCTACCAGCTCGTGGCTGCCGCTGCTGACCTTGCCGATCGCCGACAAGGGGTATTCGTAAGCATACCCTACGAAGAAATTCTTAAACTCCGCTCCTACGGATACGGATATGGCGTCGTTTAGCCTATATCCGAGCGAGGCGAAAAGGAAACGCCGGTAAGTCGCGCGGGCTGTAATCTCAGCCATAAACATCTGAAAATCGCTTTTCAGCAACAGAGACGGCTGCAATACAAATAACGTATTTTTTATGCCGATATTGCCGATTGCCATCAAATAGGCCATGCGCCCTACTTCGGTCTTGTATTCCTGTCCTCCCCCGGTATCTGAACCCTCCTGCTGCATTGTTACCGAGGGTTTCATCAAGTGCTGCCCTGATATACCTACCGAGAAGAGGGGATGGACATACCAGGCTCCTACTCCTAAGTCGAAGGCAGTACCGGCAAGGTCCTGAGTCGGTATAGCCGGGTCGTTCGAGTTATGGTAATCATCACCGTCGGGGATATATACCTCAGTGCCTTTGAACTTGGAATTGAAGAAGCCAAGCTGAATACCGGCATTCAGGTAACTTTTGTTCTTGAAGGTAAACCGGTAACTTCCCTGTACTCCCAACATGAAGTTTGAGAAAAGGCCGAGGGATTCGCTTGTTACCGTTGCCCCTACTCCGATTCTTTTCCCGAATAACTTCAGAGGCATGTCTGCCGTACCGGCAAAAGATTTAGGAGCGTTCTTGATTCCAAGCCATTGCAGGCGGGCTGCTCCACGGATGCGTACGAAGTCGCTGTCGCTGACCGCTCCCGGATTATAATATGAGGGAAGAGCCCAATATTGGTTGAACTGCGGATCACTCTGGGCGTGCCCCGGCAACCCGAAGGCCGCTATCATTATGATCACTGACAGAAGACGCAATATTTGATTTCTTGATATTGACATTGAGCTTGATGATGCATAGGTTTGAAAACTCTGACGGAAATATCGGTTATGGCTCTCCTCTATTCGAAATAGAATGAGACGACTACCATATTCTGTTTTACCTTAGTCAGGGATTGGGTGAATTTCAATGTCTCGGGATCATCTTCAAGATCGGGACGGTTATGCTTAAGGATATCCGTCAGACCGAAACAGAATTTGATCTCAGGATTGAGTTTGAAGAAGGGGAGGTAGAAATCGCACCCGAGTCCTACGGTCAGGAAGGCGTCTCCCGAGTTGAAAACCAAGGCCTCGCTACGCTTCTTGGAGATATCGAAGGCTGCCATTGCTCCTAAAGTCAGATAAGGGCGGGTGTTGTGAAGACGGTCTCCGGATATTTTCAGATCCAAAGGAACTACAACGTAGGAACTCTTCACATCCTGCATCTCCCTACCATCACCATCGAAGTCCCTCATCTCAACCGTCTTGGAACCAAAATACATTCCCGGAGATAGACGCAGGTTAAGATACCGGTGAAGTCGAAAATCTCCTAATACCGTTACATTGAAGCCGGGTGAGAAGTCCGGCACCTCCATCTGCCATCTCTCACCGTTAGGGGTAGTGAAGCCATTGTGATAGAAGGTGAGATCCTGCATGTGGAACCCTACCGAAAACCCTAAATGCCAGGGCTTGAGATCTGCATATTGGCGGTTGGGTACTTTCTCCCCCCACCGGGCCGAAGCCACCGGCACGAAGATACCCATCATACAGAAGGCAACCAGAAGACGCCCTATCAGAGACCTCCCCGGGATGCGGATTGATGATGATTTGGTATGTAGGTGATTCCGTTTCATTGATAAAGTAACGCCCCTCCCCTGACCTTTATTGCACTCTGCCATATATAGAGCAGTCCCTCCGGCTAAGGTTTAATCTTAACCGGAGGGATTTTTGTATTTTTCAAATATCAGTATTCTCCCTTAACTAATTTTCAGACTAAGACCCCGTCTCATAAAATTTAAGAGGTACTGGGGTCGCTGGATTGGAGTGATTT